>JBAYFS010000050.1:0-12959 GCA_041667045.1 Elusimicrobiaceae bacterium | reverse complement strand
GCCGCCCAAATGGCGCGCGAACCGGAACTTTTTTTCCAAACCCTGATCCGGAAAAAACCGCGCTGATTTAACGCCAAAACACCTCTTTTCACGCATTGCGCGGGATTATTACCCGTATTCCGGCATTATGGTATAATCACTACTGAAATAGGAGGAAGTTTATGCGAATAGGAATACCCAGGGAAATAATGCCCTATGAAACAAGGGTCGCGGCGTCGCCGGAAACGGTGAAAAAATTTATCGTGGCCGGCTTTGCCGTAAGCGTGCAAAGCGGCGCGGGAACTGCTTCGTCATTCTCGGACGAGGATTATAAAACCGCCGGCGCCCAGATAACCGCGGACGCGAAAGAACTTTACGCGGGAGCGGATCTGGTCCTCAAGGTCAAAAAACCGTCCCCTGAAGAAATAAAAATCATAAAAAAAGACACCGTCCTTATTTCCACCATGGACGCGCGCACGGACAAAGACACTCTTAAAGCCTGCGCCGCCCAGGGCTTGTCCGTTTTCGCCATGGAACTGATGCCGCGCATTTCAAGGGCGCAGAGCATGGACGTGCTGTCGTCCCAGTCGAATCTCGCGGGCTACCGCGCGGTTATAGACGCGTGCTACGAGTTCGGGCGCGCCATGCCGCTGATGATGACCGCCGCCGGAACAATTGCGCCGGCGAAAGTCTGCGTGTTCGGCGCGGGCGTGGCGGGCCTTCAGGCCATAGCGACAGCCAAGCGGCTGGGCGCGGTGGTGTCGGCCTTCGACGTGCGGCCCGCCGTAAAAGAGCAGGTGGAAAGCCTCGGCGCGAAATTCGTGGAAGTGGATCCCGAAGCCACCAAAGACGCCGAAACCAAAGGCGGCTACGCCAAGGAAATGGGCGAGGATTTCAAACGCAAGCAGACCGCCGTGATAGCCGAAACCATCAAAAAGCAGGACATGGCCATCTGCACCGCCCTCATCCCCGGCAGAAAAGCGCCCGTGCTCATAACCGCGGACATGGTTAAAACCATGCGGCAGGGTTCCGTTATCGTGGACCTGGCGTCCGAAATGGGCGGCAACTGTGAACTGACCGAGCACGGCAAAGTAGTGGAGAAGTTCGGCGTGAAGATAATCGCGCACCCGAACGTGCCGGGCAGGCTGGCGCAGGACGCGAGCTCGCTCTACGCGAAAAATATTCTCACCTTCTTCGGCGAGATTTACAACCGCGAGAAAAAAGAGCTCGTTTACAACATGGAAAATGAAGTAATCAAAGGCACTCTCGTGGCGAAAGCCGGGAACGTGCTGCTCGCGGATTAATTTAAGGAGATTAACTAATGGACATACAAGTACCCATGACTGTCGCGCATGCGGCGGGCGCAAGCCCGCTGGTATTGGCGCTTACAGTGTTCGTGCTGGCCGTTTTCATCGGCTATTATGTAGTGTGGAGCGTAACGCCCGCGCTGCATTCGCCGCTAATGGCGGTGACGAACGCTATTTCGTCGGTCATTATAGTCGGCGCGCTCATCGCGGCGGGCCCGGAAATAATGCACGGCTCAAAACTGCTGGGCGTTATCGCGGTGGCTTTGGTTTCCGTCAACATCTTCGGCGGGTTTATCGTGACGCAGCGGATGCTGTCAATGTTTAAGAAAAAGAAACGGGAGGGTGTATGAGCGAAACCTTATCCGCTGTTTTATATCTCATATCGGCCGTCTGTTTCATTCTGGCTTTGCGCGGCCTGTCCTCGCCCGAAAGCGCGCGGCGCGGCAACGCGCTGGGCATAGCCGGCATGCTGCTGGCCATTATCACCACCCTGTGCAATCCGTCGGTTCAGTCTTACGGGCTGATCCTCCTGGCCATCGCGCTGGGCGGCATCGCGGGCACGTTCATCGCGCTGAAAATCAACATGCGCGACCTGCCCCAGCTGGTGGCGGCGTTCCACAGTCTGGTGGGTATGGCGGCGGTGCTGACCGCGGCGGCGGCGTTCTTCGCGCCCGAAGCGTTCGGCATAATGAACCCGGAAACGGGCCGGATCTTTACCGCCAGCATTATCGAAATGAGCCTTGGCGTTGCCATCGGCGCGGTGACTTTCACCGGTTCCGTGGTAGCGTTCGCCAAACTGCAGGGCCTGGTGAGCGGCAAACCGGTTACGTTTAAAGGCCAGCATCTGCTTAACGCCGTGCTGGGACTTACGGCAATCGCGCTGGTCGTCACGCTTATCAACGTGCAGCATCCCGGCATTTTCTGGGCGCTGGCGCTACTCTCGTTTTTGATCGGGCTACTTATCATTATTCCGATCGGCGGAGCGGATATGCCGGTTATCATATCCATGCTTAACTCCTATTCCGGCTGGGCGGCCTGCGGCATAGGCTTCACCCTGCACAACAACCTGCTCATCATCACGGGCGCGCTGGTCGGTTCCTCGGGCGCGATTCTGAGCTACATCATGTGCACCGCCATGAACAGGCCGTTTCTGAGCGTCATGCTCGGCGGCTTCGGCGGCGAAACCGCGCACGGCGGAGCCGCGCGCGCGGACCGCAACGTCAAATCCGGTAGCGCGGACGACGCGGCCTTCCTGCTCAAAAACGCGGGCAGCGTTATCATCGTGCCGGGCTACGGCATGGCCGTGGCGCAAGCCCAGCATTCGCTTAAGGAAATGGGCGAAAAGCTCAAGAAAGAAGGAGTTAAGGTGCGCTACGCCATTCACCCTGTGGCGGGCAGAATGCCGGGCCACATGAACGTGCTGCTGGCGGAAGCGAACGTGCCTTATGACGAAGTCGCCGAACTGGAAGACATCAACAGCCAGTTCTCGTCCACCGACGTGGCTTTCGTCATCGGCGCGAACGACGTTACCAACCCCGCCGCGAAAACCGATCCCACAAGCCCGATTTTCGGCATGCCGATTCTGGACGTGGCGTCCGCGAAAACCGTGCTTTTCATCAAACGCTCGCTTAATTCCGGCTACGCCGGCATAGACAACGAACTGTTTTACAAAGACAACACCATGATGCTGTTCGGGGACGCGAAAAAAGTCACCGAAGATATCGTGAAAGCGTTGTAATTGGAATCTAAGGCAACAAAAAACCCTCCGCGCAATGCGGAGGGTTTTTTTATTTGCGCGAAATCATCTGCTTTCGGAATTGAGCGCGGTTTCAGCCGCGTCACAGAAAACTGGGCAGTACATGACTTTCACCCCCGCCTCCCGCGCGCGGGAGGCTAGCCCGCCGTCCGAAGTGACGAGCCAGACCTTGTAAGACGAATTATCCTTCAGGTATAAAGCCTGCTCCAGCAGCACATCGTCGGCGCTTTCGCCTTCTGAAAAACCGGCGTGCACGCGGCCCCGCACAAGCGGGCCCACGTTGCGGTAAGAACCGTCGAACACCACGCGGAACTCGGCGTTGGAAAATTTGCCGGTGCAGGAAACGTTTTCCAGCCAGTCGAGCACGTCGCGGGCGCAGGCATCGTCATTTTTATAACCCGCGCCGGGCAGCACATAGCTGCGGATAAAATTAAGTCCGTCAATACAATAAACCGTGGGCTTTCCGCTTAACCTCATAAACGCTCCAAGTGGACAAATAGTACAATAATTGTACATTTTATGCGTAACTGCGTGTTTCTTGAAACAAAGGAAAACAAACTCTCGCTTAACGCCCTGGCGGGCGCGCTGGAGCTTTTCCAGGACGACGCAAAAACCCGCCTGCACTTCGAGCCGGATATAAATGCTCTGCGGGCCCGCGTCGCAGGAATTCTGGCGGAAAACGCTTTGTGCGCGGCGGGATTCTCGTTTTTTTCCAGCCGGTTTGAAACTTTCGCGGAAAACGCGCGGCTCCTGCGCGCGGAGTTCGGTGCAAAGCTTAAAATCATCGCGGGCGGGCCGCACGCCACGGCTATGCCGGAAAGCGTCCTCAACGCGGGTGCGGATATCGCGTGCATCGGTGAGGGCGAGGAAACTTTTCCTGAAATCCTCTCCGCCGTTTTCACGGACGGAAATCGCGACGCCGTGCGGGGCATCGCGTTTATCGAAAACGGAGTTTTCGTAAAAACCCCGGCCCGCGCTCAGGTTGACATAGAAAAGTACCCGTCCATCGCGAAAAAATATGAGAAATACGGCGCGGTTGAGATAAGCCGCGGCTGTCCGCACGGCTGCAAGTTCTGCCAGACTACCCGCCTTTTCGGGCCGAACATAAGGCACCGCTCGCCGCGGGCAATAGCGGAGCAGCTTAAAATCATGCGCGATGTGGGTTTTATAGACGCGCGGCTCATAACGTCCAACGCTTTCGCCTACGGCTCGCCGGACGGCCTGCGGTTAAACCTGCCCGAGCTTGAAAATCTGTTGCAGGCCATGAAAGAGGCGACCGCGCCCGGCGGGAAAATATTTTTCGGTTCCTTCCCTTCGGAAGTCCGGCCCGAGCACGTTACGCGGGAAACCGTGTCGCTGGTTAAAAAATACGCCGCGAACGATAACCTTATAATCGGCGCGCAGTCAGGCAGCGAACGGATGTTGAAGCTTTCAAACCGCCACCATACCGCCGCGGAAATAAGGCAGGCGGTACGAATCACTACGGAGGCCGGGCTGAAGGCGAATCTGGATTTCATTTTCGGCCTGCCGGGTGAAACCCCGGAGGACGCGCGGCTTTCCATAAATTTCATAAAGGAAATCGCCGGCCCGCGTGTTAAAATCCACGCGCACACCTTCATGCCGCTGCCGGGCACGCCATTCGCGAATGAAAAACCGAACCCCAGCCTGCGCCTTTATGAAAAACTTATAGATGAACTCATGGGGCAGGGCTTCCTTTACGGCACCTGGGAAACCCAGAAAGCCCACGCGCGAAAACTAGCCGCCCGGCACAATAAATCCTGACCGGATCGCCCATAGGTTTTTTAGCCCTTTCAGCGCGCGTACCTAAAGTGTATAATTAGATTAACCAACAAAGGAGCCGCCGAAAATGAAAAAACTGCTTAGCATCGCGATTATCGCTTTATTTTCCCTTCCGCCGCTAGCGGCGGGAACCCCCGCGAAAAGCCGTATGACTCCCGCGCAATACCAGACCTATCTCCAGGACCGCACGTATTACCGCGAATGCGTGGAGTCGTGGAACAAAGGCGTAGCGCTTAAAACGGACGCCTTTCCTTCGGGAACCGTAACGGTCAGTTCCAGAGTTTATTTTTTGCAGACAATATCCGGAGAGCAAGTGGCGCGGGAAACCACCCCCCTTACCATCACTTTCGGGCGGGCCACCATCTCCGTAGGCAATGACACTATAGCCATTCCCACCGCCACGGTGCGCTATACCACGCCCGACGCGGGCGAAATTTCAACCGGTGAAATGGCTGGAGAACTGGAACCCTACGGTTTTATTTCCTTTAACCACGCCAAATTCAGCATCCGGCTGAAATTTGACCGGGAAAGCGGGAAAATCGTCGGATGCGTATACAGTGCGACAACAAAAAGTTCCTCTCTTGAATACCAGTATTTCCTATTGCCGGTAAAATAACGAATACCCTTTGACGGAAAGCCGGAACGGAACACTCCGTTCCGGCTTTTTGCCGCGCGGCCGCCGGAACCGCATTTAAGGTATAATGTAATAATGGGTAACGAAACAAAAGTAGACACGGCGACCACCATAAGCGAAATTCAGCTTTTCATTCAGAAGCTGAAGGCCGACTTGCCGGAAGTTTTCGGAAAAGAAACCACTGCCGAAAAAGGAAATCCCCCCGCGGCAAAAATCATGTTCAAAGGCACGCTGCGCGATTATATCCTTGTGCAGGACCCCGACGTGGCCGGCGAAGTTTTGGAACGCGATAACGCCATCTGCGTGCATTGCGACAGCGAAACAAACCCCGCAACCGTGCTCGAAAACTGGATGAGGACCTTGGCTGAGGAAGTTTTGGCGGAACGCGTCAAAATGTGGTCCGAAAAAATGGGCGTAAGCTTTAACCGCATCTGCGTGAAAGACCAGAAAACGCTCTGGGGCAGCTGTTCTGAAAAAAGCAACCTGAATTTCTCCTGGCGCATAATCAAAGCGCCGGACTCCGTGCTTGACTATCTCGTTATACACGAGCTGGCCCATCTCAAACACTTAAACCACAAAACTGAATTCTGGCAGTTCGTAGAGCAGTTTTGCCCGGATTACAAAAAACAGCGGCAATGGCTTCACGAATATAAAGACAACCTGTTCACCGAAATCCCCGCCGCGGCGACCAAATAATGCAAAATAAAAAAGACACCAGCTTCCGCGGCAGAAACCAGCAAAGCGAACCGCAGGAAAACTTCCGTTTCTACAAAGGCGAGCAGAAACCCGCCCGCGAAGCGGTGGTTCGCGAACCAGTAAAAGAGCAGGGCGAAATTTTCCGCGTGAAAGCGCAGCGGTTCACCACCGGCGGCCTGGCCATATGCGAAACCGAGCACGGCAACAAACACGTGCTGGTGCCTTACGCCGCGGTTGGCGATATTCTGGACGTCAGAATCACCGGCAAAAACTCAAAAGGAATTTTTGAAGGCGTTATCACCGGCATAGTCCAGCACGGGCACGGACGCAAGGAACCGGTTTGCCCCATCCACTTCACCCCCGGCAAAACCTTATGGTGCGGCGGCTGCGATATGGGCCATCTGGATTATCCAGACCAGCTTAAGGCCAAAGGCCAGATTGTGGACGAATGCCTTAAAAAAGCGGGCATTTACGGCATAGACGTACGCAAGCCGATCCCCTCGCCGGTGGATAAGCGGTACCGGAACAAAAGCCAGATTCCTGTCGTCAATAAAGGCGACCGCACTTTCACAGGGTTTTACCACCCCGGTTCGCACCACGTCGTCCCTTTTGAAGACTGCATTGTGCAGCCGAAACTCACCATCACCATTCTCAAGGTATTGCGGGATATCATAACCCGCATGGGCTGGTCCACGTGCGACCCGGTCACGGGTTTCGGCTGGCTTAAACACATTTTCATCAGAACCAACTCGAAAAGCCAGGCCATGGTAGTGCTGGTGGCTTCCGGCGAAACCGCGCCGGGCCTTGAAAAAGCGGTTTCGAAACTGGTTCACGCCGTGCCGGAAATAGTGTCGGTCTACATCAACGTGCAGAAAAAACGCACACCCGTGGTTTTGGGCCATGAATGGAAAAAACTCTACGGCGACAGCCTGATGACGGAAAATCTGGGCAACCTTAATTTCATGTTTTACCCCGGCTCGTTTCTGCAGGTCAACAACCGCGCGGCGGAAGTGCTGTTTAAAACCGCGCTCGATTTCCTGGCTATGGGCGAAAGGACGCCGTATCTTTACGACATATACTGCGGCGCGGGCGCGATAGGGCTTCTCGCCGCCGACAGGTTCGAATGGGTGATAGGCATTGAGGAAAATCAGGGCGCCGTGGCCTGCGCCTACAAAAACGCGGAAAAAAACCACATTAAAAACGCCTCGTTCGTGGCGGGCAAAGCTGAAAAGGTTTTCGCGGCCGACATTTACGGGAAATTAAACAGAACCGCCTCCGTCGTCATCGACCCGCCCCGGCAGGGCTGCGAATCAAGCCTTCTTATCCGGCTGAAACACCCGTCCATACGGAATATCGTCTATGTTTCCTGCAATCCGGAAACATTCGCGCGGGACGCGAACGTGCTAATTTCCTGCGGCTTCAAACTGCACACCGTCCAGCCGGTGGACATGTTCCCCCAGACGGCGCATATCGAACTGGTGGCGTTTTTCGACCGCGCAAACACTGGCCCCGAAAGACACACCGGAACCCACACTAAAAAAGGCAAATTCTAAAACGTCAATACACAACAAAAAACAGCCGCCCCGTTGGCGGCTGTTTTCTTTTAAGCGATAGGATCTCAATAAGGCTTGCAGCCGATTACGCGGAATTTTACCGCCGGCTCACCGAACTTTCGTGGGCGTAATTCATGAAACTCCCCGGGCGTAAGCCGGGGGAGTTCTTTTACCGCAAACTTAGTTTGCTCTACTTTCGCAGGGTTGCACACTCCATCCACCCGCTAACGCACCGGGGTTTTGTGGGCGCAAATCATAAAAAGCACCCGCGTAATGTTTACGCGGGCGCTTTTATTTACAACCGGAAAGAATCTTTATTCAAGAACATCTCTCAGAAAGGCGCAGCGTGACTGTACTTCATCGTACTGCTTCATCATCTTGGCATAAAGCGCGCTTTTCGTTTGATTGGTGTCTTTCATTTTTTTCAATACCGCTTCATAGTCGGGCATTTGCGATTTCAGCAAGGAATACTCCAGTTGAGCGTCTGCCCTGGTGGGAATCATAACATAATCGGTCTTGCTTTCTTTTATCCACTTGCTCATGGTCGTTACTATTGGCCTGAACCGCAGTTCCGTCTTTATATTAGTTACGGCCGTGGTCCTTTCCGTAATGGTCTGCGCGTCGTTCAATGCGGGAACATTGGCTCCGCCGTTCTGTAAACTGTTTGACAAGGCATTGGAGGCGGCGGAACTTTTCTGGAATGATTGGTTCAATAAATTATCAATTATTCCTTCTAATTCCGCATCAATTTTTTCCTGCACTTTAATTGCATTCTGCACTTGCTGGATGGTAAGTTTCCTTTCCGAATTCCCCGCCAGAGGAGTCAGCAGTTTTTCACAGGCAAGTTTTGTATCCTTGCTTAAATCCGAGGTTCGCGCCAGATCCTTCTGCACATTCCCGGCTTGGGCAATGATTCCCGACGAACATAATAACGCAACAACATACATAAGTTTTTTCATTTTCCTTTCCTTTATACATCGCTTAAACTATCTCGTTTATACTCCAATCATATGATATCAGCGCCGACATTCCAAGAGTCAAAAGACCTAATTATTGATAGGCCAAAAGACCTGTCGTGCCTTTATCCATCGCGGTTGTTAATTTTTGAAAAGTTTGAAGCCGATTACACGGAATTTTACCGCCGGCGCTTTTTTAACGCCGTCGGCGTCCACCTGCTCAAAGCGCACGCTGTGTTCGCCGGCTTTCAGTTTCCACCAGAGAACTGCGGCGTTTCCTTCCGCGAGATGGCCGTCTATATACCACGCGAAAGGCGCGCCGTACGGGCTTTCGGCCTGAAATTTTATTTCCTGCGCGTCGCCGCCCTGAGAAGGGTCAATCACAAAAACATCATCGTTTTTCGGAAACACGACGGCAGGCTTTTTCACCAGTGCCCGGGCCGCCGGAACAAATTTTTTCGCGCGGTGGACGGGACACTCCCGGTCCGGCGGATATTTTGAGGAAAACACTTCCCGGATGGAAACGGGGCAAAAATGCCCCGCCATACTGCCGGAATCGGGACAAATATCCGCTTCCATAATGCCCGCGGGCTTTGGAAACGCGCCGGAGGGATACCGTTTGTAAACCGCCAGCGCGACCGAACGCAGCAGCGGCCCGGCACCCGTTATACCCGACACGCGGTGCATGGGCGAGGCGTCGAAATTTCCCGCCCAAACCCCCACCGTCCAGCGCGGGGTATAGCCGACAGCCCAGTTGTCCTTATAATCCTTGCTGGTGCCGGTTTTCGCCGCGAACGCAAAAGGCATATTGAAAGGCGAATCCTGCGTGAAGGCGCGAATCCGGGCGTTATTGTCCGACAGAATATCAGTGACCAGATAAGCCGACCGCTCGTCTAAGACGCGCTTGAGCGGCGCGGGCCGGGTTTTATAAACGGACCAGGGCCGCCACTGCCCGTAACGGACCAGCGCGGCGTAGGCGTTCACCAGATCAATAAGCCGGACCTCTCCGTCGCCAAGCGCGATGCCGCAGCCGTAATATTCAGGATTTTCGGAAAGCGTGCCGAACCCGAACGCGCGCAAGTGTGCGAGTATCGCCGCCGCGCCCAGTTCCTGCGCCACCGACACCGCCGCCAGATTATACGAGCAGGCCAGCGCCTCCCGGAGGCGAACCAAGCCGTGTTCGCGCAGGTCGTAATTTTTCGGGATAAAACCGTTTTCCAAAGCCGCCGGGGTATCGTTTATCAAATCGGACGCGCGTTTGCCTTTAGACATCGCCAGCCCGTACACAAAAGGCTTCAAAGCCGAACCCGGCTGGCGAAGCGCGACGACGCCGTCCACCTGCCCGGCATTCGCGCTATTGAAAAAATCCGCCGAACCCACCCACGCTTTAACCTCGCCAGTCTTATTGTCCAGCACCACCGCCGCCGCGTTTGTGACATTGTTTTCACGCAGGCTCTTAATATGCGCGGAAACCATGCGCTCAAGTTCGGCCTGAAGAACGGGATCAACGGTAGTGCGTATTTCCTCCGTTTGCGCGGCGGCGTGGCGCACGGCGTAATCGGCGAAATGCGGCGCTATAAAGATTTTCTCCGGCGAACGGACGATGATTTTTTCGTTTAACGCGATGTCAAACAGCTCCGGCGTTATATAGCCCGCCGCCAGCATTTTGGAAAGCACCGAATCGCGCCTTTGCAACGCGGCGGCATAGCGGCGCACCGGATCGTATTTCGCCGGGCTTTTCGGTATACCGGACAAAAACGCGGCCTGGGAAAGAGTCAGTTCCGACGGCGCGACTCCGAAATATATTTCCGAAGCGGCGCGCGCGCCTTTTATCCGGTTCCCATACGAAACGGAATTCGCGTAAGAATCCAGAATCTCTTTTTTATCCAGTTCCCGCTCGATATTCAAAGCGCGCAGCATTTCCCTGATTTTTCCCGCGAGATTGCGCCTGCGTGGTTGCAGCGCGCGCGCCAGCTGCTGGGTGATGGTGGACGCGCCGGACACCGTGCCCCCCGCCTTGGCGTTCTGCCATAAAGCGCGCAAAACGGCTTTCGCGTCAACGCCGGGATGCTCAAAAAAACGCTTATCTTCTGCGGCGACGAAAGCCAGCAGCAGCCACGGCGAAACAGAGTCCGGCTCCAGCGGTCTGCGGCAGCTTCCGGAAGGGGAAAGATATTCGCGGAGCAGGGCGCCGTCCGCGCCGGTCACGCGGATTGAATAATCGGTATCCGCCCGACGCCCGGGTTTTTCCTGCGCGAAATAAACGAACGCCGCGGCGGCGCAGACAACGGCGCAGGCCGCGGCATAAAGAAACGCGCGTTTTCCGAAAAACATTTTCACCGCCGGTTATTTTATAACGACATTTTCCGTAGCCGTCCTGCCGAAAACCTCCGGCTCATACATGCACGACACCCGGCCCGCCGGACGGGTGAAATTACCCGGCGCAACGGCCTGCACAAGATACTTGTACTGGTGTTCCCCGGCGGGCAGATAGTCCGCGAAAGCCACCAGCCGGTCGTCATACTTTTCCACGTGCGTAAAACCGGAGCCGTAGTCGTAGCCGTCCGAATCTGAATCGCCGTCCGCCGCGCCCGTTTCGGCCGCTATGCCTTCATTCACTATTTCAAAACCCGACGGAATGAAATCCTCAAGCGCGACGAAATAACGGTCCTGAGCCGTGTTCACGGTCAGTGTTATCTCCGCGCGCCCACCCGCTTTGAGTCCGCCGCCCGCAACTGGAGCGAGGCTCCGCCTTAGCGAAAAACCGCGCGCCAGCGGTTCGGGATAGGCTTTGGGCACGGTGTTAAGCCGCATGGTGCAGTAAAGAACGCCGGCGCCATCCTTGGAGAATCTCACTTTCGCCGAAGCGGAAGAACCGGTAATGTCCGTTATGGAAAACTTTTGAAAAACAGACGGCGGCTCCAGATCCGTGAAATCCTGTTTCATGAGAATTTTTTCCGGAACGGTCAGAACCGACACCTCCGCCGAGAAATCTCCTCTCCCTTCTTCAACCGACGCGTAGTAGTATTCCAAAGCGCGCAAAGCCGCGGCGGTATCGGAAGTGTTGTTCCAGCAGCCGTTTTTCTGCATCTGGACAAGCCAGCGGACCGTGCTTTCAATAGCGGGATAGGTCCCGTTCGCTTCCATAAGCGCCTGCAGGGAAAGCGCGGTCGTCTTCACGCCGGACGGATGAGTCCACGCGTTACCGCCGGTGTCTTCGAAAAAAGAGGTTTCGCCGGACAACCGCAAGCGGTTATAAAGCATCCGCGAGAGCTCCGCGCCTTTATCGGCGCGCAGATTGAGCTTTGCCGAACCGCGCAAAAGGTAAGCCAGCCCCGCGGCCGACATTTTGCCGCGCGCCGCATAAAGCTTTGTGAAAACGTCAGGCCGTTCCAGCTTGTTTAAAACCAGCGCGTAAAGCGCCTGCGCGCGAATATTCAAATCGTCCGCATAAGAGCCGCCGCCGCTCACATATTTATCAAGGAAAGCGGCCGCCGCCTTAACCGCGTCTTCGTCCACCCGGAACCCGTTTTTGCGCGCCAGCGGAACAGCTTCCAGCACATAGGCGGTGAGCCAGGGGTCCGAGTAGGAACCGTTCCGCCAGTAGCAGAACCCGCCGCCCGGGCCGGCATAATCGCCGAGCGAAGAAAATAATTTATCCGCGTCCGCTTTGAGGACACCCGTGTCCGACGGCAGGAAATCCGCCGCGAATTCCGCGTTTAAAAGAACGGGATAGACTTTGGACACTTTCTGTTCCAGACAGGTGTACGGATACCGCGCAAGATAGAGCGCCGCGCCGCCAAGTTTAGACAAAACGCTGGGTGACAGCGCTATTTCCACGTCCGCGCTTGCCGCCAGAGGCGGGCGCGTTACGGTTTGCACAAACACCTGCCTGACCGCCATGGAAACAGCCGACGTTTCCGGCAGTTCGCCGAAGACGGACATGATTTCTGCCTTCTCGCCGTCCGTTTCCGCACCGGCCCGCGCCGTGAAAATGAACGTCGCCGCGCCTGTCGAAACAGCCGAGAAACTCCAGTCGGCGCGTTTGCCCGTGCCGGGATCAAGCGCGAGTACACGGACCTCCGCAGAGGAAGAAACCACCGCCCCGGCAACACTCATCGCCACAACCGCGCTCACAGGCGAACTGGAATAGTTTATGACAACCGCGCCCGCTGTGAACCTGTCCCCCGTCCGAGTGAAACGGGGCAAAGCGCTTTTAACCATCAGCGGTTTTGAAACCTTTATTCTGCTTTCCGCGCTCCCGAACTCTTTTTCCGT
>JBAYFS010000049.1:0-13165 GCA_041667045.1 Elusimicrobiaceae bacterium | reverse complement strand
GTAGGCGGGATTGTAGCTTGACTCGGGCAGGTAAACCGCGATGCCTTTGGAAGCTTTGTAGTCCTTATTGTCATAATAGCTGGGGAAAGTGTTCGTCCTGTTAAGGAGAACGACTTTCGTGTCGATATAGTTGTTAAGGGCTGCGCCGGCCTGCTTGACCTGGGCGTTCTGGGTTTTTGCCATGACGTTGCTCACAAAATGGCTGAGGCCTTTGTTGTCCTCATAAGCGTAAGAGACGGTTGCTCCTGCGGCCTGTTTGACGAGCGCTTTTTCATTGGCGGCCATAACGGCGGTCACAAACGCGTCCATATACTGGGCAAGGGGTATCAGTTCGGACGATTTGACCAGAGACTGTGTGGAACTCTGCTTGATGGAGGCGTAATGGTCGCTGTAAGCGTTAACCGCGGCCTTGCCCACCGCTTCAGGGGACAGATTGGAGGCGTTCACCATATTAAGGAACAGGTCATAGGTGTAACCGTCGCCCGGCTCTGTTTCTTCGGAACCAACTATGTAGTTCACGTATTTCTGGATTTCGTAGTCCACGCTGACCATCTGCATGAGACAGGCGTCGGAACCGTAAACATCAACTCCGCCGAGTCCGGCAAGGGCTTGCGCCAGCTGGGGGGTGGTGATGTGGTTGTTGGTTTCGTCGTCGTAGGAAATGCCTTTGCTCGCGCCGGGGTGCTTCACCCAGCCCGCGCCGTGGTTCCAGACGATGAGCATATAATGTTTTGCGGGATAGTTGGTCTTCGCCCATTTCGCGAAATCAACGAGATGTTTCCAGTCGCCCATATCCGCTTTCGCGATTGTCTGCACAACCGGAGAAGTGATGGCGTTGGCGTTGGTGTCTTTCTTGACCAGATATCTGCGGGATCCGGTCCAGTTTCCGTCGGCGCTGCTATAGCCGTTGATCCGGCCGATTTCGGTGACAACGTTAACTTTCGCGTTGGAACCAACTGCTTCCATTTCGTTCATGTCTTTAAGAGCGAACTCTTCAAGATTGTTCTTGCCGTTGACGAACACCATGATCGTCCATTCGGCGGTTGCGCCCGGTTTAACTTTTGGGGTTTCAATATCTTTGAAGCTGTCCGAATTAACGATATCGCTTATCGCGACACCATTGTCAAAATCCACTGCACCTGCCGCAAAAACGGAGCCTGTTAAACCAAACGCCGCTATTGCTGTGATTGCGAAGCATTTCTTAAGCATTGATACTGCCCTCCATTGTCTGTTTGCTTTTTTGGTAGATTCAACGGAAACCGTTTGTGTGGCTGCCGCTACTACAAGCTAAACAAATATTTTTCTTTTTTGCAAGAATTTTCCGCCGGCTATTGGGTTCCTTATATAAAGTATAATAGCCTCATGGTAAAATCATGCAGATTCGCGGTTGTTTGTTTGGCGGTACTGTTCGTCGCCGGTCCGGGAATGGCGGAAACAACGCCGGCGTTTTCAAAAACGGAAAAAAATATTCTGGGCGCGGAAGCCCGTGTCACCGTCTTTAGCGGCGACGACTCCGCCGCCGGGAAACTGGCGGACAAAATTTTCGCACAATGGCAACGGCTGGACGCAAAATACGATTTTTACTCGCCGGACAGCGAGCTGTCCCGCATAAACGCGGAGGCATATAAACAGGACGTTAAGATTGACTCGGAAACATACGCGCTTTTGGAAGCCGGCCTTAGTTATGGCGAGCTGACGGGAGGGCGGTTTGATATAACTTTTTCTCCCTTATGGCAGCTTTGGCGCGATTGCGCGGCGCAAAACCGCCTGCCTTCCCCCGCCGAAATAGCGGACGCGCGCAAAAGCGTGGATTATTCCGCCGTGGTTTTGAATCCCCAAAATATGACGGTGCGTTTTGAAAAAGACGTAACGGTCAATCTGGGCGGGCTGATCAAGGAATATGCGCTTGTGAAAGGCAGGGAAACAATTGAAGCTTCCGGGGTTGCCGCTTCTTCGGCGCTTTTAAGTTTGGGCGGCAATATCCTTATATGGGAAAGCGGAGAGCATACCAGAGCGTCCCATGGCGAGTCTTGGAAAATAGGGATTTTCGATACGGAAAAACCGGGCCAGCTGGCGGGGCGTGTCGATATTCCGTCCGGCATGGTTTTGACCACGGCGGTGTTTGTCCGCTATATCGAAATAGGCGGAAAAAAGTATTGCCACGTGATAGACGCGAAAACAGGCCGGCCCGTGGAAGATTTTTCCGGCGTGACGGTTTACTTTCCAGAAACGTCCCGTTTCTATTCTTCAACCGGGATTTTCCTCATGGGCGCGGACAAGGCCGCGGATTTCATAAGCGGCGTAAAAGGCGCGGCGGCGGTGTTTTTTGCCGGTGGTAAAAAACCGGTTGTTCTTTCTTCCCCAAATGCAGTGGCGCAATGGACTTTCTTAAACGAGCCCGAGTCCTTGCCTCTATCCCCTGCCGCAACTGGTTATAATAGCGTAAAATAACTACTTCTATAGGTCCTTCGGGTAAGTAAATCTGGGCCTTTGGCCTATGGTATTATCTTTCGGCGCGCATATAATATAAGTATAATCATCAAAGGCAAGATTATGAAAAACTTCTTTGTCTCTATCATCTGCGGCGTTCTCTTCTCCCTGGCAAATTTTGCAAATGCCTTAGAGGGAGGCGTTGCACCTGCCTATTCAATCCTCAGCCCATACCCACAGGCACGAAGGCTTGTTCCGCCGTGATTAAAAAAGGCGCGGCCTATGCCGAACCGGAGCGGGACTGGACTGTTATGGTATATATGAGCGGCAAGAACAGCCTTAGTCCCGCCGCGAAGAAGGATTTGCAAAAGATGGAGGAGGTCGGCTCCACCGACAAAGTCGCTTTCGTCGTTCAGTATGGAACCATTGAGAATAATGAAAAGGCGGACCGGTATCTCGTCCAGCGGAATCCGAATCCCGGCAGCGGACAGATGAGTAAGCCCGTGGAAAGCATAACCTGCGATATGGGCGCGTGGACCTCTTTCTCCAATTTCGCCGTTTGGGCCATGAAAAAATATCCGGCGAAACATTATGCCCTTGTAATGTGGAACCACGGGTATGGCTGGATGGATTTGTGGGGCAGCAACAAGGGCGCAGAGCTTGCCGTGTCCGGTAATGATTTAAGCATGAATGAAATCCGGATAAACGAGCTGGGCATGTCGCTTCAGCGAATTTCCGCGCGCACCGGACGCAAAATTGACGTTTTGGCTTTTGACGCGTGTTATATGGCTATGCTGGAGGTGCTGGTCGAAATTAAGGATTACGCGGATTTTGTTGTGGCGTCTGAAGACGTGGAGCCCGAGGATGGCTATCCCTACGCGAAAATTTTCAAGGGGCTGGTTAACAACAGTTCCATGGAGCCGATGGGGTTTGGCGCATTGATGGTGACAAGCTACCGGGAACACTATGGAAAACTGTCGGCGGCGTCTTCCGGCGACAGGAACTACACTCTATCCGTGGTGATGACTTCAAAGATCAGCGCCGTGGTTTCTGCGATAAACCGCTGGGCGGACGCTGTCATGAAGGTTCCCTTGTCAGACGCGTTGCGGAGTGAGGCCAGCCTCGCCAAGAGGAAGGTTTTGGGCTTTAAAGGATATGACAGCATGCCTGATGCGGGTAATCATCCCATGTCCGTTGATCTTGCGGATTACGTGACCCTGCTGGGCAAAACCCCCGAGTTCCGGGCGGCTGGACTGGCGGGGCAATGCTCCGCAGTTTCCGAAGCGATACGCAACGCGGTGTCAGCCAGTTATTCTTCCACATCCATGGGAGTTGCATTAGATGCCGGCGGTATAGCGGTTTACCTGCCCGCGCGGTTTTACCGTCCGTCTTATGACGACACCAAGGCCGCTCGCATTTCGAGGTGGGACGATTTTTTAAAGTGGACTTTAACTCCGTCAGTCAGGACTAAGTGAGGCCGTTATGACAGCCCGCATGAACTACTCATACGCAAATTCTGCTTCGCGCTGTATTGCGCGAGGCGCGGCGTTACTGCGGTTTGGAATCGTGAGTTTTTTTGTTCCGCTTTGCTTGTGTGTTGCCGCCTTCGCTGTCCCTGATGATGTATACGAGCCCAAACTCAAGCAATGTGTCGAGGGCGTGAATTTTCTGAGTCCGGCTATTGTTGAAGAATGCATGGGGGATTCTGGTTTCCGCGCATATATCAAAACCAAAAGTCCGAAATTCGAAGCCTGGTTCGTTTCGCGAGCCGCGGCTATAAGGGATATGGTAAATCTGGCGGATAAATACGCCGTGACTCTTTCCACTCCCCAGCTTAACGCTGCGTTTACTGCACGGCTTATGCAAAAACCCTACACCGGGATGGGCACGGTTCCGGGCTCGGCGTTCGGCCCGAATCCAGATCTCACTATCAAATGGCTTAAGCAATACCGGGCGAAAATGCCGAAACAGAGCCGCGAAAAAATACTTCTGGCCTTGCGCGAACAGAGCCGCGTATTCGCAATTGACGCCAAGGAATTTGGAACTCTTGATATGGTGCTGGCAAAATATTACGCCGATTATCACGGTGATCCCAAACTTAATCTTGCCGCGGCGGCGCAATGGTGGAAAAAACTCAATCTCGCGCAGAGAAACGCCATATTGTCCGTCATAGCCAGAAAGCAGATGCGTGGTTTGGTCGAACGCGGTGATTTTAACAATTACCACGCTTTCTCGGAGCATTGGGGTTGGGATTACCTGTCCCCTGCGGACAGGGCGGAAATGCTCAGGTATCTCAAACAATTAAAGTTAGTGTATGATGTGCGGTATTATTCGGACAAAGTGCCAAGAACAGAAATGTGGAGCAAACTTAATGATAAGTTGCAGGATATGCAGTCTTATCCCATAGACCAGCAGGCTTCCCTAATTTCCCAGATGTTTGATAATGATGAGGCTAGGGAATACCTGACTAAGGTTTCTCTTTTTGTTGCAGCCCAAACTCCCCTTTCCACTTTATCAAAGGCGGAGGATGTAGCCGCGGTGCGCAGTTTTGACGTGGAACGCACGGTTTCGCCCGAGCAGAACGACGCGTTGGTTTCGGCAATAAAAGGGCAGCTCCCCGCCGAACTTTCCGGCACCGCCGCGGGTGCGCGCGTCATGGCCTATTTCTCGCACCGCCCCATGGAAATCGCCATGGAGCAGTGTTCCGGCTGTTACGCCAAATTCGAGCCGGCGCCGGAAGGCGGGACAAAGCCGGGCAGGATAGTAATCAACACGGCTTTGGTCCAGCATTACATGAACATTACGGGGCTTAAAACCACGGAGCTGCTCGCCAGTCCGGAGGAAATGAACCGGCTGGTCAAATTTCTTGCTCCGCTGATTGTGCATGAAGGGTCCCATCAGCTGCAAAGGGCGGACTCCAACGGGCGCATGCTCAATCCTTATGTCCAGGAAGACGAGGTGGAAAGCGGCTTTGACGAGGCGTCTTTTGTTCTGGAAAAATATAAAAAAGATCCCGCGTTCGCCCAAATGGTTGACCGGATGAAGGGCAAATCGGCTTATTTGCAGGAAATGCTTTCCCGGGCCGCTTCGGCCCGCGCCAATCCGCGCCAGTTTATCGAGGATATCTCCAATCACTTGTATGCCGGACTGCCGGATATTCGGCTCGCTTCGGCCCAGATAGTAGCGGCGGCAAACGATGAATTGGAAAGGCGCGAAGGCCTTGGCTGCGATGAACTAGCCCGCCTTGAGAAAGACGGCCTTGCTATGAAAGCAGTTAGCCAAAGCACCATGGATGAGTTTTTCGAAACGGTGGGCGATATTAAAACTTCCGTGCTGGAAAAGGTGCGCGCGGAGTTTATGAAAGACGCCAATATGTACGATTTGCGCAATGACCAGATAGCCGGGGAACGCGCGCTTGAAGTAAAAAACCTGTAGGGGGATAGAGATGTTGAAAATAGTTCTTTTGTTGTGCTCGGCGGCGGTAACTTTCGCCGGACCCGCGGCGAATGACTCGAAGGGATACAAGTCGTACAAGAATGAATTTTTTTCGGCTATTGTGCCCAATTGGGAAGTGAGCGAAAACTATGACGCCGACATGGGCATTTTCGGAGTATCGCTGACTTCGCCGGATTCCAGCCTTGAGGAACCGACGGTTCTGTACGTTGACTATTACGAAAAAGGCAACGATATTTACGCTACCGTTGACGAGTTTATCGCAGGCGTGTCGTCCAACCCTTTCGAGCTTAAAGGCGTGGGGGCCACGAAGCCGGAAAAGGTCCGCGCGGGGCAGAAGGGCGTTTATGCCGCGCGTTCGTTTGAAACCACCAGTTTCAAATTCGTTCCGCCCGACGATCCCGACGCAAAAAAAATAACGGTGCGCGAAAAATATATTCTGATCCCGGATTCTAAGGGGAGCGGGTTTTATGTCCTCCGGCTGTATTCCGGCGATTCCGGCTACGCGAAAAGCCTGCTCCTGCTTAACGCGCTTTCAGACAGCATTATCTGCAGCAAATAATCTCCGCCGCCCAACAGATGACCGACACCCAAAACATTCACTGGGTTGTGATAAGCGTTTGCTTTGCCTCTTTTATGAGCAAGCTGAATATCTATATCGTGAATGTCGCCCTGCCGACCATAGCGCGCTATTACGGCATAGGCACGGGCGAAGCCTCCCTGATTGTCCTTTCTCTTTTGCTTTTCACCGCAGGCACCACCCTTGTGTTCGGTAAACTGGCCGACGGGCGTTATCTTAAAAACGTTTTCTTGGGCGGGTATCTGCTGTTTGTTTTCAGTTCCCTGCTGTGCGGTCTGGCGCCGACCATAGGCCTGATGATTTCGGCCCGCGCATTGCAGGGCGTGGCTGGCGCGGCGCTGGCCGTGTCGTCCATCGCGCTTATTCCGCGGCTGATCCCCGCCGAAAAACGCGGCTGGGCTTTCGGCATAGCCGCGACTTCTGCCGCGCTCGGCATAACGATAGGGGCGCCGCTGGGCGGTGTTATAACCGGCTACTTCTCCTGGCGCTGGGTGTTTTTTGTTAATGTGCCGGTGGGGATATTCGCTTTTTTCATCGCGCGAAAATTCATTCCGGACGTGCAGTCAGGGGAAGCGGAAAGCGGGACGGGGTTTGACTGGCTTGGCGCGTTTCTTAGTTTCGCCGCGCTTTGTTCGTTTATGTACGCGCTTAACAGGGGGCGTGACGAGGGCTGGTTCTCCGCGCCGATTCTGGGCGCGCTTGTTTTATCCGCGGGTTTCTCCGTGTGGTTTGTCCGGCGGGAGACAGGACTTTCCCGGCCATTGCTTGACATGAATATTTTTTCCAACAGAAGGTTCAGCCTGGCGGTTCTGTCGGCTTGTCTGGTGTTCATGGTTATTTCCGCCGTTTCCTTTTTTATGCCATTCCAACTGGAACTATTAAAGGGACTGAAGCCCCAGTATGTCGGGTTTTTAATGATGATTTATTCGCTCGCCATAGTGCTGTTTGCGCCGTTCGCCGGACGGTTGGCGGACCGCGTTCCGTCGTGCCGGGTGTGCGGGGCGGGGTTGTTTGCCGGGGCGGCGGCGTGCCTGTTGTTTTCGTACGCGCTTGGCTGGCCCGGTGTGCTGGCGGCGGCGCTTTTTCTGGCAATTTTCGGTGTCGCCATGGCGTTTTTTATTCCGGCTAACAATTACCATATAATGTCGCTCGCCCTGCCGGGCGAGCGGGGCGCCGCTTCTGGTGTATACAACACGATGCAGACCGTCAGCATGGCCCTTGGCGTGGGTGTTTTTGAGGCGATATTTTCGCAGGCCCTGCCGGCGGGACGGGAGATACACGAGGTATCGCCGGCTTTTCTTGTTAAAGGATTCAGGCTGGATTTTTGCCTGGCGTCGGTTTTGCTGTTTGCCGCGCTGGGCGCGACGCTGTATGCGGGCCGTTTCGCTGGACCAGCTGAAAAGAAAGGCTGATTCCGTCTGGCAATGAATGGTATGCGCTTGCGCGCTTATGCTTAAGCCATGCTCGCGGAAAACATGTTACGGAAATGTTCGATATCCCGCTGGGTGCCGGTGCTTTTCCCCGTGTCATCACTGAGTTTTACTATTCCGTGTCCGCAGGATTCTGTCAGTTTTATAACTATAGAGAGGGGTTCAATCCCCCTGTCATTGGTCAGATTGGTGCCCCAGCCGAAGGCGACGTTGGTACGGTTTTTCAGCTTCTCATAAATTTCTGCTATCGAGGGCAGGGTCAGACTGTCGCTGAACACCAGTACTTTTTCCTTGGGGTCAATTCCGTGCTTTTTGTAAAACGCGATGGCTTTTTCGGCGAATTCCAGCGGGAGGCCGGAATCATGCCGCAGTCCTTTCCACTGCCGCGCCTGTTCCCCGGTCATGTCAGAGAAGAAGAAATCGCTGCCGTAATTGTCGGTCAGCGCGATTGACAGCGCGGCTCCGTATTCATTCCACCATTCTTTCAGAACCTCATTGTGCGACGCCCTGACATTATCCCACCTTATGCCCGCCATGGCCATATACATTTCATGGGCGAGCGTGCCAATCGGCGCGATGCCGTAGTCCATGGCAAGGCGGACGTTGGATGTGCCCAGAAACTGCTGCGGGGACAGTTCCTGTTTCAGCGTTTTCACCACATAGCCATGCCATTGCCTGCCGAAGCGGCGGCGCGTGCCGAAGTCAATAATACGGATACCGGGGTTGCGTTTTAAAAAGTCAATTTTGTCCGTCAGGTTTTTAACGCCGGAGCTTTCAATTTCCCGTCGTTCGCGGGGCGTCATGGCCGCTTCTTTGGCGCGGCAGTACAGTTCATTGATGATTGACAGGGCGAATACTTCCCAGTAAATAGCCGAACTCCAGATGCCGGAGACGGAAAAGATTAATTCGCGGCCCGCAATTTTCAATTCGTAATCCGGCAGGCGAACCGTGCCTAGAAAAGACAGGTAATCTTCGGAAAATATTTTCCTGCCGCCGATTTCCAGCCGCCGCAGATATGACAATTCGGATGAATCCGGCGCAAGCCGGCGCAGGGAATCAAGTTCCCGCCGCAGTTCCTGTTCGTCAATATAATCGGCCAGCGGGATATTCCGCTTGCGGTTGATCAGGGAGTATTTCACGGGCACATCGTTATGCCGGTGGAATACCAGCTGGCCCATGGTGAATTTGTAGAAATCGGTGTCAAGCCAGGATTGTATGACCGGGGGGTTATTCGCCATTCAAATCCCCAGCCAGAATTATTCTTACGCCATGTTTTTCCATTTCTTCAAGGGCGTTCTTTTCGTCGTCCGGCTTGATGTTTACGGCACGGCAGGCGTCTTTCACTACGAAGCATGCAAATCCGTGCCTGATGGCGCCTAGCGCGCTCTCCTTCACGCAGTAATCCGTGGCGAGACCCGTGATATATAATTCGGTTATTCCGTTCTCGCGCAATACGTCGGACAGGGCGAGGCCGGTTTCCGTTCGTCCTTCGAAAGCCGAGTAGGCGTTGTCGGAGTGATTGGTTCCTTTGGAAACTATTATCGTCTGCGGGGGCAGAGCCGCTTCTGGGTGGAATTTTGCGCCGTGCGAATCCATGACGCAGTGCGCGGGCCACAGGCCGCCGAAACTGTTGAAATGGGTGGTTTTTTCCGGATGCCAGTCCCGCGTGGCGGCGATCAGATAACCCCGCGCCGCCGCGCGTGTTATCAGCCTGTTTATAACCGGGACAATTTCATCGCCGCCGTGCACGCCGAGCGCGCCGCCGGGGCAGAAATCATTCTGCAGATCCACTATCAGCAAGGCTTTTTTCATGGCTCTCCGCCGGGCGGAGAATCAGAACGGTGATTTCCTCCGGCACAAAAAACCGCATGGGCGGGCCCCAGTGGAAAGTGCCGGGGTTAACGTATAAAATCCCCGCGCCGAGCGGATATTTCCCCACGCTCCTAGTATAGAATAATTTGGTTACCAGGTTGAAGGGGAAAATCTGCCCGCCGTGCGTATGGCCCGCCAGCGTGATTGCTATATTGAATTTTTCCGGCAGGCGCAGCCGCAGCGGCTGGTGGGTCATGTATATCGAGAGTTTGCGCGGGTCGGCTTTTGAAAACAGGTTTTCCAGCGCCGCGTCCGGCACATGAGAGGCTTTCAGGTCGTCCACGCCTATCAGCTGGATGCCGTTGGGCAGTTCCGCCAGAGTCTGGCGCAACAGAACGAAGCCCGCTTCCGATAAAAACGGAATGGCTTTATCCAGCCCCAGATAGTATTCATGATTGCCCAGAACGGCGAATTTCCCGAACGGCGGGTTCATGGACGCGAGCATGTCCGCGCATTCCTTCAGCCGGTAGGCGCCGGGGTCTATGATGTCGCCGGTCAGAAGGATCAGATCCGGCTTTGTTTTTTCAATCTGGTGCACCATCCTCTTAATAGAGGCCGGTCCGACGGTGACGCTCAGATGGATGTCCGATATCTGCACGATCTTAAAGCCGTCCAGATTTTGCGCGAGGCCTTTGACCGGGATTTCAATTTTGTGAATGCGCGGCGTGTGGTAGCCGGAGAACAGCGCATAGGCCGAACTGACGGCGGCCAGCGTCAAAACCGGCCACGCGAGAAAGTGCCGGATGTCCGCGCCGTAAATAAACATGGCCGCGAGTTCTGCCAGCGTCCCCACCGCGGCGTAACTCAGCCAGAGAAATATCACGCCCATCCAGATGAAGGTTCCTGTTATTAAAAAGCGTGTCGCGGGGCAGGGATACTCGCGCACAAGCCATTCCGACGCCATGAACAAAATGGCGAGCGCCGCGAAAACAAGGCGGATGCCGCCGGGACGTAGAAACGGAATCTGGAAATGCCTGATGAGCCATTCCGCTGCGGCCAGATGCATACCGCAGTAGATCAGCGTGAACGCGGTGAGAAAAATGAACATTCGCGGCATTGGGTTGTCTGGTACCGGTTACATTTTGCGCGTTTTTTTGTCCGCCATTCGGGGAATGGTTTCGAATTCGCCCAGTTTGCGGTTCTTGCGGACATTGTTCCACTGAAACAGCCTGCCGTTCATGGCGAGATACACGCCCGACGGCAAGGCCTGGCAGAAAGACAGCGCGCTGCCCAGATTGAACATGCCGTCAGAACTGCCGAATTTGTATGGTACCATCGCGCCGGTGAGCACTACGGTTTTTTCGGTGATATTCTGGCCCAGCAGTTTCGCGGTTTGCTCCATGGTGTCGGTGCCGTGGGTTATAATGATGTGCTCTTCGGGACAGGCGAGGCATTCCTCCAGAATCTTTTGGCGGTGCGCCGTGTTCATGTCCAGGCTGTCTATCATCATCAGCTCGGTCACTTTCGTCTGGAGTTTGCAACGGCCCATGCCCAGCATTTCCGGAAGGTGGGTGTTGCGGAAAAACAACTGGCCGGTCAGTTCATTGTATTCCTTGTCGAACGTGCCGCCCGTAACAATTATTCTGATTTTCATAGGTTTTGGTGTTCCGGCGCGGACTGTGCCGCCCTCCGGTATTTTCCGATTTATTTTCTTTTCCTGTTATAGCTGAAAAAAGCTCGGAAGGCTTTGTATGTCATATAGGTGTCGAACTTCGACGCTATCTCCCACGGCGCGTGCATGGACAAAAGTGGCACTCCGATATCCACCACGTCCATTCCGTAGCGTGCCATCAGCGTGGCGATGGTTCCGCCGCCGCCCTGATCCACTTTCCCCAGTTCGCCCGTCTGCCAGACCACGCCCGCATTATCCAGAATGTAGCGTAATTCGGCGAGGAATTCGGCGTTCGCGTCGTTCGCGCCGGATTTGCCGCGCGACCCCGTGTATTTGGTAATGGTGGTTCCGTAATTAATCAGGCAGGAGTTCTTCTTTTCATAAGCGCTCGCAAACATCGGGTCGAACGCGGGGTTTACGTCCGCCGAAAGCAGCTTGGATTTCCGCATGCAGCGTTTCGTCAGAATATCCGCGTCCCGGCGCGTCTGCAGGTGCAGGAGTTCTGAGACCATGTTTTCAAAAAACATGCCCGCCATGCCGGTGGCTCCGGTGGAGCCGACTTCTTCCTTGTCGCACATGAGGGCGCAAGCGGTGTATTCCGGCACGCCGTTCATATCCAAAAGGGCTTGAAGCGCGGCGAAGGCGCAGACGCGGTCGTCATGCCCGTAGCCTATGATCAGCGAGCGGTCGAAACCCAGTTCGCGCGGTTCTCCCGCGGGCACTATTTCCAGTTCCGCCGAAGTGAAATCCGCTTCCCGCACGCCGTACTGCTCGTTTAGATAACGCAGGACATACGCTTTCACTTTCTGCTTTGCGTTTTTATCTTTAAGCGGACGCGAGCCGATTAGCACGTCCAGCTCCTCGCCGCCGATGGCTTCCGCGATGTTTTTGCGGGACTGGTCCTGCGCCAGATGCGGTAGCAGGTCGCTTATGCAGAAAACAGGGTCGCCCGGCTTGTCGCCTATGGCCACATCTATTTTCTTGCCGTCCTTGGTGACGAACACGCCGTGAAGGGCGAGCGGGATGGTTACCCACTGGTATTTCTTTATTCCGCCGTAATAATGCGTGTCCAGATAGGCGAGTTCGGAGTTTTCGTAAAGTGGGTTGGGTTTTAAATCAAGGCGCGGCGCGTCGGTGTGCCCGCCTACGATATGCATGCCTTCTTCCAGAGGGCGCTTGCCGATAATCAGCGCCATAATGGTTTTGCCCGAGCAGGAAGCGTAAATTCTGTCGCCGGGTTTCAGGGCGCTTTGGTTTTTTATGAGAGGTTCAATGTCTTTGTAGCCGGCGTCCAGCAAAAGCTTTTCCGCTTCGTCGTGCGAAGCGCGTTCCGTTTTGCTTTTACCCAGAAATTCCATGTAGGAACGGCAAATCCGCTGCAACGCTTTTTCGTCGGCGGAAGTGATGTTCTCGTAGCCGTTTTTTGCGTCGTTGGCCAAAGGTTTGTTTTTCGCTTTAGTGGTCATGACAATCTCCTGTATACGCCTATATGCTATATTAAAGAATATAAGGGCATCTTGCAACTGCATAACTCAAGGTTACTAATGAAAATCGAAATACTCTATGAAAATTCTGATTTTATCGCGGCCTACAAGCCCGAAGGTCTGCTGTCCATTCCGGGCCGAGAAGGGACGGAGGATTCGCTCCTTAAAATTCTTTCCGCCCAGGCGGGCAGAGAGCTTTACACGGTGCATCGGCTGGACCGGCCCGTAAGCGGCGCAATCCTGTTCGCGAAAAACGAGATTTCGCACAGGGAACTGTCGCTCGCTTTTGAAAACAGGACTATCG
>JBAYFS010000048.1:0-13574 GCA_041667045.1 Elusimicrobiaceae bacterium | reverse complement strand
GGCTTCGGCTCGAAAGTATGGATTTACACGTTCCATTCGTTCGGCGCCAGAATGCTGCGCCAGCACTCGGAACGCCTCAACATCGCCCGCGATTTCACTATTTACGACGATTCGGACCAGAAAAAAATCATCCAGAACATTCTAAACGAAATCGGCGGCGAGAACGAAAAGAATAAAGCGGCCCTGTATCTCAACATCATCTCGCGCGCGAAAGACGACATGATAGACGCGGAATCCTATTCCATCCATTCGCAGACGAACAACCCGACCTACCGCATTCCCGTGGCGGACGTTTACCTGCGCTATGAGAAAAAACTGCGCGAAGCCGGCGCGCTGGATTTCGGCGACCTGCTTTTAAAAACGGTGACGCTCCTGCGCGAAAAAAAGGATATCTGCGAGCATTACCAGGAATTTTTCCAGCACATCCTGGTGGATGAGTACCAGGACACCAACCACACTCAGTACATCATCACCAAAACACTGGCCCAGAAGCACCGCAATTTATGCGTCGTGGGCGACCCGGACCAGTCCATTTACTCCTGGCGCGGCGCGGATATACGCAACATTCTGGAATTCGAAACGGACTTCAAGGACGCGCGCATTATCGCCCTCGAACAGAATTACCGTTCCACCGCCAATATCTTAAACGCGGCCGACAACCTGATCAAGTACAACAACAAGCGCCGCCCAAAAAACCTTTACACCACCAAGATGCACGGCGATCCGGTAACCGCGCAGGAACTGCCCGACGAGCGCGAGGAGGCGAAGTGGGTTGCCACCACCATCGCGCGTCTTATTCACGAGGAAGGATACAACTACCGCGATATAGCGGTTTTCTACCGCACCAATTCGCAAAGCCGCCTTTTCGAGGAATGTTTCAGGAGGTACGCAGTTCCGTACAAACTGGTCGGCGCGGTCCGCTTCTACGACCGCAAAGAAATTAAGGACGTGCTTTCCTACATGCGCCTGCTGGTCAATCCTTACGACACCGTGGGCCTCCAGCGCGTTTTAAACACGCCCGCGCGCGGCATAGGCGCAACCGCGCAAGAAAAGGTTTTTGATTTCGCCAACAAGAAAGGCATATCTTTTTACGAAGCCCTTAACGCGCATCATGAAATTGAACTTACACCCGCCGCGCGCAGAGGCATAAACGATTTCTGCAATTTGCTCAACCAGCTCCGTCTGGAAATGAACACCACCGCCCCCAAAACGATACTGGAACGGCTGCTTTCCATGTCCGGCTACTGGGAATCGGTGGAAGCGCAGATGGACAAAGACCCCGTTGAGACCAAATCTCGTCTGGAAAACATTTCGGAACTTGTGAACGCCGTGAAGGATTATCAGGACCGCTCCGGCGCGCAGGCCACCGTTTCCGGCTTTCTTGAGGAAGTGTCGCTCACCGCCAGCGCGGACCAAAGCTCCGGCGTTGAAAACGGCGTGATTTTAATGACCGTGCACCTGGCGAAAGGGCTGGAATTCCCCGCCGTTTTTCTGACCGGCCTGGAAGAGGGCCTTTTTCCGATAGGCGCGGGCAAAAACAACGAAGACGAACTGGAGGAGGAACGCCGGCTCTGCTACGTGGGCATGACCCGCGCCATGGAACGCCTGTTCGTGACCTTCGCCGTTTCCCGCAAGATTTTCGGCAATAAATATGACAACCTGCCGTCGAGATTCCTGTTCGAAAGCAAGCTGATGTCCAAATCGTTTTACGCGCCGGACCAAGATGAGGACGGCGTGGAGTTTGTGGCGTCGGAAAAACCGCGCGTCATCGCGCCGACGGTTTCCGCCTCCGGCAGGCGGGTGCGCCACGCGGTGTTCGGAGCGGGCAAGATAGTGTCTGAGTCCGGCTCGGGCGACAACAAGAAAATCACCGTCATTTTCGATTCGGGCCGCAGGCAGACCTTCATGCTGCGTTACGCGCCGCTGGAAATGCTTTAAAAATTTTAAGGAGCCGCTTTATGAAAGTCACGGAAGCAGACGTAGAAAAAATATCGAAACTGGCCATGTTCGAAATAACCGACACGGAACGGAAACTTTACCGCGGCCAGTTCGAGGAAATCCTGAATCTGGTCAACCACCTTTCGCAGGCCGGCACGGAAGGCGTGGAAGAAACCTGCAACATAAACGCCTATGAAAACGTTACGCGCAAAGACGAACCGCGCCCTTTTGAAAACCGCGCCGCGATTCTGGCGAACGCGCCCGCGCGCGAGTTCGACCTGTTCAAGGTCAGGAAGGTGATAGAATGAAAACGGCTTTTGAAATATCGGAACTTGTCCGCACGGGCAAAATGAGCGCGGAGGAAAGCGTCGCGGCGGCGCTTGAGCGCATACACGCAAAAAATCCGGAGCTTAACGCCTTCCTGGAAGTGTTCGACGAAAGCGCCCTCAAGGCCGCACGCGCGGTGGACGAAAAAATCCGCTCCGGCGCGAAACCGGGCCGCCTTGCCGGCGTGCCGGTGGCGCTTAAGGACAATATCGTTTACGAAGGGCACCTTTGCACCTGCGCCTCCAAAATACTGCAGGGCCACAGGGCGGTTTATTCCGCCGAAGCGGTCCGGCGTTTAATCGCGGAAGACGCGGTTATCGTGGGCAGGACCAACATGGACGAATTCGCGATGGGCTCCTCCGGCGAGAACTCGGCGTTCGGTCCGGTGAAAAACCCGCTGGACACAACCCGCGTGCCGGGCGGCTCAAGCAGCGGCAGCGCGGCGGCGGTTGCGGCCGGCCTGGTGCCGGCGGCTTTAGGCTCGGACACGGGCGGCTCCATCCGCCAGCCGGCCTCCTTTTGCGGCATCACCGCCATGAAACCGACTTACGGACGCGTCTCCAGACGCGGCCTTGTGGCGTTCGCCTCCAGCCTCGACCAGATAGGCCCGTTTACGCGCAACGTGCGGGATAATGCGCTCGTCTTGTCGGTTATAAGCGGGCAGGACAAGGGCGATTCCACTTCATCCGACGCGACGGTCCCGGACTGGCGGGAAAACATCACCACCTCGGTCAAAGGACTCAGAATCGGCCTGCCGAAAGAATGTTTTTCCGGCGGCATGGATGCGGCGGTGGAAAAACTCATCCTCGGCACCGCGCAAAAACTTGAGCAAGCCGGCGCGAAACTGGTGGAAATAACCCTCCCGAACACGGAATACGCCATAGCCGCGTATTACGTTATCGCATCAAGCGAAGCGTCAAGCAATCTGGCCCGCTTCGACGGCATGAGATACGGCTATTGCGCCGCGAAAGACGACCCCTCCGCCGCGCTTAAGGAAACTTACGAGAAATCGCGCGCCGCGTTCGGCCCCGAAGTAAAACGCCGCGTCATGCTGGGCACTTACGCGCTCAGCGCGGGTTATTACGACGCCTACTACGCGCAGGCCCAGAAAGTGCGCACTCTTTTAAGACGGGATTTCGAGCGGGCGTTCACGCAAACCGACGTTATCTTAACGCCCACGGCCCCGACCACCGCCTTCAAATTCGGCGAAAAGATGAACGACCCCGTCGCCATGTACCTGTCGGATATTTTCACCATCCCCTGCAATCTGGCCGGCATAGCCGGCATTTCCACGCCGTGCGGACTGGCGGACGGACTGCCTGTAGGCGTACAGTTTCTTGGCAAGCCGTTTGACGAGGGCACTTTGTTCAACGCGGCAGCGGCGGTTGAAGAATTGGCAATGGTGAAGGCATGAGCGATTTTTCCAAGCTCAATCTCCCCGGCGAGGCGGCCAATCCGGACAAAATGAGTCCGGTGGAATTCTCGTGCGGCGGAATCGTGCTTAAGGAAAATAAAATCTGCCTCATCTGCGTGGCGGGATTCGACCGCACGATCTGGACACTCCCCAAAGGACACCTTGAGCAGGGTGAAACAGCCCGGAAAGCCGCCCTGCGCGAAGTGGAGGAGGAGACCGGCTGCCGGTGCAGGATAATCCGTCCGGCGGGACGCATCAATTACAGTTTCCGGGCCAACAGCATAACCGTCCACAAAACCGTCCAGTGGTATCTGATGGAATTTAAGGTAAAAGTCCGCAATCCGGATCCGCGCGAGATTGCCGATGTGCGCTGGCTGGAATTTGAAAGCGCCCGCAAGCTGGTCCGCTATGACAGCGACCGCAGACTTATTGATATCGCCGAGGAATATTACAAGCAGGTATACCTGCCTTAAAGCAGCATAACCCGAATTACACAGTAAACACAAAACACCTCAATATAAAGAAAATCCCCGCCAGATACCAGAGGGGATTTTCTTAAATATTAACCCCCCGAGCCACGACGATGCTTTCCGCTCGCACGGGATTATATCCCCATACTCACACACCGGGTTTTTGTGAACGGAACCAATAAAAAACCCTCCGTGTAAAACGGAGGGTTTTAATTCGGAAAAACCGGCGTATTTTCTACTTTTCGTCCTGTTCCTCGGCCAAAGTTTCCATCTTTTCCAGCATCTCGTCTTCCGCCTCGGCGCGGCAAGCCTCGTCGTGAATCTCACTAATAAGGTAATCGGCCATAATGTCCGCGCCTTTTTTAATGAATTTGCCGTGCTTCTTGGCAAGCACTTCCTTTATCGCCTCAACCTGAAGTTCGTAGTAGGCGTCTTCAAAAGCCTCGCGCCAGGAACCGGCGGGATCGGATTCCATGTCCAGCTCGGCCATGATTTCTTCCGTCACCTGGCGGCGAATCGCTTCGCGGTCTTCGTGTTTCTCGTGATTGCTGCAGCAGTTTTCGTGCTCGTGCATTTTAGCTCCTTTATTATTTGTGTTTAAAGCAGTTCTTTAAGAATCCTGTTCGCAAGCCCCGGATTGGCTTTCCCTTTGGACTGGCGCATAATGAACCCGACCAGCGCGCTGATCGCTTTTTCATTGCCGCCGCGCACATCTTCGGCGGCTTTGGGATTGGCCGCGATCGCCTCCTGCGCCCACTGGCGCAGCGCGCCTTCGTCGGAAACCTGGGTCATGCCGCCCTCGTCAACCAAAGCGGAGGCGGTTTTGCCGATCGTCCACATTTTTTCAAAAATATCTTTCCCGATTTTTACGGAAATTTTCCCGGACTCGATAAGCGCGATGAGGCCCGCCAGATTCTCCGGAGCGATCCGGCACTGTTCCACGCCGAACTTTTCCGCGTTCAGCTTGCCCTGAATATTGGTCGTCACCCAGTTCACCGCGGCTTTGGACGGCACGTTCCCGGCTTTCACCACCGCCTCAAAATAATCGGAAAGCGCTTTGTCGCCCACCAAAACGCCTGCGTCGTATGCCGACAGGCCGAAATCCGCCACAAATCTGCTTTTCCGCGCATGCGGCAGTTCGGGCAGCGAAGCGGCAAGGCGCGCTATCAGTTCTTTGGAAGGCACAAGCGGAACCAAATCCGGTTCCGGGAAATAACGGTAATCGTGCGCGTCCTCTTTGGTGCGCATAAGTACGGTTTTACCTTCCGCGTCATTCCAAAGGCGCGTTTCCTGCACGATTTTCTCTCCGGAATTAAGCGCCGCGGTCTGGCGCTTGATTTCGGCGTAAAGCGCGTCTTTCACGGCTTTGAATGAATTAAGATTTTTCAGCTCCACCTTGGTGCCGAATTTCTCCTGCCCGGCCGGGCGCAGGGAAATGTTCACGTCAACGCGCAGTTCCCCTTTCTCCATGTCGCAGTTGGAAATACCCACCCAGATCAGGGTGTTTTTAAGGATGGTCAAATAAGCGTAAGCCTCTTCGGGGGAGCGCATGTCCGGCTCGGACACGATTTCAATCAGCGGGGTGCCCGCGCGGTTGAAATCCATCAGGCTGTACGGCAGCTCCGCGCCGCCTATGGCGTGGAGGGATTTGCCGGCGTCGTCCTCAATGTGGACACGTGTGATGCCGATGGTTTTTTCCGACGGATTGTCTTTCGTGCCGGTTTCTATTACAACGCCGCCCTTGCCGGAAAGCGGCTTGTCATACTGGGAAATCTGGTAATTTCTGGGCGAGTCCGGATAAAAATAGTTCTTGCGCGCGAAAATAGAACGCTCGTTAATCCCGCAGTTCAAGGCCAGCGCGGCCTTGATGGCCGTTTCGAAAGCCGCTTCGTTAAGAACAGGCAAAGCCCCGGGCTGACCGGTGCAAAGCGGACAGATGTTGGTATTGGGCAGGCTCGAACTGTCCGTGGGACAACTGCAGAACATTTTCGTTCTGGTGTTTAACTGGACGTGGATTTCCAAGCCAATAACGGGTTCAAAAATGGGCTCCGGCATAAAATCTCCTATGCTAAATGATAGCAAATTACCGTTATTTCTTCCGAGGAAGGATCTCCAGCCAGTACCCGTCCGGATCCTCTATAAAATAAAGGCCCATTTCCTTATTTTCAAACACCACGCAGCCCATTTCCTTGTGAAGTTTATAGGCTCCGTCGAAATCTTCCACACGGAACGCCAAATGGTATTCCTTCTCGCCCAGGTCGTAACGCTGTTTCCGCTCCTTAAGCCAGGTAAGCTCCAGCTGAAAGCGCCCGTCGGCGTCGCTAAGGAAAACAAGCTTGAAATCATTGGACGGCGACTCGTAAACGCGCGTTTCCTTAAGACCCAGCGCTTTTTTATAAAACGCCAGGCTTGCCGCCAGATCCAGCACATTGAAATTAACATGATCAAAAGAAAAATTCATTCCGCCTCCTTCGCGCCTCCGCGAAACAATATAATACCTTATTACCCTCCGCACCAGCGAGACGAAGGAACGCGGTATTGACACCAAAGCCCGGCGCTGGTATACTATAGTTGGAAACTTTGGAAACTATTTAAGTTTCCAAAGTATCGGAGACCGGATATGGCTAAAGCGGCGGACGCTTCCAGACGGAACAGCGAACTGAAACGGCGGATCCTCGTGTCGGGGCGCGCCATCCTCATGACGAGCGGCTATTCCGGTTTCAATATGGACAATCTCGCCCTTGAGCTGGGCTTAAGCAAGAAAACGCTTTACGCCCTTTTCAGCGGGAAAAGAGAACTGGCCGCGGAAATCGCCGACGCCACAATCGTCGCCTGGAACGCGGAACTGGAAGCCGCGCTCGGCAAAAAATATAAAAATTTTCCGCTCAAACTGCAGGCGACGGCGCTTTTTATCTTCGAAAAATACAACCTTGTTCCCAACAATCTCCTAGCCGACCTCAAACGCTACGCGCCCGAACTGTGGCGGAAAGTCTACGATTGGAAAAAAGAGATAATCAGCACCCAGTTCGGCAGGCTTTACGATGAAGGCGTGGCCGCGGGGTTTTTCAGCCCGAAAGTTAACAAAAAAATCGCCATAGACTGCTATTGCGCGGCGGAAGCGGCGCTCCTGTCTCCGGAATACCTGTCCGCCTCCAAACTTCAGCCGAAAAAAATACAGGAAGAAATCTTCCGGATAATGCTTTACGGAATTGCCTCCGGCCCGAAACTGAAAAAATCGCTGCACCCGGAAGACGCATATGAATAGGCTCCTGCTAATACCTCTCCTGGCCGCCCTGCTCTGCCCCGCCGCACGCGCGGCGGAGGGCGAAATATCGCTGTCCTCGGCGGTGGCGCTCGCGCTCGGCAACAACAAATACATACAAATCGCCGCGCTTGAGAAAAGCAAGGCCGACGCCGAAACCGCCGCCCTTAAAACACGGCGTTACCCCGCGTTCTGGGTGGCCGGGCTGGCCTTTAAAACGTTTGAGCCAGTAAACTTTAACATGCCCGCCAAAGCGCTGGGGCCGCTGCCGCTGGTGGACACGCCCATAAACGTCCTCGGCACGGACATCCACGGCGCGGCCATGGCGATGGCGTACCAGCCGTTAAGCGAGCAGTACCGCATCGCGCTCGGCATTAAAGCCCAGCAGCTTGGCGCGGGCATCGCCAACGAAGACCTGCGCAAAAGCGTTCTGGAAATAACAGCGAAGGTCAAGCAGGTTTACTACGGGCTTGTACAATCCGAAAAAGCGCTGCTGGCTTCGGCGGGCGCGGAAGCGACTTATGAAGAAGCCGTCCGCGAAGGAAAAGAACACCTAGACAGCAAAACGATTCTTCCTTACGAGTTTTTCCGCATTCAGGCCAAACTGGCCTCGCAGAAATATACCACTTTAAAAATTGAAAACCAGATAAAAAGCCTGACGGAAAACCTTAACCGCCTGATGGGCCGGGACGTTGACAGCCCCCTCGCCATTGACGGAAACGTTGAGCCGGACCTGGTTCTGCCGGACCTGGCAAAGAGCCGGAAATCAGCGCTCGCCAATAATCCTGAAATAAGGAAAGCGGAATTAAAAGCCAGCCAGGCCCGGTTTGGTGTCAGTATAGAAAAATCGAAGTATATCCCGGATCTGGGTTTCGGCGTCCAGTATACCCAGCTCGGCAAAACCAATTACATACCGGACAACTATTCAGGCGCGGGGCTTTTTCTCACCTGGGACGTTTTCGACTGGGGCCGCAAACAGGACAATATCCGCAAAAGCCGCAGCGCGCTGGCCCAGGCAAACAATTTAACGGAAGAAACGCGCCGGCAGGTTATTATCGAAGTGTCGGATAAGCACAGGGCGCTCGCCGAAACGCTGGCGCTGATTAACGCGGCGGGGCTGGAGCGCGACGCGGCGAAAGACGAGCTGCGCGTGCTGGAAAACAAATACGCGCAGGACGCGGCGAAAAAAACGGATATCCTGGCCGCGCGCGCGAAATACGCAGAAGCCGAATTTCAATACCGCAAAGCGGTGCTGGACTTTCTCTCGCAGAAAGCGGCGCTGCAGTCTTTGATATCGGAGGAAATATGAATTTGATTAAAACCCTGTCGCTCGCCGCGTGCGCGCTGGCCTTATGCGCCTGCGGAAAGGAAAAGGATTACGCCAAGCCGCCCGTGCCCGTAAGCGTGGCGAAACTGAGCCTGCAAAAAAACCAGCAGGACATGGTTTATTCGGCTAACATTATGCCGCGCAGCCAGGTGTATCTGGCGTTTAAAGCGGGCGGCTATATCGAGAAAATGCTCTACGTACGGGGCAACGTCCTCGAAGCGGGCGATATGGTTAAAACCGGCGAAGTGCTCGCCGGGCTGCGCAAAAGCGATTTCGCTGAAAAACTCAACATGGCCCGCGGGCTCGTGGCGGAAGCGACGGCGATGAGCAAAAAAGCGGAGGCAGATTTCAGGCGCGCCGAAAGTCTTTACAAAGCGGAAAGCATAACCCGCCCGGAATACGACGCGGCGCGGGCCCAGTCGGAAGTAACGCAGGCGAAACTGGCTTCCGCCAACGCGCAGTTAAGCGAAGCGCAAATAGCCTACCAGGATTCCGATCTGAAAAGCCCGTTTGACGCCATCGTGCTAAAACGCCTTAAGGAAGCGGGCGATATGGTCGCGCCGGGAACGCCGGTTTTCGTGCTGGCCGACGTGAGCAAGGTTAAAGCCGTTTTCGGCGTGCCGAGCGATGTGGCGGACCAGCTTAAAACAGGCATGCCGATAAGCGTGATCATTGACTCCATGCCCGGCAGGACGTTTCTGGGGAAGATTTCCGGCATCAGCGGTTCGGCGGACGTGACAAGCCGGGTGTTCGACATCGAAGTGTCACTCGACAATCCGAACCGCGTTTTAAAGGCCGGCCTTATCGCCAGTATCACAATCAAGCAGAAAGCATCCGGAAAAAACGTGCCCGCCATACCCGTGAGCGCGGTCATCAAACCGGAAGGCAGCGCGGACAGCTACGCGGTTTATGTCGCGGCTGACGAGAACGGCAAAACGGTCGCCCGCCTGAAAAAAATCACGCCCGGAAATTTCGTAGACAACAACATAGAAATAAAAAGCGGCCTTTCGCAAGACGACAGCGTGATTATTGACGGCACCGACGAACTCGCCGACGGCATGCCCGTGCGGATTGTGGAAAAGGATTAAAGAAATGGATGACAACGGCTCCAAATTCAACCTGCCCAGGTTTTTCATCGAAAACAAGCATATCGCCTGGGTTTTCCTCATCGGGATACTAGTGTGGGGCGTCTGCGGCTATATCGGCATGCCCACGCGCAAGGATCCGAAATTCGACCTCGGCGTGGCGGTTGCCATCACTCCGTGGCCCGGCGTGAGCGCGGAGAAAATCGAACAGCTGGTAACAAAAAAAGTGGAGCAGGCTATAGCCCAGAACACGAGCATAGAAAAAATCTGCTCGGTCAGCCGGCAGAGCGTGTCCATCGTTTACGTCTACCTTTACGAAAACACCAAAAACCAGGATAAGGAGTTTGACGATATCGCCCTCAAACTCCAGGCCGTTTCCGGCCTGCCGAAAGGGGCGGGACCTATCCGTTTCATAAAAGATTTCGGCGACACTGCCACCCTCATGCTCACCGTGGCGAGTCCTAAAACGGGCGGCGCGGAGCTTTCCCTTCTGGCCCGCGAAATAGAGGAGCGGATAACCGCCCTGCGCGCCTCAGCGCGCGTAAAAACCGACCGCGCCAGCATAATAGTGGGTCTGCCCAAAACCGCGAAAAGCAGCATACCGGAACGGGTGGTGGGCCTTTTCAGCCAGTATATGGCGGCTAAAAATTTCGGGTCGGATATCCGCTACTACAAAGGGGCCGGTTTCCTTCTGCTCGACGGCAGCATTCCTCATTCCGACCAAGAGATCAACGAGTTTATCAACAGATTCTTTTTCGAAAAACTGCGCCGTTCGGATCTGCATCCAGACGTATGGGCGCCCATTATAGTGCGCGCCCCGCAGGACGCTTACCAGACGCTGGAAAAAAACGCGGGTGATAAATACACTTACAAGCAGTTGGACGATTACACCGACTCCATTGAAAAACACCTCCTGCTCGTGCCGGAAGTGGCCCGCATAGCGCGTTACGGCGTGCTGGATGAAACGGTATTTCTGGAATATTCGCAGGACAAGGTGGCGGCCTACGGCATAAACGTGGGCAAAATACCGGAAATAATCAACTCGCGCAACATCGCCGTATCCGGCGGCGTCATGGAGGCGGACGGACGGGAAGTGGGGCTTACCCCGTCTGGCGAATTCAAGTCGGAGCGCGACATAGGCGGCGTGGTGGTTTCCTCGTCATCCGGCGGCTCGCCGGTTTACCTACGCGACATCGTTGACATCCGCCGCGATTACCAGAACCCCCCGCGCTACTTGAACTATTTCACCTACCGCGATAAAAACGGCGCGTGGCAGACTTCGCGCGCAGTAACGCTTTCCATCCAGATGCGCGAGCAGAGCAAGGTTTACGATTTCGGCAAAAGCGTGAACGCCGCGCTGGTGAAACTCAAAACCCAGCTGCCCGACGACTTGATTTTAGCCAAAACGTCCGACCAGCCCACCCAGGTCAAGGATAAAATTGACCTGTTCATGCGCAGTCTTTACGAAGCCATTATCCTTCTGATTCTGGTCGCGCTCGTGGGTTTTTGGGAATGGCGCACCGCGCTGTTAATGGCAACCTCCATCCCGCTGGCCTTGGCGATGACGTTTGGCATAATGTACGCGCTCGGCGTGGATTTGCAGCAGGTTTCAATATCGTCTTTAATTCTCGCGCTGGGGCTTTTAATCGACGTGCCGGTGGTGTCCAGCGACGGCATAAAGCGTGAAATGGCGGGCGGTATGCCGCTTAAAAAGGCGGCGTGGTTCGCGCCGTCGAAACTGGCCAAGGTCATTCTTTTCGCCACACTGACGAACATAGTGGCCTACCTGCCGTTTCTGATGCTGTCCGGCAAAATGGGCCAGTTTTTGTGGACTATGCCGGTGGTGATAACCACCGCTTTAATCGCGGCCTACATCATCGCGCTGACCCTGATACCGTTTCAGGCGGCTTACATTCTAAAAGACGACCGGCGCCCACCCGAGGATTACCGCGAAAAACGCCATAAAGGCTTCTACGGTTTTTACAGCAAAATCGCCGCTTACGCGATAGCGCACCGCTGGCGCGTTTTGTGCTGCGCGATTTTAGCGCTGGGCCTGACCGGTTTTTTCGTAAAAGGAATAAAAATTAACTTTTTCCCGAAAGACCTGTCGCACCTGTCTTATGTGGATATCTGGCTGCCGCAGGACGCGTCATTTTCAAAAACCTGCGAAAAGGTGCAACAGGCCAAGACGATAATCCTGGATACCGCACTGGAATACGGGAAAAATGCAAAAAAACCGCATAAAGTTATAAAAGACCTCACGCTTTTTTGCGGCGGGGGCGGGCCGCGGTTCTGGTTCTCCGTCGCGCCGCAGATGCAGCAGTTAAACTACGGGCAGATAATAGTGCAGGTGAACGATTCCGAAGACACCGAACCGCTGACAAACAGTCTGCAGTACGCCCTGTCCTCGCAACTGGCCGGCGCGATAGCCGACGTGCGCCAACTGGAAACCGGCAAAGACGTGGGCATACCCGTGTCCGTGCGGATTTCGGGCGAGAACATGGACACGCTGCGGAAACTGGCCGAGGAGATGAAAACCATTTTCCGCAAATCCAAAAACGCCGCTCGCGTGCGCGACGACTGGGGCCTCAACGCTTTCCAGGTGAATCTGGACATTTCGCCCGACAAAGCCAACCTTTCCGGCATTTCCAATATAGAAGTGGCGGCCTCCGCCGCATCCGGCATAAGCGGGATTCCGGTTTCGGTGCTGCGCGAAAAAGACAAGCAGATACCCGTAACAATCCGCCTGAGGATGGAGGAGCGGGCGAATCTGTCGTCAATAAAGAACCTCTACGTTTTCTCCATGCGCGGCGACACCCGCGTGCCGCTTGAGCAGGCCAGCAAAATAAATTACGCCATGGTGCCGGAAAACATCATGCGCCGCAACCAGTTCCGCACGGTGACGGTGGAATGTTTCCCCGCGCCCGGCAAGCTGCCTTCCGAAGTCACCAAACAGATAAACGCCGACATCGCGGCGTTCCGGGAAAAACTGCCGTCCGGCTACCGCCTCGACATCGGCGGCGAAGCCGAAAGCCGCGCCAAGAGTTTCGGAGAACTGTTCGTTATAATGTTCGTTTCGGTAATGTGCATTTATCTGGCGCTGGTGTTCCAGTTTAAAAACGCCGTCAAACCGCTGATAGTTTTCACTTCGGTGCCGTTCGGGGCGGCGGGCTCGCTTATCGGACTGGCGGTTATGGGCGCGCCGTTCGGGTTCATGGCTTTTCTGGGAATAGCCAGCCTGACCGGTATCATCATCAGCCACGTTATAGTGCTGTTCGATTTTATAGAGGAAATGCACGCGCGCGGCGAGCCGCTTGAACTGGCTTTGGTGGACGCAGGCATAGTGCGCATACGGCCCGTTTTAATAACCGTATTCGCGACGGCGATCGCGCTGGTGCCGCTCGCCCTGCACGGCGGCCCGCTGTGGCAGCCGCTTTGCTACGCGCAGATAGGCGGGCTTTTAATCGCCACCGTGGTAACCTTGCTTCTGGTGCCGGTTTTCTACGCCATTTTCGTGAAAGACCTAAAGATAATCAGCTGGCACGCAATCGAAGAAAAGAAATAAAGAAAGAGGCCGCGTAAAAGCGGCCTCTTTCTTTTCCGGCTGAAACTATTTGGTGTAGCCCACGGAAATATCACCGGACACGCTTTTCGCCTTTATTTTAAGTTCCGAGCCAGTATCAAGCATGGAAGGCTCTATTTCGCTGTCGCCGGACATAGTGCCGCCGGACACATCACCCTTCGCAGAAGC
>JBAYFS010000047.1:0-13667 GCA_041667045.1 Elusimicrobiaceae bacterium | reverse complement strand
CGCTTATCTGTTCGGCAACGTTAAACCGGCGGAAGGAAAATTTACAATCAACGGCGCGCCGGTGAAGGTTTATCCCAACGGCGCGTTTCTGGCGTTTCTGCCGGTTAAAGAAGGACCCTTCGCTTTCGAATGCGCGCTTTCCTACGGAGCGGGCCAGTCCACAAAAACCGTGCGCAATATAATGGTCGGCGCGCAAAAGTTCGTGAAACCCGCCGGGCCAGATCAGATTTATATAGATACCACCACCCTGTCCCCCTATGCGGACACCGTCGTCCGCTACGGCGACTGGATTGATACGGCCATGAACGCCAGTCCCGGCAAAAAAGCCGTCTTCAAAATCAAGGGACTGACCGATAATATCCCCATGCAGGAAACCGATCCCGGACGTTACACCGGCGCGTACCTTGTGAAACCGGACGACCGCGCTATTTCCGCCGAAATCGCCTTCACGCTGGAGAACGGGAAACTGCCCTCCGAACTCGCCGTGTCAACCGGGAAGGTGACGGTTGCGACCGCGCCGTTCACCGTTGTGCAGGTTACAACGGATTCCACGGGTGCGCGCTGCAGCGTGTCAAACGGGTACATAGCTTTCCTCGAACCAGGCCAAAAATTGCTGGCCACCGGCAGAACCGGCAGCAGAATCAGGCTGAAACTCACCGAAACGCTGGACGGCTGGGCCGAAAAAAGCGCCCTGAACTATCTGCCGCAGGGCGAACCACCGCCGCTGTCCGCCATGGGCACGATAAGCACAGCCTATCAAAGCACGGCGACTGTTGTCAGCGTTGAAAATGGCAGGAACGCGCCGTACATGGTTTTTGAAAACGAAGACTCGCTCGAAGTTACCTTTCTCTATACAAAAAACGACACGAACTGGATAGTTTACGACTCGTCGGACACTCTGGTCCGCGACATCCAGTACCGCCAGCTTGACCGCCAGACCTGCCTAGTCAAGATAAACTACGCGAACGGGCAGACGCCCTGGGGCTACGACGTTGATTATATAAAAGGAAGAACCGTCATCACCCTGCGCCGCAAACCCGCCCTGCCCAAGCGGACCAAAACCCGCCCTCTGGCGGGGCTTAAAGTGATTATTGACCCGGGCCATTCGCCCAGAACGGAACCTCCTTACGACGGCGCCATCGGCCCCACCCGCGTGTTCGAGTACGACACCAACATGCGCATAGCAAAAGTTCTTAAAGCGAAACTGGAGGATTACGGAGCGGCGCCGGTTATCCTGCGCTCAGGCGACGAAACCGTCGCGCTCAGGGAGCGCCCCCGCATCGCTGGCAGATTAAACGGCGATTTTTATGTAAGCATTCACGGCAACGCGCTTTCGGACAGCACTAACCCGTTCGCGCAGCCGCGTGGTTTTTCGCTTTATTATTATTATCCGCACAGCCGCCCGTTCGCCCTTAACACGCACCGCAGCCTTCAGAAATTCCTGCCCCTGCCGGACGAAGGCCTGCGCTACGGAGACTATCACGTTATCCGCCTGACCAACATGCCGGCGATACTGATAGAAACGGCGTATCTCATCATACCCGATCAGGAGCAGATGCTGGTTAACGAAAATTTCCAGCACAATGCCGCAAACGCCTGCATCACCGGCATTTACAAAACTCTGGGATTCGAAGCGCCGAAACTGCTGCCCAAGAAAGTGGAAACTTTCAAACCGGCGAAGCGAACACCCGCGAAAAAAAACGCAGTCAAAGAAACCACGGTGAGTAAAACTGAAGTCGTAAAAAGCACCGGCACCGTGAAACCCGTACCGGCGGCAAAACCCAAACCCGCAAAAAACGGCCCGGATAAAAATGAACCTCCTCAAAAGTGAGACTGCCATGAAAATAAACTTAATATTTACACGCCTGCTGCTGGCCGCAGTTCTGGCGTGCTCGGTGTCCGGTCCGCGCGCGCAAACGCCGGACGGTTCAAATGACGATTCCGCCGCGCAGGAAACCGGCACCATTATTCCCGAGGGCGATTCCCCCGAGGGTGAAAGTTCCGTAACGGACCAGTCTTCCGCGACGCCGTTTTCCGCCGCCGTAAACGCCAACTGGGACAAATGGTCCGGCGGGCAGGACACCGTAGTCCGGGCGGACCTAGTGCCCAAACTTGCCGATCCCGCCTATACCGGCGACAACGCCGCCGCGCTCGCCGCGCTGACTTTCTATCTGCGAAAAGACCGAAGCCATATCCCTGTTTCTAAACAGGACGCGGCTTCCCTGACCGACCCTACAACCATGGCGGCCTATAATGAAATGTCCGCCAAGCTTAAAACCATGAGCCGCGCCGTTTTCTCTAGCGGCGGTCCGGATTTTGAGAAGATGCAGCAGCATCCAGCGACGGACTGTTATTTTTATTCCGGCACCGGCTGGATAGCCAAATACCGCCCCGATGTCATAAAAAAAGCCATAAAAACCCTGGGCGAAAAAGGATACCGCGTCACTTTCCCCAGCGGCGAGGACGCCATCGTTGCCGCGCCGACCGACGCTGAAATAGCCTATAACGATTCCCCGATGACTCTTCAAAGCGGCATCTGGATGTCCATTCTGGCGAAAGCGGAAGGCGTGCTTGAAGGGCAGAAAAACGAGAAACGCGCCGCTATCGCGGACCCTGTCCTGCGCGTGGACGTGGGCGGCGGTCCGGAAGCGATAGTCAAACGCTGGACCGGAAAAAAACCAGTCAATTACCGCCTCGGCGAAGAAGGCGACATAAAAGCCGTGCGAAAAGCGTTGGTGAAAATGGCGGAGAACAATCTGATGGCCGAGGTTTTCGCCCGGAAACCGAAAGGCAAAATAGCCGGCAACCACTGCTACGCGGTTATGGATTTCGACGCGGGGACCGACACCGTTACCGTCTGGAACCCCTGGGGCAACGATTTCACGCCCAAAGGACCCGACGGGCCGGATTTCGGCTACGCGCGCAGGCATGGCGTTTTCAAAATACCTCTTTCCGAATTCATGCGCTGCTTCTCGTTCCTCTCCATAGAAAAAGCGTAAGCTGATATTGCAGGAATAAAGAAACGCTCCGCGAAAAATCCGCGGAGCGTTTTTCCATTTTCCCTTCTCACAAATTCAAACGTCCGCGGCTACGCCGGTTTTCGGACAAATTTTAGAAACCTGGCAATGTCCGCAGTCCGGTTTCCTGGCGGAGCACGCCGCCCGACCATGCAGGACAAGAGCAAGAGAGAACCAGCGCCAGTCTTTCCTGTCCAGCAGGGCCATCATGTCGCGCTCTATCTTGACCGGATCGGTATTGCGCGTAAGCCCCATGCGGAAAGCCAGCCTCTTTACATGCGTATCAACCACGAACCCTTCGGTCAGGCCGAAAGCCTCGCTCAGCACCACGTTGGCTGTTTTACGGGCGACACCGCGCAATGTCAAGAGTTCAGCCATCGTCGCCGGAACACGCCCGCCGAATTTTTCCATTATGGTCTCGGACGTTTTTTTTATCGCGAGCGCTTTGCTCCGGTAAAAACCCGTGGAATGAATCAGTTTCTCGATTTCCCCAAGTGGCGCGGCAACGAAATCCTTCGGCGCCGGATATTTTTTAAACAAAGCGGGGGTGACGAGGTTCACGCGTTCATCCGTGCACTGTGCCGACAAGATCACAGCGACAAGCAGCTGGAACGGATTGCCGTGCCGGAGCGGCGTAACCGCTCCGCCGTATAACGGCTTTAAAACTTTCGCTATTTTTCCGGCACGTTCTTTCTTTGTCATCTGTGGAAAGTATCGAGCAGATCAGCCATCGTAAGGATAACGTTGTCCTTCCCGCCGCGCGCGCCGGGCGCGGTGCAGTTTATTGTTACGGCGGGTTTGGAGAAAGTTTCAATTTTCGCCTTATCCTTCGTGGCAAGCGCTTCCAGATACCTGATCAGGTAAATGCGTGCGACCGAAAGCCTGATGTCGGCGGTGGGCGCGCAGGCCGCAACTTCATCTGCGGTCATCGCGTCTGTTTCTTTCGCCACGGCGGCCGTGACTTTTTCGCGCACCTTCGGGTTCGCCCAGAACCAGTTGGTTTTAGCGTAATCGCCCAGCGCGGCGCCGAAATACTTTTTAAAATCCTTTTCGCAGTTGATGGAGATCAGGCCGGCCCGCGAGTCCCCGGCGGGAGAAACGGTTTTGTAAGTAAACAAAACACCCGCGCCTTCGCCCCGGTATTCCTCAATTTCAGACTCCAGTTTGCGCGCCGGAATATGGTAATACGATTCGGTTCCGTCGTTCTTAAAATGCGCGATAAGCTCGCCGTCCTTATCGTCCACGCCGACAAAGGCGGACAGGTCCTCGGAAAACAGAATATACCGATTGGCATACACGCACAAAGAAGAACCGCCTTCGCGCTTGAAAATTGTCCAGGCTTTGCCGGAGGAATCTTTGACCGTCTTAACGGCATTGTCGGGCGCAAGCGCGGAAGTATCGCAGTCCCGCATGGCGCAAAAACCCGGAACCGGCGCGGAAAACAGAAAGCACAAAATCAGCAGTCTTTTCATTTTTTTACTCCGCTTTTTTAAGAGGATAATACCAGACACCCATGAAAACGGCGTTATCCGTGAAATCCTTGACCCAGGACCGCATGGCGTAAAGCCCGACGGGGTGAACGGTGTACACCTGCGGCGCGTCCTCATGCGCGATGTTGAGAACGCGGACATAAAGTTCGCGCCGCTTTTTGGCGGACAGCTCGCCCGCCGCGGCATCAATTAGCTTGTCCACCTCCGGATTGGAATAGCCCTGAATAACCGGATATCGCCCCGCGCTGTGCAGGAACGGGAAGACGAAATTATGCGCGTCGGGGTAATCGCCGGTCCAGCCGCGGGTGAACATGGGCATCATCCGTTTCTGCGCGCGGTCGAGATAAGCCGCCCACTCCAGCCCGCGCAGTTCTATTTTGAACTTCGGATTTATTTTTTCCACATTGCGCTTCATTATTTCCGCCGCCAGCTGTCGCACTTCGCCGCCGATATTATAGGTAAGCGTAAATTTAAAACCTTTATTCCAGACCTCCCCTCCGTACGCTTTCCGGAAATACTGCTCGGCCTTTTTCAAATCGAAAGTGTAGTGTTTTATGTCCGCGGAATAGCCGGGTAGTCCGGGCGGAATACAGCCCAGCGCCAGCGAGGCTTTAGACTTGAGGCCTTCCTTGTAAAAACCGTCATAATCGAAAGACCAGGCGAAAGCGCGCCTTATGTCCGCGCTGGAGAAAAAATCGGGAGGGATGCCCGCGCCGTCCAGTTTCCCGGACCCGATATCGGGATTGCCCGCGCCGTTGACTTTGAAAATGAAAAAGAACGCGGGGTCGGTCAGCAGCCGCTTGAGATTGTCCTTCACCGAGACATTTTTCATGCCGGAAAGCTGGTCCACAAACGGACGCGGCACGTCAATAATATCGGCGTCGCCCGCTTCCAGCATGAGGCGGCGGGTCCCGAATTCCGGCACGGTTGTCATAATGACTTTGGCCACGCCGACGGGCTTGCCCCAGTAACCTTCGTTACGCGCCAGAAAAAGACGGCGCGCTTTTCTGTCCCAGCGGAACAGCTTAAACGGGCCGGTGCCGTTCATTTCGGAAAACAGGCCGGACTGTTCGCGCGCGCGGTTGTTGAATTTTTTCCAGGTTTCAGGACCGCCGTCCCATTCCCCCCTTTCCGCGCACCAGGCGCGGTTCATCACATAAGACCAGCGCGCCATAATGGACAAAAACGGCGCGAACGGCTTTTTAAGCTTTATAACCACCATGTTTTTATCAACGGTGACGGCTTTCGCGGCCTCTTCAAAATTTACTATCAGCTTGCCGGTATCATCGCGGGTGGAAGGCACGCCCAGAATCGGCTCGCTTAAGAGCGAAGCGGGGCCGCCGGGGGGATCGGTCAGCATGAACCGGAGCAGGGAATACCGCACGTCTTCCGGGGTCATAACCGCACCGTTGGAAAATTTCACCCCTTTCCTGATCGGGAATTTATAAACCAGCCCGTCTTTCGAAACAAGCCCGTTTTCAAAGGAAGGAATTTTCTCCGCCAGCAAAGGCTCGTATCCCTCCAGAGAACTGCCCTTAAACCTGATAAGGGTTTCGTAAACGTTAAAGATCACGCCCTGGCTGACGCCGTCGTACGGGTAAACGGGGTCAAGCGAAGCGGGTTCGCCCTGATGCGCGTAGATAACCGTGTCGGGATTTTTAACCGCCGCGCAGCACGGCGGCAGAAAAGCCAAAACCACGAGGGCAAGCAGGCATTTATTTTTCAAAAAGCGTGCGGAAATAGATGAAATTGCCATTGATTTTTTCTCCCTGTCTGATATCTTCCAGTTTTTTGCCAAACCGCTTTTTAAAGGTGGTTTCAACCACCGAGCCCTTTTCGCGATTGGCTTCGATTATGTCCTCGTCCCCGGCGTAAAGCAGAACATGCTCAATCACGTCCGGATTTTCTTTTTTGGACAGGAACACCAGATCGCCCTTCTTTAAAAAAACGCTGAAAACTTTTTTCGACGCCTCGAACTGCGCGCCCGCGTTGCGCGGAAGATTGACGCCATACAGCCGGTAGACAAGACTGACCAGACCGGAGCAGTCCATCCCGTCGGCGGTTCTACCGCCCCACAGATAATCCGTTCCCTCAAACTCGCGCGCGAGTTGCACCACGCCGGAACGCGGGTCCGTTTTTTTGCCGTCGGTGTAAGGAGCCACGTCTTCGGTTTTAACCCAGCCCGGCCGCATGCCGGAAAGCATAACGCGCAGATAGCCGTCCTTCTTTTTATAAACCGGCGCAGGGCACAGCCTTGTGCCCATCACCAGTTGCACGTCCTCAAAACCTTCGGGGGTCTCCAGCAGCGCGGTGGCGCGCGGCGTTTTAACGGTGTAAGCGTAGCCGTAATCCTCGCCCCAGACCAGCGCGTCCTCCTTAATCCAGCCGGGATAGCCCTGCCAGCAGGAGGAAATTGTTTCCGAACAGGCCGGGGAATTATAAAACCCCTGTTCCAGGCTTTCCACTTCGGCCCAGCCGTTTTTAAACGACTTCACGAGCACGGCCTCATTAAGGAAAACCTGCGTTTCCAGTCCGCTTTGCGGATCCGGCTGGTTATGCACATCGGCAACCGGCACAGCGGCACGCATAATGCGCGGATACCGGTTTTCCAGACGGTAAACCAGCCCCTGCTTGTTGCCCAGCCAGGCTTTGGCGAACTGGTCGCGCAAATACCAGCGCGGAACGGTTTTTTCGGTTTTTGCGGCGGGATCGTTAACGCGCACATTGCCTTCCGAATCAAAGCCGCGGATCACCACCAGGTGCCCCGCGCTTGCCGGAACGGGCGCGTTTTTAAGTTCCCCGTCTTCGTAAGTAATACTCGCGATCAGCGGATAGGAAAGCGCAATCGAACGCTCGGCATCGGCCATGGAATTAAAACGGTCCACAAAAGAAAACAGGGCTTTGCTGCCGGCGAAAGCGGTATTAATAAACCAGTTTCCGTATATATTCTCCGCGGTGTCGTATACCTGATTGGCGATCGAGGTGTTCGTCAGATCCGTGCCGTAATAAGCCAGTCCCATGCCGAGCGAAACCGGACTGCAGATACTGTCCGGATCCACTTTTTCGTTCATCTGCGAGCGCGCCGGAACTTCAAGCACGCGGTCCGGATTGAGCCAGCGCGGCTTTGCCGGGAAAATTTCGGCCAGTGATTTTAGGGCGGTTTCGGGATTGTATTTTGCGCGGCTGTCTGATATATTGACCGCCGCCAGGCGCAAAACCGGAGTCGCCATGCTTTCCGTTTCAAGGGTGATCCGGTAACGGTAGAACAGAACAGGTTTATTAAGAGTGAGAACGTCTGTCCTGACCGAGCCGAAATCATCCGTTTGGGGGCCGAAGGAGGAAGAGGCGCTTTCCGTTGAAAATCTGCCCAGCTTATACCATTTGCTCCACAGTATTTCGCCGTTTTTATCCGCCAGTCCGACCTGCGCTTCCGCCAGCATGGCGCTTAAAGGCGGCAGATAAGCATTAGCAGACAGGACCAGCCGGTCAAACCAGAAAGCCGCGGTGATCACGCCGGACTCGACCGTACCGACGGATTTTTTCGCTTTACGGTTGCGGTCAACCTGAAAGACCCCGTCGCGCAGGGTAATGGGCGACGCCCCTTTGATTTTGGCGTCCTTAAAATCGGAAGGCGACATGTAAACCGCGGTATAGGAAGGATACAACGCCTTGCAGAACCCGCCGGCGTGGCAGAGCCCGGCGTTAAAAAGCGAAACGATGACAGCTTTCATAATTAATCTCACGTTAGTAACTTTTCAAATTCCGGGGTGAAACTCCCCTCGAAAATTTCCTGCACCGGCCCGCGCAGATGCACGCGCCCGCCTTCATCTATTGAAACAGAAACGGTGCCGCCGGGCATGGCGACGCTCACGTTGCGGTCCGTCAGCCCGAGCTTATAGCCGGCGCAGGCGGCGGAACAGGCGGAACTGCCGGAAGCCATGGTATAGCCGGACCCGCGTTCCCAGATCATTATTTCAATTTTGTCGCGCGCAACGACTTTCGCGAACTGGACATTGGTTTTGCGCGGAAAAACCTCATGCCGTTCGATAAGCGGGCCGACGGAACAGGCCAGTTCCTTCGATATCTCGGGACAGAAAAGTATGCAGTGGGGAATGCCTATGGAAAGGGAGGTTACAGTATATTCCCGCCCGCCTGCGGCGAGCGTTTCGGACACCACTTCGCGTTCCGGCCCAGCGAAGGGAATATCGGACGCTTTAAAAGAAACCGTTCCCATATCCGCGGAAACCATAGCGCCGCCCTCCACGGAAACGCTGACGCGCCCGCTTAAAGTGTCAATCGGAAAAGACGGTCCGCAGGTCATGCCGCGGGAATAAAGGTATTTCGCGAAAATGCGAATGCCGTTGCCGGACTTTTCGGCTTCGGAACCGTCGGAATTGAAAATTCTGACGAACGGAATATCCCCGTTTTTATAAAAGGGGCCGTAAAGCACGCCATCCGCGCCCACGCCTTTGTTGCGCGAGCAGATAAGGCTTACGTTTTTTTCGGTCAGCGGAAAAGCAATCGCGGACGGATTGATAACGATATAGTCGTTGCCCAGGGCGTGAGCTTTAACCCATGCCCCGCATTTGAACTGCGGGACTTTGCCGGCGTTTTCCTTTCCGGCGAAGCCGTCACTCGGATTTTTGCGTTCAGGGGACATTGCCGCTCTCCGCGCACAATAAATAGAGGCAAAATCGGGGCATCCGGACTTGAACCGGAAACCTCCTGCTCCCAAAGCAGGCGCTCTGCCACTTGAGCTATGCCCCGAAAACTTCCTCTATATTATATATTTTATATGGCGGATCCGGTCACATCAAACCAGATTTTTCTGAATTCATCCGGCAGCGGCGCCTCAAAGGCAACGCGCTCTTTCGTTCCGGGCCGGGTAATCTCCAGTTTGCGGGAATGAAGCATCAGCCTGGGAACCGGTTTTTTTCCGTAAACAGTGTCGCCCAAAACGGGATAACCCAGCCACGCCAGATGAACGCGGATTTGATTTGTGCGGCCTGTTTTTGGGAAAAGCTCCACATAGGTATAGCCGTTTTTACGATCAAGGCAGTTATATTCCGTCACCGCGGCGCGGCCCATGGGCGAAGCTTTGATTTTGCCGCCGGAAATGCGTCCGATGGGCACGTCTATAATGCCGCGCTGGTCGGGAATTTCGCCCGTGGCGATGGAATGGTAGGTTTTATTCACCTTGCGGTCATGGAACTGTTTTAAAAGGTTTGAGCAGGCCTTTTTCGTTTTCGCGACAATCATGACGCCGCTGGTGTCCCGGTCCAGGCGGTGGACGATGCCGGCGCGGGGAATCCCTTTAAGTTCGGGACGGGCCGTCAAAAGAATGCCCGCGAGCGTTTTCTCGCCCGAATAAAGGATATGCGGGCTCGTTTCCCAGTCCGTGCTGGTCGGGTGGACCAGCAGGCCGGCGGGTTTATTGACGACAAGAATCGTGTCGTCCTCGAAAATAACCAGCTCTTTAAAACCCGAAACATCCGGCTCTGATTCGGGCCAGTCAATCGTTATATCGCAGGGATTTTCCAGCATGAACGAAGGCTTCTTCGCCACGCCGTTTACTTTCACCGCGCCTTTTTCAATAAGTTTTTTTAAAAAGGAACGGGAATAATCATACAGTTCCTGAGTCAGGAAAGAGTCCAGCCGTTCGGGCAGGCCGCCGTTGTAACTGATTTTTTCCTTTTTGTTCATAGAATCAACCCTTGCGCGCCGGAAGAAACCGGTAGGCCGCGAAAATAAAACAAACAGCCGCCAAAGCCGCTATCTGGGACGGCGACAGGCCGGCGGCAAAACCGCCCCTGTCGTCGCCGCGGAAAAACTCCACGAAAAACCGCAGTATCGCGTAGCCGCCGAAATAACCAAGCATGAGCGCGCCGGACCGTTTAAACCTGTCCGCGCGCCGTTTTAAAAGCCAATGCAAAACAGCAAAAAGAAGAATATTCCCCAGCACTTCGAAAAGCTGGACGGGATAAAGGGGAACGCCGCGCAAATTCCAGGGTACAAGGCATTGCGGATGATTAAAAGAAAACCCGGCCCAGGCCGGAGAAGGTCTCCCGTAACAGCAGCCCGCGAAATAACAACCCATTCTGCCGATGGCATGGCCCAGCGCGATGGCGGGCGCGAAAAAATCCGCCAGAAACCAGAATTTCAAACCAATCTTCCGGCAATACCACGCACCGGACAGGAACGCGCCGGCAAGTCCGCCGTAAAAAACGAAACCGTACCGAAAATCTTTCGCGGCATACGCCAGGCGGTCAAAAAAACCGGACCCGAAATCATGCCAGTAAAGCAGCACGTACAGAAGCTTCCCGCCCAGCACCGCGCCCAGCACAAGCGCGGTCACCAGATTCCAGAACTGGTCGGAAGTCAGGCCGGCGCTTTTGTTCATATGCCTGACATAAAGTACGCCGAGCACATAGCCCAGCGCCACCATAACGCCGTACATGGGCACTGAAAAAAATTCTGTTTCGAAAAGATACGGATGCATATTAAGTTCCCGCTTTCAGGAAATCCAGTATCCGCCGGAAATCCAGCCTCCTGGTGCGTCTGCCCGCGGCCGCGCACAGGCCCGTTAGCTTATAACGGGCGAAAACCATATCGGCCTGCAGGGCGGCTTTAAAATCGCTGTTCCCGTCTACGCAAAAAATAACCTTATAACCCTGCTCCTGATATTTCCTCACGCAGAACGCCTTAAATGACTCCAGATCGGGCGCCTGCGCAAACATATGGTCATAACTCACGTCATAAGAGCCCGCGCTGTTGCGCTTGACGCGTCCGCTGGTATATTTTTCACCGCCAAGTTCCCATTTCTTTAAAAGCAGGTCAATGTAAAGGTCCAGCCCGCCGCTGGCTATTTCAAACGGCACTCCGTTTGCCCGGCAGTATTGGATAAGTTCCGGCGCGCCCGCGCGCGGGCGGCCGAAATCCAGAATATAACGCTCCACTTCCGCGTGGTCCGCCTTGATTCTTTTAAGGCAACGGGCAATCCAGTCCTCCACCTTCTCGCCGCCTTCGTAGGACTGGCGGATGTCCTCGCGCGTCGCCGCGCCGAAATAGTAATAAATATTATCCGCCATATCGTGCTGGGATATGGTGCCGTCAAAATCGCTGACAATCGCCCAATTACTGTTCATTTATCAAAATCACGGCGTTATGCCGCGCAACGCGAATTTTATATACGGATTCAGCCGCACTTCGTCGCCCAGCCTGACGCTGCGCCGCTCACCGTAATCGTGGCCGGGCCACATTATCAGTTCGGGGTCCAGTTTGGCTACGCGCCTGAGGCTGTCAGTCATGCTTTTGGGGTCCGAGCCAGGCAGATCCACCCGCCCGCAGGCCCCGATAAAAAGCGTGTCGCCCGTGAAAATGTTCCCGCCGGCGATAAGGCAAACCGAACCCGGCGAATGCCCGGGGGTGGGAACGGCGGTCACTTCAATACCGGCAAGCGTTAAAACGGCGCCGCCGGAAAAAGTCGTTACAAGGGAATTGTCCATATCCATCATAAACAGATCGGCGGCGTGCAGATAAACGGGCACTTTCAGCCGGCGCGCCAACTCTTCCAGATGCATGGAATGGTCATAATGCCCGTGAGTGAGAATACAGGCTTCTATTTTCAAACCGGCGGCAAGAGCTTCGGCTTCAATCTTCCCAATATCCCACGAGGGATCTACAAGAAAACAGGAGCCTGCGGCCGGGTTGCCGACTATATAGCTGAAATTGGCCATGCGGCCCGTTTCAATCTGTTCTACCGATATGTTCTTTTGCGGCATTTTTATTCGCTTTTTTCTTATCGTCTTTCTTGACTGCGGGATCGAAACGGTATTCAATCTCGCCGGGTTTGGTCATATTAAGTTCGGTGCGCGCGGTTTTTTCAAGATAGTCGTCGGATTTCAGAAGCTGGTCATACTCTTGGTTCAAACTGGAATATTCCGAGTCGAGCCGTTTGTCCTCTTTCTGAAGGCGCTTTATTTCCAGCGCGTTAAGCACCAGAACGCGGAAATCGCTGCGCGTGACAAGGAATAACACCGAACCCGCTATCAGGACATAAACCAGATATTTCCCGAATTTTTTCATAACCGGAGCCTCGGAATTTCAAGGGCCGCCCCGTTCTCCGGACCGGCCCCGCTAAAACTATGCTTACTTTACGGCTTTAAATACCCGGCCCTGGGCGTATTGGGCTTTTCTGCCGAGTTCTTCTTCAATGCGGAGCAACTGATTGTATTTGCATAACCGCTCGGAACGGCAGGGCGCGCCGGTCTTTATCGCCCCGGCGTTCGTCGCCACCGCCAGGTCCGCGATAAATGAATCTTCCGTCTCGCCTGACCGGTGCGAAATAACGCAGTTATATTTTGCCTTGTGCGCCGCCGCGATAACGTCCACCGTCTCGGTAACGGTGCCGATCTGGTTAAGCTTTATCAGGATCGCGTTGGCGGCGTTGCTTTTAATCCCAGTTTCAAGCCGTCCGGGATTGGTCACGAACAGGTCGTCGCCCACAATGGTGATTTTATCGCCCAGCCTGCCGGTGAGATATTGCCAGCCTTCCCAGTCATCCTCGGACAAAGGATCCTCCAGCGAAATAACGGGGAAACGCTTGGCCCAGCCGGTGTAAATGGCGGTCATTTTCTTGGCGTCCACGCTCTTTCCTTCAAACTTGTATTTGCCGCCGGAATAAAACTCGCTGGCAGCGGCGTCAATGGCGATCTTGATTTCATCGCCGCAGTAGCCCGCGGTTTCAACCGCTTCCATGATGGTTTCGAGCACTTCGTCATGCTTGCGGATATGCGGGGCAAAACCGCCCTCGTCGCCCACGGAAACCGTCATCTTCCTGCCCGCAAGAATTTTTTTGAGGTTATGGTAAACCTCGGTAGCCTTGCGGAGCGCGTCTGAAAACTTCGCCGCGCCGGTCGGCACGACCATAAACTCCTGCACGTCTAGCCCGGAATCCGCATGCCTGCCGCCGTTGACTATATTGAGCATGGGAGCCGGAATAATGTACTCCGTTTCCTTAAGGCCGTAAACTTTGCGGATATGCTCGTAAAGAGGAACTTTCCGGCTTTCCGCGCCCACGCGGAGCGCGGCCATGGAAACGCCCAGCAGCGCGTTGGCGCCCAGCCGGCTTTTATTTTCGGTGCCGTCGAACGCAATCATG
>JBAYFS010000046.1:0-13700 GCA_041667045.1 Elusimicrobiaceae bacterium | reverse complement strand
GTCGCCGGTCCGGCGATGAATTATGTTCTGGCGTTTATTCTTTTCACCGGTTTGATTCTTGTAATGGGCGACCCCACCCCTTCTTCTAAGCCGATCCTGGGCGAAGTGATGTCAACATCCCCGGCCGAAACAGCCGGCCTTAAAGCGGGCGACGTTATTAAACAAATAGACGGCGTTCCGATTTCCAAATGGGAAGATATCGCAAACTCAGTTCAACCCCGCGCCGATAAAACCATTGAAGTTGTCGCGTTGCGCGCCGGTGTTGAGGAAAAATTTACTCTCACGCCCAGACTGGACAAGACGCGCAATGTCGGGGTTATGGGCGTGACTGTCAGCACTGAGTATAAACCGGTCGGGGTTTTTGAGTCCGTCCGCGCCGGCGCCTACCAGTGCTGGTTCTGGACTTATTTCACGCTCCAGACCATAGGCGAAAAGATTTATAAGCGGGAAAAACCGGATGTCGCCGGTCCCGTGGGTATTGTGCAGATGGTCAGCAGCGCCGCGCACAGCGGCATTGAAAACCTTATAATGCTTATCGGGCTTTTGTCCGTGGCGATCGGGCTTTTTAATCTTTTTCCCATCCCCGTTTTAGACGGCGGGCACGTCGTTTTATTCCTGTGGGAAGGGATAAGCCGCCGCAAGCTTACCGAAAAACTCGTCGCCCGCGCCAATTCGGTGGGCATGGTCATACTTTTCAGCCTGCTGATTTTCGCCACTTACAGCGATATCGCGCGTATCCGGCAAGGCAGGAAAGAAAAAGCCGCCGCGGCTGAAAAAGCGCGCGCCGAGCAGACCGTTCCGGCGCAGGCTCCGGCTTCTTCCCCCGCCCCGGCTAAATAATCGGTTTTTTTATGTTTACCAGAGATAAAACGCGAGTTGTCAAAATCGGCCCGTTTAAAGTGGGCGGCGGCAATCCCGTGCGCGTGCAGTCCATGTGCAATACCGACACGCGGGACGCCGAAACAACGGTAAACCAGATTAAACAGCTTGAAAACGCGGGCTGCGAAATCATCCGCGTCGCCGTGCCGGATATGCAGGCGGCTGAAAATATCGGCAATATCAGAAAACAGATTTCCATTCCATTAGTGGCGGATATCCATTTTGACTGGCGGCTTGCCGTAGAGGCCGTGCGTCAGGGCGCGGACAAAATCCGCATCAATCCCGGCAATATCGGCGACCGCGAAAAAGTCCGCTCCGTGGCCGAGGCGTGCAAAGCCCTAGGCGTGCCCATTCGCATAGGAGTGAACGCCGGGTCTTTGCGGGCTTTGCAGTCTTTTAAAGGCAAACCGGACTGGCCGGCTGAAAAATGGTCCGAAACCATGGTTTCGGAAGCGCTGGGAGAGGTCGCCGTTCTGGAGGAATTGGGGTTTCGCGATATTCTGGTTTCGCTTAAGGCGGACGATATCGCGCGCACCGGCTCGGCGTGCCGCCTGTTCGCGCAAAAAAGCGACGTGCCCCAGCACATCGGCATAACCGAGGCCGGCAGTTTCATGCCCGGCCTGGTTAAATCCGCGCTGGGTTTGGGAAGCCTGCTTGCCGAAGGTATTGGCGACACCATAAGGGTATCCCTCACCGAGGAGCCGGTTTTGCAGGTGCGCGCGGCGTATGAGATACTCAAGGCCGCGGGCCTGCGCGAATTCGGGCCCGACATAATTTCTTGTCCCACCTGCGGACGCTGCCAGGTTGACGTGAGGGGCGCGGTCAGAAAACTTGAGGAAGCTATTTTCACAAATCCCGAACTGCGCGAAAAAGCGCGCGGTCTAAAAATCGCGGTGATGGGTTGCGTGGTTAACGGGCCGGGCGAGGCGCGGGACGCTGATTTCGGCATCGCGGGAGGCCGCGGTGTCGGAGTATGGATTGAAAACGGGGAAACGGGCCGCCAGATTCCGCAGGACGAATGGGTGGCCGCTATTACCGATAAAATTTTGAGGAGCGTAAAATGAAATTAAGCCAGTATTTTGTGCCGACATTAAGGGAAGCCCCCCAGGACGCGGACACCATTTCCGCCAATCTGATGATCCGGGCGGGCCTTATCAGGAAACTCGCCAGCGGTATTTACGAGTGGCTGCCGCTAGGCTTGCGCACTCTTAAAAAAGTCGAGCAGATCGTGCGGGAGGAAATGGACAAAGCCGGCGGTATGGAAGTGTGGCTGCCCGTTATCCAGCCCAAGGAACTGTGGCTGGAAACCGGCCGCTGGAACGTTTACGGCAAAGAGCTTTTAAGGATCGAGGACCGCAAGGAAACCGAATTCTGCTTCGCGCCCACGGCGGAGGAAGTCATCACTAACATGGTGCGCCGCGATATCCGCAGTTACCGCCAGCTGCCAGTTCTTTTATACCAGTTCGGCGTGAAATTCCGCGACGAAATCCGGCCCCGTTTCGGCGTTATCCGGGCGCGGGAATTTTATATGAAGGACGCTTATTCCTTCCATTCAAGCGAGGAAAGCGCGAATGAAATGTACCGCCGCGTTTACGAGGCGTACAACAACATTTTCAAACGCTGCGGTTTCGAGTATTCCGCCGTGGAGGCCGATTCCGGCGCGATTGGCGGCGATTTTACGCATGAATTCATGGTGCTAGCCGACACCGGCGAAAACGCCATCGCCTACTGTTCCTGCGGCTACGCCGCCAATACGGAAAAAGCGGAAGTGGCGGTCCCCCCCGCCGCGACGCCGACCGATTTCAAACCCCTGACGGATCTGCACACGCCCGGCGTGTCCAGCGTTGAGGACGTGGCGGCTTTTCTTAAAGCCAAGCCGCACAAATTCATCAAAACCCTGTTTTATCTTGCCGACGGGGAGCCCGTTCTGATTCTTATGCGCGGCGATCACCAGCTTAACGAGATCAAGCTCGCCAAGGTGTTGAAGTGTTCGGTTTTGGAAAAAGCGCCGGAACACGTTTACGAAGCCGTCGCGGGCTGCGCCGTCGGCTTTGCCGGACCGGTCAAAATACGCGAGCAGTTTACCGGCGCGGCTGGAGTGAAGCCGCTTAAGGCCGTGCTGGCGGACAACTATGTCAAAACCATAGTGAACGGCGTTTCAGGCGCGAATAAAGCGGACAAACACACTGTCAACGTCAATCCCGGGCGCGATTTCGAGCCGGACGCTTATTACGACCTGAAAACCGCCGACGCGGGCGACTGCTGTCCCAAATGCGGCCAGCCGATGAAAATCAAGCGCGGCATAGAAGTGGGCCACACCTTCAAGCTCGGCACGAAATATTCCGCGCCGATGAAGTGCGAATACCTGGACGAAGGCCAGCAGTCCCACCCCATGATTATGGGCTGTTACGGCATCGGCGTGTCGCGCGTGGTCGCGGCGGCGATTGAGCAGGGGCATGACAAAAACGGCATAATCTGGCCCGCCCCGCTGGCCCCGTTCGACATAAGCCTCGTGTCCATTTCGCTGGACGATACTCCCACTGTCACCGCTGAAACGCAGAAGGTTTATGACCTTATCCACTCTGCGGGCTTAACCGCTTTGTGGGACGACCGCGACGAGCGGCCCGGCGTTAAATTCAAGGACGCGGACCTTATCGGCCTGCCTTATCGCATTGTGGTCAGCTCGAAAACCCTGGCGGAAGGCGAAGTGGAGTTTAAAAAGAGGACGGAAGAAGGTTTCGGCAAGCGCGTTAAACTGGCGGATTTGCCGGAACTTTTGAAGAATATTAAAAGCGGAACGGTTTAACCGTTGCGGTTTGGACCGCAATAGCAGCCGGAATCTATCTCGGAGATCAACATGTTTATTCCTCCAATTCAGTACATGCGCAAAGCCGTAAAAACGGCTTTAGCGTGTTTTGTCGTTTTTGCTGCGGTTACAGGCGGGGCTTTCGCCGCGGGAAGCGTAACTGCAGGGGCAAGAACGCCCCTGCCGCAGTGGACCATAATGGTTTATATGAACGGCAAGAACAATCTGGAGCCGGACGCTTTCAGAAATTTTTTCCAGATGGAAGCGGTGGGCAGTAATCCAAATGTAAACGTGGTGGTTCAGTTTGGCCGCACTGCCGCTTATTCAACCCTGGACGGGGCATGGACGGGCTGCCGCAGATATTTAATCGAGCAGCATGTTGATACGGACACTATTTCCACGCCTTTTTTATCCAGCACCAGCGTCTGCGATATGGGCGATTATAATGACGCCATAGATTTTTTCAACTGGGGCAAAACCAATTATCCCGCTGACCATTATATGGCGGTACTGTGGAATCACGGGTCCGGCTGGTCCAAGTCCAGAGCGCAATCCCGTACCAGAGCCATTTCTTACGATGATGAAACCGGACACCACATTAACACCCCTCAAATGAAGGATATCATGTCCGCGATCGGTCATACGGATATTTACGGTTCTGACGCCTGCCTCATGCAAACCATGGAAGTGGTTTACGAACTCAAGGATTATATCGATTACATCGTGGGTTCGCAGGAATTGGAACCGAGCGAAGGTTATGAGTATCATGATTTCCTCAATGCCGTTAACGCTTCGGATTTCAGTCCGCAGGCCGTGGCGCAGGCGGTGGTGGACACGTATATCGCTCAATACACCGATGAGGTAACCCAGTCTTATGTGCAGTCGTCGGCTTTGGCGGGGCTGGCCGCTCGGCTTGACACGCTGGTCTCGTCCATGACCGCGGCGAACGAGCCCTCGCTCGCCCTGACCGCGGCCACTTCCACTTTTTCGTACGGGTACGGCTCTTACGGCCTGCACGATCTGGTCGCTTTCGCGTCCGGTGTGGCGGAAAATACCGATAACGCGGACGTGCGCACCGCCGCGCTGGATGTTGTGGCCTACACCACCGGTTCGGTGGTGCTGTACAACGCCGCTCGCGGCGTGAATTACGAAAATTCCAACGGGCTTTCCATTTATCTGCCAAACTCATATAGCGTTACCGGCTATAACGAGCTGGATTTCGCGCAGGACACCGGCTGGCAGCAGTTCATTTACTGGATGACTAACTACGCCCGGGTATCCGGCACGGTCGTGAGCAACGGCCTGGCGGTGGCGGGCGCGACTATTACCGTGACAGGCGGCGTGTCGAGCACCACAGTTACCGACGCAAACGGCAATTACTCCATGGTTTTGCAGATTGGCGGCAGTTATGCGCTTTCAGCCGCAAAGACCGGTTATTCCTTCCTGCCGGTCAGCGTTTCGACTGGTAATCTGCGGAGCGACTGGGACGCCGATTTTTCCACGGAGCGGCACGTTTTGAGCGGATATGTCCGCTATAACGGCGTCGGCGTTGGCGGCGCGACCGTGTCACTGGGCGGTTCGTCCACGGCCACGGCGACTACCGACTTTTTCGGAGCCTATTCGTTTAGTGTCGAGCCGGCCCAGACTTTCACCGTCACGCCGACAAAACCCGGCTATGTTTTTTCTCCGGTAACGCTTTCGCTGACCTCTTACGCGCATGACCAGCCCGGCAATAATTTCACCGCCGCGTCCGGTCAGGCTTATGCTCTGCTTTCCGACTTGTCGAGCTACCCCAATCCGTTCGCCGCGCTCAAAGGCGAAAAAGCGAAAATACATTACGCCCTGGACACCGACCGCGAATGCCGGATACGGATATATAACACGGCGGGGCAGCTGGTTTGGGACCATACCTCATACGCGGGTTCCGACGGAGGAAAAGCCGGCCCGAACGAAGTTTTGTGGGACGGGCATAACGGGGACGGCAAAAGCGTCGGACGCGGGATTTATCTTGCGGTCGTCGAAGCCGGCGGTGCGCGGGAAATAGTCAAAGTGGGGGTGCGCTGATTATGAAAAAGTATTTTGCCCTTAACCTGCTGGCGCTGTTTCTGGTTTTGCCGTGCCGCGCGGAAAAATACAGCGTTACTTCACCTGATTTTTTCCTTAATTCCGCCTCCGGCGCGCGAGCTCTTGCTTTGGGCACGGCGCAGACCGCCGCGGCGGAAGGGCCTTCGGCTCTTTACTGGAACCCCGCGCTTTTGGGGCAGGTCCGGCGTGACGAGGCGGCGGCTGGCTACTCAAGCCTGTTTGAAGGCGCGGGAATCATGGACGCCGGGATTTCCCATTCCTTCGCCGCTCCGTTCGGCGCAGCCTTAAGCGTGGCGCATTATTCCATGGACGGCGCGCAGGAGCGCGACGCGCAGAATAATGTCACAGGCTCTTTCGGCGACAAAAGAACCGCGCTGCTTGCCGGAACCGGATACCAGTATTCCAAAAATTTATATTTCGGGCTGGCTGGCCGGTTCATTAACCAGAGCATGGCGGGCGAGTCCGAATCGGCGTTCGCGCTGGACGCCGGAGTGATGTTCTCATTTGACCGGTACAGAATCGGCGCGGCCGTGCAAAACGCTCTCGCCGGATCGCTGGCCCGCTCCGGCGGGTCCGACCCGCTGCCTTTAACGGCGCGCCTTGGCGCGGCGGCGAATGTTACCGACTGGCTCATGGTGTGCGCCGACGCGGTAAACCAAAATCCTGGGAACGCCAATATCGTAGGCGGCGTTGAGCTTACGCCCCTGCCGGCGTTGGCTTTGCGCGGCGGCTATAACGGTGATTTCGTAACTTTCGGCGCGGGTGTTACCGTTGGCGGGCTGTCGTTTGATTACGCGGCGCTGAAACAGGAAATATTCGGTTTTTCGCACCGTGTCAGTCTGCGGTTCATGTTCGGCCCGTCGCTGGAAGAGAAACGCGCCGCGCGGCTGTAAAGCCGGTTTAGCTTTTCAAAGACGGCGCTTTTTGGTTGAAAGCGCCGTCTCTTCATTTAGCGTACGCCATTTGACTATTATATATATATATGTTAGAGTGTAAATGTACCCAGGGAGTGGCTTGTCAAAAGCCGCTCTTTTTTTAGGATTAATTATGCAAGACAACTCAAAACTTGAAACATCAATAGGCTCAATGCTGCACACCAACGGCTATGAGCTGGTGGACCTTGCCGTTAAACGGACAGGCCGCAAACCGCTCCTGCAGTTTTTTATAGACAGGCTTGAAGGCGCGGTTAACGTGGACGACTGCGCCCGCATGAGCCAAAAAATAGAGGGCGTGCTCGACATGGAGCAGTTTTATCCCCAGGGCTATATTATCGAGGTTTCTTCGCCGGGCGTGTTCCGCCCCCTCAAGAAACCCGAGCATTACAGCCGTTTTATGGGCGAACGGGTGAAAGTTATCCTGCACGAGCCGCTGGAAGGCCGCGCGGTGTTCACCGGGGTCATTGCGGGAGCGTCCGAAAAGAGTTTCACTTTAAGCGACGGCACCAGCAGTTTTGAGTTCGCGTTTGACCGGATAAAAAAGGCCAACCTTGATCCGGTGATGGAATTTTAACGGGAGGATATGAAAATGGAAGAAAGCCAATCAAAACAGCTTATGATCGCTCTGGAGCAGCTGGAGCGCGAGCGCAATATTAAAAGGGAAGACGTTTTCAAGACTATTGAGGACGCGCTGGTTTCCGCCCTGCGCAAACACATCGGCAAAAACGCGCAGATCGTGGCCCGCATGGACCCCGAAACCGGAGTCATCCGCGCTTATCAGGTTATGAAGGTGGTGGAAAACGTTTTCACTCCCGAAACCGAAATTTCTCTGGACAAGGCGAAAGAGAAAATCGCCACCGCCGAAATCGGCGACGAAATTTCCCTGGGCCTTAGCGTGAGCGAATTTTCGCGCATCGCGGCCCAAATAGCCAAACAGGTTCTTATCCAGAAGATACGCGATATCGAACGGGACAATCTTTTCCGCGAATACAAACCGCGTGAGGGCGAAATCATCACCGGCATGGTGCGCAGATTCTCCGATAAGGACATCATCGTGGACCTCGGCAAGGCCGAAGCCATCCTGCCTTATTGCGAGCAGATTAGAAAAGAGCGCTACGCGCCGAACGCCCGCCTGCGCGCGCTGATCGCCAAAGTGCTCACCCAGAAGGAAATCATGGAAGAGCCCGAATACAAGCGCTACCGCTCGGCCGTGATGAAAATGGACAAAGGCCAGAAAGGCCCCTATGTCATTTTATCCCGCGCCTCCGAGGCTTTTTTGAGAAAACTTTTCGAACTGGAAGTGCCGGAAGTCGAGGAAAAGCTTGTCGAGATCATGAAAATAGAGCGCGATCCCGGGTTCCGGGCGAAAGTCGTCGTGCAGGGCACGGACTCCAAGGTTGACCCCGTGGGCGCCTGCGTGGGCATGCGCGGTATGCGCATCCGCATGATAACCAACGAACTCAGCGGCGAGCGTGTGGATCTTATTCCTTACATCAACGACGCGCACATGATGATAATAAACGCCATGTCACCCGCACGGGTGACCTCGGTCCGCGTGCTGGACGCGGCGAACAAAAAAGCCCTGGTCATCGTGCCGGACGACCAGCTTCCCGTAGCCATCGGGCGCGACTGGCAGAATATCCGCCTCGCCTCCCGCATCACCGGCTGGGAGCTTGAAGCCAAGAGCGAAACCCAGGTCCGCGAGGAAGCCGAAAAACTGCAGGAAACTTTCGCGAGAGTGCTGGAAGGCGTTGACGGCATCGGCCCGAAAATAGCCGAGGTTCTTGTGAGCGCCGGCCTGACCGATATCACCAAGATAGCCAGCCTTACTCCGGACTATCTTTCCACGCTCCAGGGCGTGGGCGAGAAGACCGCCGAGAAAATCATAGATGGCGCGAAGAAATATCTGAGCGACAAAGAGGCGGTTCCCGCCGCCTCCAACACGGAAAAAGCGGAAGCGCCGCAGGAGACAGTCAATGACGGAACAAAAGAATGACGGTTCAGAGGAAAAGTCCTCCTCCGGCAAGAAGGCCGCTCCCAAAAAGGCCGCTGTGAAGAAGCCCGAGGAAATAAAACCGGCGAAAAAACCGGTCGTGAAAGCGCCGGCGAAGAAAGCCGTCAAGAAGAAAACGGAGGAAGAAGACAACCTCAGTTCCTTCATTCCCGAGCCTGAAGTTTTCATTTTACGCAAAGCCTCCACCATTGCCGAGCAGGAGGAAAAAAAGCGCGTAGCCGAAGAAGAAGCCGCGCTGAAAGCCGAAGCCGAGGCCAAACGCCTGGCCGAGGAAGAGAAGAGGCGCGCCGAGGAACTTGAAGCCGCCAAAAAAGCCGAAGAGGCGAAAACTCACGCCGACGCGGCCAGCAGGCAGCAGGCCCAAGAGGCTGCCAAGCGGCAGGCGGAGGACAACGCGCGCAAGGCCGAGGAGCAGAAGCGGTCCGAAGAGGAATCCAAACGCAAAGCCAAGGCCGACACCGAAGCCCGCATCAAGAAAGTTTTGGAAACCCGGACCACCGCCAAGCCTTCGTCTGACACCAGGCCGGTGTTCCCATCCAGTCTGCACCGCAACAAGCCCAGCCACGCGCAAAAGCAGAAATACACCAAGGCCAAGCAGGAACGGCTGTCGGCCCGCACGGACTCGGACGCGGCGGCAACCGACGAGGGTAAAAAAATAATTAAAATAACGGGTAATCTGACGGTCCGCGAGCTCGCAGAAAAGATGGACATGAAGGTTAATGAATTCATAGCCAAGCTCATGGGTATGGGCGTTTTCGCCACCATCAACCAGCGGCTGGACAATGAGCTCGCCTCCATGGTTTTGGGCGAACTGGGCTTTGAAATGCAAATTGAAGGCGCCGCCGGAGACGAGGATATCATCTCCGCCATCGCCATCGAAGAAGATAAACCCGAAGATCTGAAGCCGCGCGCTCCGGTGGTCACCATCATGGGCCACGTGGACCACGGCAAAACAAAATTGCTCGACGCTATCCGCAGTTCCAACGTCTGCGACGGGGAGGCCGGCGCCATAACCCAGCACATCGGCGCGTATAAGGTGGCCACTTCCAGAGGCGAAATCGTGTTCCTGGACACTCCGGGCCACGAAGCGTTCACCGCCATGCGCTCGCGCGGCGCCCAGGCCACCGATATAGTTATTCTGGTGGTTTCCGCCGTTGATTCGGTCATGCCTCAGACTATCGAAGCCATAGACCACGCCAAGGCGGCGGGCGCTCCCATCATCGTCGCCGTCAACAAGATTGACCTGCCCGAAGCCAACCCCGACCGCGTTAAACAGGACCTTACCAAATACGGCCTGCTTTCCGAGGAATGGGGCGGGACCACTATTTTCGTCGAAATTTCCGCCAAGAAACGCCTGCACATAGAAAAACTGCTGGAAATGGTGGCGATTCAGGCCGAAATGATGGAACTGAAAGCCAATCCCGACAGAATGGGCGTGGGTGTGATCCTTGAATCCAAGCGCGATTCCAAACGCGGCGTTATCGCGACTGTGTTAAACCAGAACGGCGTCATGAAAGTGGGCGATTCCTTCGTTGTCGGTACGGCGTACGGCAAAATCCGCGCCATGCTGGACGAAAACGGCGTCCGCCACGAAACCATTCCGCCCACAACTCCGGTTGAAATCCTGGGCATTAACGGCGAGCCGCCGCATGTGGGCGATTCGTTTTACATCGTGCCCACCGAAAAGGAAGCGCGCCATATAGCGGATAAGCGCAGGCTTATCCACCGCGAAGAGTCGCTCGCCCATAAAAAGCACGTTACTCTGCTCAGCTTGCGCGATAAAGTGGAAAATCAGGAACTCAAGAGCCTGCAAATCATCGTTAAAGGCGACGTGCAGGGGTCCATTCAGGCCATCACTGATTCGCTCCAGAAGCTCAGCAACAGCGAAGTCGAGGTGCGCATCATCCACCACGGCATCGGCAACGTCAACGAATCCGACATCCTGCTGGCGAAAGCCTCGGACGCGGTTATTTTCACCTTCCACGTCAGCGCGGATTCCGGAGCGAAAGCGGAAGCCGAGCGCGAAGGAATTGAAATCCGCAACTACGAGATTATTTTCGAACTGCTCGAAGACGTGCGGGCCGCCATGGAAGGCATGCTGGAGCCCGATATCGTTGAAGAAGTGGTCGCCAAAGCTGAAGTCATGCAGAAGTTTGACCTCAGCGCGGGCATTATCGCCGGCTCCACTGTAAAGGAAGGCACGCTTAAACGCGGCAGTGAAGTGCACGTTTACCGCGGCGGCGCGGTCATCCTCACCAGCAAAATCGGCGGTCTTAAGCGGTTTAAGGAAGACGTCCGCGAAGTGGGCCAGGGTTTCGAATGCGGTATCCTTATAGACGGTTACAAGGATATCCAGCCTGGCGACAGCGTGCATAGCTTCATAAAGAAAACCATTACCAGGCGGTTGAAGACCAATGCATGAACGGATGGCAAGACTTGAGGAATTACTGCTCCGGGAGATCGCCGAGTTTGTGGCGAAATCCCGGGGCGGAGGAATTCCCGGTATAATCACTTTCACCAGGGTCATTTTGGACAAGGACCTGCAGGCTGCGCGCGTTTTTTATTCCGTGCTGGGCAGTTCGCTGGCGCAGGAAGAAATGGAGCACGCGCTTATGGGCATGCGGCGCGCCATGGTCGCGCATCTGCGCAAACGCCTGCACTTAAAACGCATACCGTCAATCCTGTTCCGGTTTGACGCCAGTCCGGCCCACGCGGCCGGTGTGGAAACCATTTTCGAAAAAATCCGGACGGAAGAGAAACCCCATGACCAGCCCGACGGAGAACCTGGCACCGCTGCTTGAGCGCGCCGCGGAGTCAATCCGGGGCGGGCGCGATTTTTTTATTGCCGTTCACCGCAATCCGGACGGCGACAGCCTCGGCTGCGCCCTGGCTATGGCGTCCGTTCTCAAACGCCTGGGCAAACGGGTTTATATCTACAGCCACAGCCCCCTTCCCGAAAATATTTCTTTTCTGCCGGGCTACGGCGAAATTCACGCGCAGGAACTGCCTCCGGCGGAGCGCGTTTTTGACACCGCCGTAATGATGGAGTGCTCCTCCCCCTCCCGCGGCGGCGAAGTGGAACATATTTTAGGCCGCGCGTCGAGCGTGATCAATATTGACCATCACCGCACTTTCGAGCCCTACGGAACGGTCAACTGCGTTGATCCGCTCTCATCGTCCGCGGCGGAAATAGTCTATCGGCTTATCGCGGATAATTTAAAAATGGGCTTAACCCCGGATGAAGCCTCCTGCCTCTATGTCGGCGTGGCGACTGATACGGGGCGTTTTTTATATCCCGCCACCACCGCGCAAACCCACCGCGCTGCGGCTGATTTCATCGAAGCCGGCGCCGCGTTCGCGGACATGAACGCGAAAATTTTCATGACGAAAGCGTATCCCGCGCTCAAACTGCTGGGCCGAGCGCTTGAGAAACTGTATCTTGAGGATGCGGGCAGAACCGCCGTTTCGGTTCTGACTGTCAAAGATTTCGAGGATTGCGGCGCCGCCGCCCAGCATACCGAAGAGATTGTCAATCACGGGCTCATGGCGCCGGGTGTGGAAGTGTCCGTGCTGTTCCGGGAAGAGCCGGAACGCATTACGGTTAATTTCCGCTCCCGCGGAAACAGGGACGTGAGCCTCATCGCCGCAGGTTTCGGCGGCGGAGGCCATCGGAACGCCGCAGGCTGCAAGCTCAGCCATAAGGCGCTGTCAGAAGTCATGACCGAGATTTTGCGGGCCGTGAGCGCGTTATATGAATAATCCTCCCGAAGAAGCGAAATCCGGTTTTTTGCTTATAGATAAACCTTCAGGCTGGACCTCGCACGATATCGTCGCCGTTGCCCGCACAAGGCTGGGCGTGCGGCGCATAGGCCACGCCGGAACGCTGGACCCCGCGGCCACGGGCCTGCTGGTCCTTCTGGTGGGGAAGGCCACCAAGCGGCAGTCGGAATTTCAGAAAGGGAGCAAAGTATACAGCGGGGTAGTCGCGCTCGGCTCGGAAACAGACACCTGGGACGCGGACGGCCAAATAACCGGACAGTTCCCCCTGCCCGCTTTCACGCCGGAGGAAGTCGAGGCGAAACTGCGCGAGATGACCGGCCCCATAACACAGATTGTCCCGGCTTATTCCGCCGTAAAGGTTAACGGCAAACCGCTTTACAGCCTGGCGCGCAAGGGAATTGCAGTGGAGCCGGTTGAAAAAAGCGTGACGATTTTCGGTTGGAAAAACATTGCGGTCAATCTGCCGGAAGTATCTTTTGAAGTTGAGTGCTCGGGCGGCACCTATGTGCGGTCCATAGCGTGGACTCTGGGACGCAACCTGGGCTGCGGGGGCCATTTGAAAAGTCTGCGGCGCCTTGCCGTGAGCGAGTTCCGCGTGGACGACGCTTTGGACGGCAACCTGCTTAAAACGATGTCCGCCCCGGAAATATTTGAGCGGTTGCTGGTGCTGTGATGAAAAACTTCGTAACCGTCGGCACAATGGACGGTGTCCACCGCGGACACGCTTTCATTATAGGCGAACTTGCCCGGCTGGCCCGGGACGCCCGGATGAAAAGCCTTGTTCTGTTTTTCGATTATCCGCCCAAAGCCGTTTTGCGCGGCGCGCTTTTCCAGAGCATGATCACCACTCCCGACGAGCGGCGCGCCCTTATCCTCAAAGCCGGCGCGGATAAGGCCGAGTGCGAGCATTTCACACCCGAACTTGCCGTTCGGAGCCACGAGTATTTTTTCAGTTTGCTGCTTTCAAAATATAATATGGGCGGCTTATTAATAGGAAAGGACTTCGCTTTCGGCAAAGACCGCATGGGCCATCTTGATTTTTTGCGCGCGCAATGCCTAGCGCATGGCATTCCGCTGGTGATAGACGATTTCTGCCGTGAGGACGGGCACAAAATATCCTCCTCCGTTATCCGCAAGCTTTTGTCGGAAGGCCATGTCGGCGCGGCTACGCGTTTTTTGGGCAGGCCGTACAATCTGAGCG
>JBAYFS010000045.1:0-13872 GCA_041667045.1 Elusimicrobiaceae bacterium | reverse complement strand
CGAAATAGATTCCGTCTTCCGTTTTATAAGTGAAGCCTTTTGTTTCCAATGTCTTCACCAGTTCTATCATTTCGCCGATATGGTCCGTGGCTTTGCAGGTTACATCGGGCGGCAGGCAGTTTAACGCCTTGAAATCAGAGAAGAAAGCTTTACTGTAGAAATCCGCTATTTCCCACGCTGTTTTTCCTTCGCGTAGGACGCCCAGTTCCATTTTATCCTCGCCTTCGTCCGCGTCGGACTGGAGGTGCCCCACGTCGGTTACGTTCATGACGTGCTTTACCCTGAAACCGGAAAACAGCAATACGCGTTTTAAGATATCCTCGAAAATATAGGTGCGCAGATTGCCTATGTGCGCGTAGTTGTAAACCGTCGGTCCGCAGGCGTACATCGAAACTTCGCCTTCTTTCAAGGGGACCAGTTCCTGCTTTGCTCGTGCTAGAGTGTTATATATTTTCATGGTTTTTTCGCTTCGTATTCTTTCGCGATGAATTCGAAAAATACCCGGCACAAATCCCGGCCCTGCCCGGAAACGGACTGCCCGCCGGTCAGACACTGCACTTCTACTTCCGAAAACGGATTGACCGCGCCGGACGGAGACACCGAATAAGTGAATCCTTCGGACAGGTTTTCCGCTCCGCCGAATCGCGCCACTGTTTTGTCATGCGCGGAATCCAGGGCTTTGTAAAACCGGCTGATCTCGCCCTGGCCCGGCACCTTGCTGAGCGAAAACGTCGCGGATGACGTTATGACCGCCTGCAAGGCCTTTTCTTCTGCCGCGCCGTCAGCCGGAGCCGTCGGACCCGGCCTGGTTGCGCAGGCGCAGAGGCTGAGCGCCGCCAGCGCAAATAACAGTCTCACCGTATCTCCACCGTCGCCACCACCTGGCTGGCGATGGCGTCGCCCTTGCCGATATCGCCCATGCCTTCATAGCTTTTAGCTTTGACGTTAACGGAGTCTTCTGGTAGATTAAAAATCTCCATGAGCGAGCGTTTCATGATTTCGTAATAGGGCATCATTTTGGGCTGTTCGGCTATGATGGTGACGTCCAGCGCGATGAGCTTCGCGTTTTTGCTTTCAATTATTTCAAGCGTGCGTTCCGCTATCACCCGGCTGGAAATGCCCATAATCAGGAGATCCGTGGGCGGAAAATAAATACCTATTTCCCCCGCGGCTATAGCGCCCAGCGCGGCGTCGCATGCGGCATGGAGCACTACGTCGCCGTCGGAATGGCCGAGCAGGCCCTTAGGATGCGGAATGTTCACGCCGGATATTATAAGCGGCCTGCCTTCCACCAGCCGGTGAATGTCAAAGCCGAAGCCGGTCCGGGTTCTGACGGTTTTTGTTTTCGTCTGCATGAAAGCCTCCGCTATGAGAATATCTTCGGGCGTGGTGATTTTGATGTTGGTGTAGTCCGACGGTACGATAGCCACCGGAATGCCCAGGCGTTCCACGAGCTGGGATTCGTCCGTGGCGTTTTTTTCGTCCTGGAATTTCTCCAGCGCCTGCCTGATTACATCGGCCTGATAACACTGCGGCGTTTGGGCCGCCCAGAGCTGGGCGCGCTGCGGCGTGTCCTCAACCAGCGTGCCGTTCTGGTTGGAAACCTTGATCGTGTCTTTCACCTGCACGGCGGGCACCGCGGCTTTTTCGGCGGCCGCTTTTTTTATGCAGTCGGTGATAACCTGCGGATTGACCAGCGGTCTGGCTCCGTCATGAACGGCGATAATTTCGGCGTCTTGGGAGACCGCGGCTACGCCGTTGCGCACCGAGTCGAGACGGGTTTCCCCGCCTTCCACGGTTATAACGGCGCAGTCCGGATTGGTGTTCGCGTTTTTGCAGTCCTGAAAATACTTGGGGTCGGTTACCACGACTATTTCCCGCACGCCCGGAGTTTTCGAGAACGTGCAAATGGAATAGAGCAGCATCGGTTTCCCGCAGAGCGGGAGCATCTGCTTTTTTTTGCCCATCCGCACGCCCTGCCCGCCGGCCACTATGACGGCGGAGTAGAAGTTAATTGGCTTTTTCGTCTTTTCTGGCATTGTTTTTCACCCGCTCCGGTTCAGGCTCCGGCATCTTCATCAGTTCATGCTCCGCTTCGATGGGCTTTTCTTTGCGGGCTTTGACGAAAATCATCCTGCCCGCCGATGTCTGCAAAATGGAATAGACCGCTACTTCAATCCGCTTGCCGACCCATTTGCGGCCCTCTTCCACGACGACCATGGTTCCGTCGTCCAGATAGCCCACTCCCTGCTCCTTTTCCTTGCCGTCCTTCATGACAAAGATGGACATCGTTTCGCCCGGCAGCACAACGGGCTTGAGCGCTGTGGACAGGTCGTTAATGTTAAGCACGGTAACGCTTTCCAATGCGGCCAGTTTGTTCATGTTGAAATCCGTGGTTATCACCCGCGCGCCCATTTCCGAAGCCAGGCGGATCAGTTTGGCGTCCACGCCGGCCAGATCGGGAAAGTCCTTTTCAACGATTTTAAACGGCGTTTCGGTGTTTTCCTGCAGGCGGGCCAGAATGTCGAGCCCGCGCCGTCCGCGCGCGCGCTTCATGGTGTCCTGCGAATCGGCGAGCGCGTGTAGTTCCGTCAGCACGAACCGCGGCACGATGACCGTTCCCGACATCCAGTGGGTTTCGCAGACATCCAGGATGCGTCCGTCTATGATGGAACTGGTGTCTATCAGCTTTATGTATTTACCGCGGATCTTGCCGAGTTTCGTGAGGTCTTTGTCCAGATCGTCAAGTTCCGGGCTTTTGCGTATGGCCAGAATCAAACCCATCATGATGAACAGGAACTGGATGAGCGGATGGTATTTATCCCACAACCCGGACAGGGGAGCGTTCTGCAATTGTGCCAGCCCCAATCCCAGGAATTTGGCGGTTATAAGGCCCATGATCGCGCCAGCCAGGCCGATGATAAGGGTCATGAGATTGATGCTTTCCAGCAGAATTTCCACGGTGACCAGCGCCAGTCCGCAGAGGGTGCCGCCCAGAATGCCGCGCCAGTCCGGCGAGATGAAATAATACGTCATCACCGGCGCGCCCAAAACAGCTATTAATCTTAAACTCCAAACGAGCATATGCTCTCCTTTCCCTTGCCTGGCGCAGGATTCACGGCTTGCCCCGCGGAAAATAAGTGCGGCTGGGCCGGGTATGGCGAATGCGCCTTGCGGCGCGCGTTGAGGAAAACTTTCCTCAAGCCCTGGGCCTGCTTCGGGAGAATGTGTCAATCCGGCGCATCAGCGTTTCCAAATCTTCCATAACGTTTACTGACATGCCGTCGAATGTCCGGACGGTTTCGTTTTTGGCGAAGGGCGGGTTGTAGGACTGCTTTATTCCCAGCCGCTGCGCTTCCTTGAGCCGAGCGGACATCCACGCCGTTTGCGCTACCTGCCCGAGAATTCCCGTTTCGCCCGTGAAAACTGCGTCATGGGGGAGCGGAATTTCCCGCGCGGAGCTTATTACGGCGGCGCAAACGGCCAGATCCAGCGCCGGGTCCTTGATCTTTAGTCCGCCCGGCAGATTGATAAACACGTCCCGGCTTTCAAGACTGATGCCCAGGTGTTTTTCAATCGCGGCCAGCAGAATCTGGCAGCGGTTAAGATCGAGGCCGGTGGCCATTCGCCGCGGAAAGGGGTACCGCGTGGGAGTCACCAGGGCCTGCACTTCGGTGAATATCGGCCTGGCTCCTTCCATCGCGACGGTGAACGCCCGTCCGCATAAATCCGTGTTTTTTGAGGCGGACGCAAAAAATGCGCTCGCGTCGTCCACGGGTAAAAGCCCTTTTTCGGTCATCTGGAAAATGCCCAGTTCCGAGGTGGGGCCGAACCTGTTTTTATGGGCGCGCAGCATGCGCAGCAGGCTGTAGCGCTCCGTGTCGAAATATAAAACCGTGTCCACAATATGCTCAAGCACTTTCGGGCCGGCCAGGTCGCCGTCCTTGGTGATGTGGCCCAGCACGAAAAGGACCGTGCCGTTCGGTTTGCACATGCGCAGAAGCTCGCCCGCGCTCTCACGTATTTGGCCCACGGTGCCCGGCGAACCGGAGAGTTCCGGATGGAAAACCGTCTGGATGGAATCAATAACGAGATAGGCTGGTTTTATCCGGCGGTATTCCTCGGTTATCTTGGCAAGGTCCGTTTCAGAAAGAACGTAAATGCCGTCTGATTTGACGTCCAGCCTGTTGGCGCGCGAGCCGACCTGCGAGGTTGATTCCTCGCCCGTCACATACAAAAGCGGCCCGTTTTTCGAAAGGGCCTCGGCGATTTGGAGCATGAGAGTGGATTTGCCTATTCCGGGCGCGCCCGCCAGCAATACCATTTGCCCTTTGATGAGCCCTTCGCCCAGAATTCTGTCCAGCTCCGAAATACCGGTGCGGATACGGGTTTCGTCGAGCGTGCCGGAGTCCGCCAGTTTTACCGTCACCGAGGAAAAGCCGGACAGCGGGCGGCGTTCTTTTTTCTCTTTGCCGACCGATTCTATTTCCTCGACCAGAGTGTTCCATTCCCCGCAGGACGGGCACTGGCCCAGCCATTTGGCCGAGCTTTGTCCGCAGTTCTGGCATTTGTAAACGGTTTTAAATTTCATGTCAGTTCGATGTGCCGCCTGTGGAACGCACGGTGGCTAAACTTACGAGGCCGAGCAGATAGGAAACGTCGCGGTCCCGGAACGACAGGTTGAGCGCGAACTGCGTATATCCCGTTTCCGCGATATCCGCCGAGCGGATGCCCAGGCTGGCGTATTTGTTTATTATCACGTTAGCGCCCGCGTCGTAGCGGGGTTTGGTGAAATTATGCCCGCGAATGTTGCGGTTTCTGCCGAAGTCGCTCGCTTCTCCGAACAGCTGCAGCCTGCCCCAGATCGGTTTGTCCTCAAACGGGATGACTTTCAGACCCATGCCGCCGCTGCCGTGCATAAGGCCGGCGTAAATGTCGAAGCGGGGGAAGAGCCAGCCAAGCTGCAGGTCAATAGTATTGTAATCCTCGTAATCCGGCCCGCGTGAAATGTTTTTGGAATTGCCCGCGTTAGTCAGGCCGATGTAATAGTAATGGTTGGTGCTGCCCTGAATACGCATGCCGAGGTCGCTGTGCCCGGTGCTGGCGTGCGGATCGTCGCGGTAGGAGTATTGCCAGGTGGCCGAGAAACCGCCCACGCGCTGCAAAAGTTCGTTGGCGCGCTTGGACACGTCTTTCACGTTCGCTACGGTTTCCTTGACGTTTTTCTCCATCTCCTTGTCCGCAAGGAGCGAGCCCACCGTGCCTTCGCCGTTGTTGACCTTTGTCATCAGCTGGTCGGCTTTGTTTATTAGGGAATTAAGTCGTTCCGTCATCTGGTCTATGTTGCCGATAGAACTCACCATGGACGGGCGCATGGACGATACCAGCGCGTTAAGGTTCGCCGTCAGCTCCCGCATGTTGGAAACCGTGGCGTTGAGTTCCGTTCCCAGCTGTCCGTTGTGGCGGATATCGCCTAAAAGTTTATTGACCTCGGTCAGCGTGGAGGTTATCATTTCATTCATGGATTGGGAGCTGGTCCCGCTTACGCTGGCGCGCGGTTGCAAAATGCCCGCGTTCGGGGTGCCCTGGTCAATCTGCACGTATTTGCTGCCCACAAGGCTGGTTGCGCCGATTTTAAATTTCGCGTTTTTGTAGATGACGACGCCGTTTTGAATGTCCATCTGCACGATAATGCCGTCGGGTGTGATTTCTATGTTTTTTACTTTGCCGACATTAACGCCGGAAAGTTTCACTACGGCTTTATCAGGCAGGCCCTCAACGTCCGGGAATCTGGCGAAAAGCGGATATCTGCCGAAAACGGCAAAGTCGCCAAGCGTGAAGATAGCGATGCCGAGCAAAATTAGCCCGGCCATGGTAAATAAGCCGACTTTAGTTTCGTTACTCATAGGTTCTTTATATTTTACATTTAATAATGAATATATTGGAAGCGGAAAACGCAAGAAAACGGGTATTCCGGATTCTATTGGAGAAAATAACGTTAATAGGGGGTATGAAAAGGGTTAAAAATCGCGGAGTTTCATCTTAATGGGGCCGCGGCTGGAACCGTCCACAAACTGGCGCACATAGGGGTTGGCGGTTTTCCGGAATTCGTCCGGCGAACCGGCCATGATGAACTGGCCTTCATAGAGCATTACTATGGTGTCCGAAATCTTATAGGCCGATTTCATGTCGTGGGTGATGACGATTGAGGTTACGCCTATTTTGCTTTTCATATCCAGAACAAGGTCGTTGATTATGTCTGACATGATGGGATCTAGCCCGCTGGTCGGTTCGTCGTAAATTATATATTTGGGTTCCGCCGCTATCGCGCGCGCCAGGGCCACGCGTTTTCTCATGCCGCCGGACAGTTCCGAAGGGCGCATGTCTTCCACGTTCTGCAGGCCCACAAGCGCCAGTTTTTCGGTCGCTATCCTGCGGTATTCGCTTGCTGGGATGTCGGTCAGGTATTTGAGCCCGAACGTGACGTTCTCCGCTACGGAACTGGAGTCGAAAAGCGCGCCTTCCTGAAACAGGTAGCCGAAATTGCGGCGCACGGCGGCCAGCTTGAATTCGTCGGCGATGTGGGTGATGTCCAGCTCGTCCACCACGATTTTCCCGCCGTCCGGCTCCCAAAGCCGGATAAGGCATTTGGAGAAAGTGCTTTTCCCAGAGCCAGAGCCGCCGATGATGCTCACGACGCTGCCTTCCTCAATGTTCAGGCTCACGCCTTTTAGGATCTGCCGGTCTCCGAACCCTTTGGTTAAATTAGAAATCTGTATCATATGCCTATTGCGATGAGCGCCGCGGACGCGAAATAATCTATCACCAGAATCATTACCATGCTGACCACGACGGCCCGGGTGGTTGATTTGCCGACCCCTTCCGCCCCGCCGCGCGTGGTGAGGCCCATGTAACAGCTGACCGTGGCTATCATGAACGCGAACAGAAAAGATTTGATAAAGCCGTGCATGAAATCGGTCACCCGCATATAAGTGAAAATATCGCTGTAAAAAGTTTCGTTTGCCACGTCGAGTTTAAGAACCGCCACCAGGAATCCGCCCAGAACGCCGCAGAAGCTGGCGAACACCGTGAGTAGCGGGATCATTATTATGCTGGCGATGTAGCGCGGAATGACCAGGAACCTTATGGGATTGGTGCCGAGCGTGTAAAGCGCGTCTATCTGGTCGGTGACTTCCATGGTGCCTATTTCGGCTGTTATCGCCGCGCCCGCGCGGCCCGCGATAACATACGCGGTCAATACGGGCGAAAGCTCTTTTACCAGAGCAAAAGACACTATACTGCCCACGAAAAGCGGCTCATTAAAAATGCTTTTCATCGTGCTGCCGGTCTGCAGAGCCAGCACCATGCCGGTGAAGCAACTGGTCAGGATGGTGACGGGCAGTGAATTCACGCCGATGCGCATGCACTGGATAAAAGTCTGCCGCCATTCTATTTTAGCGTGGAACAGCCAGAAGACCGACGACATCACCATCTGCACGACCGAGCCGAGCCCCGCCGAAGCGGTTATTACTTTTTTGCCGAGCAGATTGACTAATTTTCCTGTCATTTGATGTAAAAGCGCGGCACGCGCGCGGAAATTGAGGTTGTTATTTCGTACGGAATAGTGCCGGCCAGGTTAGCCAGTTCTTCGGAGGTTATTTCTTCTTCGCCCTGCCTGCCTATCAGCACCACTTCCGAGCCTACGCTGGCCGCGTCCACCGCACTTATGTCCAGCATCAGCATGTCCATGGTGATGTTCCCTATGATCCTGCAGCGCTTGCCGCACACCAGCGCTTCGGCGCGGTTTGACAGGCGCCGGGCGTAGCCGTCGCCGTACCCTATCGGCACGGTGGCAACCCGCGTTTGCGCGCGGCAGCGGTAAGACCTGGCATAGCTTACGCTGGCACCTTTGCGGGTGTCTTTGAGATAAACTATTTTGGATTTAAGCGTCAGCACCGGCTCGAACTCGTCGAGCAGTCCGTAGGCGGCGAGGCCGGGCCGGATCATATCGTGCCGGCTTTCCGGCAGATTTACAGCCGCCCAGGAATTGGCGCAGTGGCGGATTCCTGTGGGAATATCGTTTCTGGAGCAGTCCACCAAAGTGTCCGAAAACATTTTAAGCTGCAGGCGGGTATAGGCGGAATCGGAGTCCGAACTTGAAAGGTGCGTGTAAACGCCCTCAATCACCGCGTGTTCGCATTCGCTGAGGTATTTCAATATCTTTACCGCGCCCGGCCGCCGCGAGCCTATGCGGCCCATGCCCGTGTCAACTTTCACGTGGCAGCGCGCCGCGTGCCCCGTTTCAGCCGCGGCTTCTTCCACCTGCCGCGCCGCGTCCATACTGGCCACGGTGACCGACAAATCGTTTAGCAAAGCGTGGCGGAACGAGGAAAAGGGGTATATACTGCCCAGCACCAGAATCGGCAGGCGGATGCCTTCTTTGCGCAAAGCGATGCCTTCCTCTACCGAGGAAACTCCCAGCATGTCGCACAGGCCCCCGGTTTGGGCGAAAAGCGCGAGCGGCGTGGCGCCATGTCCGTAAGCGTTGGCTTTGGCGACGAACATCAGCCGTCCGCGCGGGCCTGCCAGCGCGCGCAGTTTGGCCATATTGCCTTCAAACGCGAACAGACTGACCTCCGCCCAGGTGGGGCGGAGTATTTGCGCGGCGGTGCTTGGCGATGATATCATTTCGGCGGACATTCTGCGGGCCTCTTATGACGGCGTTACCATGCTTTCGTCGGGAAATTCCATATTCGACGGCGCGGGATTAGTGAACCGCGTGAATTCGCTTAAGAAATTAAGCTCCACTTCGCCCACGGGTCCGTTGCGCTGTTTGGCTATGATAAGGGAAGCCTGCCGCTGTAAGTCGGGATTCTCCCGGTCGTAATAGCCTTCGCGGTGAATGAGCGCGACCACGTCCGCGTCCTGTTCCAGCGAGCCGGATTCGCGCAGATCCGACAGCTGGGGCTTGTGCCCCGTGCGGCCTCCGTCTTCCGAGCGGCGGTTCAGCTGGGACAAAGCCACTACCGGCACGTTAAGCGTGCGCGCCAGGTCTTTGATCATGCGCGAAATTTCCGACACTTCCTGCTGTCTGCTTTCAATGCGGTGCGAACTGCGGATGAGCTGGATATAGTCTATCATTATAAGCCCCAGCTCTTTTTTCTGCTTTTTAAGTTCGGAAGCGAGCCTGCGCGAGCGCATGCGCATTTCGGTAATGGTCAGGCCCGGGGTATCGTCAATATAAAGCGAGGATTCGGAAAGTTTCGCCAGTTCCCGCGTGAGGTCGGACCATTTTTCGCGCTTGAACATGCCCGTGCGGACCTGGTGCAGGTCCGTCATGGCTGCCGCGCAGACCATGCGCTGGAAAATGCTTTCTTTGCCCATTTCCAGCGAAAAAATAGCCACGGGAACTTTCTTTTCCACCGCCGCGTGGTAGGCCATATTTAAAGCCATGGCGGTTTTTCCCTGGGAAGGGCGCGCGGCTAGAATTATAAAATCGCTTTTCTGGAATCCGCCCGTCATGCTGTCGAACTTGATAAATCCTGTCGGCACGCCGGTAACCGACTGTTTCTGCATGTGCGCGCTTTCTATGCGCTCCATGACTATTTGCGAAAGCGTGCTGGCGTGCACGAAACCTTTCATTTCCTGTTTCTGGCTGATGGCGAAGAGGCGGTCCTGGGCGCTGTCCACCAGTTTGTCCGCTTCCTCTTCCTCCATATAGCACTGTTCGACTATGTGCGTGGCGTTGTTTATAAGATCCCGCAGGGTGGCTTTCTGGCGCACGATGTTCGCGTAATGGGTGGCGTGTGCGGCTGTGGAAACCTTGTCTATCAATTCCGCCAGATACGCCTCGCCGCCTATGATTTCCAGCGTTTTGCCGGATTTCAATTCTTCCGAAAGCGTAATGAGGTCAACCGCCGCGCCCCTGTTGTACAAACTTTTTATGGCGTTGAAAACCGTGCGGTGGTTATTGCTGTAAAAATGGTTGTCTTCCAGAATTTCCATGACCAGCTCGATGGCTTCCCTTTCGATAAGCATTGAGCCCAGCACGGCTTTTTCCGCGTCCAGAGCCTGAGGCGGCAGCCTGTCTGAAACTTTCGGCGTTGTTTTGAGAAATTTGGATGACATGGTGTTCCTCGATCGCGAAACGGAATCCGGCGTTAAGCGGCTATATATATATTTTATAAAGACGGCGAAGGCCTGTCCACAGAAATAAAAACCCCGCTTTAAAGCGGGGTTTTTATAAACAGTTATGATTTATTCGTTTTTAGGCTACTTTAGGCGAAATCCGCACTTTGATGGTTGCGAACACGTCTTTTTTAAGTTTGATTTTCACTTCGGTGTCGCCTACGATTTTAATCGGCGAGTCAATCATGACTTCGTCCTTGGTCACTTCATAGCCGGACGCTTTAAGGCTTTTCACGATATCAACTTTTCCGACGGAGCCGAACAGTTTTTCATCCTCGCCCACTTCTCTGGCGAAGGACAGCATGACGTCGTCCATTTTTCCGGCGGCTTTTTTGGCTTCGGCGATCGCTTTTTCCTTTTTGGCTTTGCGCCGTTCCGCGCCGAGTCCCCAGTTCTTTATTTCGTTGGGGGTTGCGAGAACCGCCAAGCCTCTGGGTAACAGAAAGTTGCGGGCGTAACCGAGTTTGACTTCTTTAATATCGCCCGGATTGCCGAGCGTTTCAATCTCTTTTCTAAGAATGACCTTCATTGTAATCCTCCGAATCGGAAAACCTGAAATTTCCCGCTTATTTTACCCTTGTGGTATAGGGGAGCAACGCGAGGTTGCGGTCCCGTTTCACCGCGGTGCAAATTTGGCGCTGGTGTTTTGCGCAGGTTCCCGTTATGCGGCGGGAGAGAATCTTGCCGCTTTCCATGACGAAATTTCTGAGATACTGCGTGTTTTTGTAGTCTATCGAGTCTATCTTGTCCGCGCACAGCCGGCAGACTTTCCGGCGGATTTCACGGCGTTTAAAAGGTCTTTTGCCTTTCGGTCCGACGGTGGAGCCCGTTGTCGGAGACGGTGTGCTTTCGGGTTTGCTTGTTTCTTCGGTCATAACTGTTTCACCTCAATATTTGGAGCGGATTAAACCGCAGTGCTTCCTTTATATACTCTAGAAGGGGACATCGTCCAAATCAACAGCGGCGGCGACATCATCTTCGGCAGGGTTAATCTGGGAGTCCGGAAAGCCCGAGTCCTTCGCCGGGGCGCCCTGTCCGGCCGGGCCCGCCGCGAGAAACTGCAGTCGTTTCGACACGACCACCATGTTTTTCCGTTTCTGGCCCGCCTTGTCGGTCCATTCTTCCATTTTAAGGCGTCCTTCAACGTGTACGGGACTGCCTTTAGAAAGTTTGTCCTTACAGCGCTCGGCAACCTGGCCCCACACTACAACGGGCACAAAAGTCACGTCGTCTTTCCATTCGTTTGAGGCGGTGTCCTTATACCTGCGGTTAACCGCAAGGTCAAAGCGGCACAACGCCTGACCCGATTGCGTGAAACGCACTTCGGGATCTCTTGTCAGCCTGCCGGCCAGTAAAACCTGGTTTTGCTCGGGCAATCTTATCATCTAACCACCTGTTATTTCTCGGGGCTTTTGAAGATTATGGAGCGAAGAATGTTTTCGTTAATCCGGTTTTGATAGCGCAGGGCGGCAAGGGCTTCGTCTGAGCACTTGTACTTTAGGTACGAGTAATAGCCGTCCCGTGTGTGGTGAATCGGATGGGCGAGCTTTTTTCTGCCCATTGCTTCTTCCGAGATAACTTCACCGCCGTTTCCGGTAACACATTCTTTGGTTTTGGCGACAAATTCAGCTATTTCCTTATCGGAAAGCTGAGGTTTCAAAATAGTAATCTGTTCGTATGAATGCATAACAGTATAATTCTACAATTTTCCCCTATAGTAAATCAACAGAAAAAACCACGTTCCGTTTTTTTGGAACGGATGTCTCTGCTTGCTTCAGGAATTATTATAGCAAATAATCGAGCGTCTGTCTTTTATATAATATAGGAATGAAAGAAACCATTGAGCGCGCTCCCGCCAAAGTAAATTTATTCCTTGAGGTTACCGCCCGCCGCCCTGACGGCTACCACGAGCTGGAAACCTTGTTCGCCAAGCTGGACTTCGGCGACAGTATCGAAATTTCCTCGGGGCCGGGTTTTTCTGGAATCCGGCTGGAAATTGAAAACGAGAGCGGCTGTTTCCTTGATTGCGGGGACGATAACCTGGTCGTTCGCGCTGCGCGGGCATACTTGAATGAATACGGAATCCGCGCGAGCGTTAAGATGAAACTGAAAAAACGCATTCCGATAGGCGCGGGGCTTGGCGGTGGATCGTCCGACGCGGCGGCTGTTATCCGCGGCCTGCATGAAATTTACGGCGGCGGGACTTCGCCCTGCGAAGCGCGGCTCGTCAAAATGGGCGCGAAACTCGGCGCGGATGTGCCCGTGTTCCTTTATAAGGAAGCGTTTTGCGTGGGGCGCGGCATTGGCGACATTCTGGAGCCGCTTAACGTGAAAAGCGCGATGCCGCACATCGTTTTGGTCTATCCGGGCGAAGGCGTTTCCACGGCCTTTGCGTACGGGAAACTGGAGCTCGGCAAGCCCCCGGAGGTATTGACAAATAGGGCCAACCTTAATAAACTAATAAATAGCCTAGGAGAGGGGGAATCTTTCCCTGGCTGGAAGATACTACTGTATAACAGATTGGAGAAAGCGGTTCTGCCGTTTAAGGAAGTTGTGGCTAAGGTTAAAAGCGAGCTGTGTGAGCTCGGCGCGCCTGCGGCCATGATGAGCGGGTCGGGATCAACCGTGTTTGCTTTAACGGATGATGCTTGCCAGGCGGCGGAAATAGCGAAGCGTGCAAGCGGCGAGGGCCGGCGCGTCGTGAAGACGGCTTTCCTAAGGGGAGGAAGTAATGGAGATTACCGAGATCCGAATTCATCTGATGAACGAGGACAGGCTGAAGGCGTTTGCAAGCGTGACATTTGACAACAGCTTCGTGGTCCGGAATATGAAAGTCGTGCAGGGGAATAAAGGAATATTCCTGTGCATGCCTTCACGAAAGCTTCCTGACGGGACGCATAAAGACATGGTGCATCCGATAAATCAGGAGTTCCGGCAGTACCTCGAGGATAATGTTCTCAAAGCGTATACCGAAGAGGTGGCCTTGCACAAGGAAATGCCGGTCGGCTCAGGCGCAAGGATTGCGGACGCGGATTGAAAATTAGCGGTACTTTAAGGCGGGCCGTGCGGGAGTGTTCCCGTCCGGCCCGCGGTTAATTCTCGGGTGGTGTAATGGTAACACTACCGGTTTTGATCCGGTCATTCTAGGTTCGAATCCTAGCCCGAGAACCATTTTACGACGGTAGTGTAGTAAAAAAATATTTCATACCAAAGAAAAAGCTCCGCTAAAAGCGGGGCTTTATATTTTTAACGAAACTTGCTCCATTGGTGCGGAATTAGCAGCGGCAGACCTATTATGAAAACAATTATAACCAGAAACCAGCGAAAATACGCAAACGCCTCTCCGATTTTAAGATCTATATTTAGCGAGTGTAAATGAAGTTTTGGAATCATTTCCGGCACAAAATACGCGCCGATCGCTAAGATTAAAAGCAGAATGATTTTTGTTCGGATATTCATACCTCCCCCTTGTCTATCCAGTGTAGCAAACATATTAAAAGATAAGCCCCGCCAAAAGCGGGGCTTATTAAATTCCGCTCACAAAAACCCGGTGCGTGAGCAGGGCAAACTAAGTTTGTGGTAAAAGAAACCCTCGGCGTAAGCCGGGGGGGGCATACTTTTAACGAAACTTGCGCGGTGTGGTGACCTTCCCCCCGAAAACAGGACAGGTTGCTAGTTGTTAAT
>JBAYFS010000044.1:0-14045 GCA_041667045.1 Elusimicrobiaceae bacterium | reverse complement strand
GAATATGAACTGGCGGCGGCCTATATCTTCTGCTTCCTGCAGCTTTTTAAACTCGCCATCGTAAGGCATCCCATAAAATTCATACGAAAAAACTGGCTGGAATTCGTCCTTGTTTTCCTGATGTTTTTTCAGCTGGGCGCGGGGCTGGCGATAACCTCGTCGCCGGAATACGAGTATCTTGCCCAGCATTACAAGCATCTGCCGCTGACACAGATATCGCTGGTTTTCGTGCAGATGTATTTTCTGATAACGGCGTTTATAGAATCGTCCGCTTTCCATCGTTTCCTTTCAAGACTGAAACTGCAGCCGGTTTTAATGGTCGCCGTGAGTTTCGCCTCCATAATAGCGGCGGGCGGCGCGCTGCTTAAACTGCCCAAAGCCGTAAATCCCGGCTGCTCGCTAAGCTGGACCGACGCGTTCTTCACCGCTACCAGCGCGGTCTGCGTGACCGGTTTGGGCACGGTTGACACCGGCACCACATTTTCCCTGCTGGGCCAGATAATCACCATGTTCCTGATACAGATAGGCGGGCTTGGTGTGATAACATTCACCGTGTTCATGGCGTTTTTCAGCGGCGAGGGCATTTACGGCGACGACGTGAAAAAAATAATGGTGATATTAGACGAGGATTCCGGCAGCGCTAAAGCCGCGCTTTTCAAGATTTTCGCGGTCACGCTGGCGATCGAGGCCATGGGCGCGTATCTTCTGTTCCGCGGGTTGAACACAGAGATAGCCGACCCGGTTTACCGCGCATATTTTGCCCTGTACCACAGCGTTTCCGCTTTCTGCAACGCCGGTTTCGGCTTATACGCGGACAGTCTGGTAAAATTCAGGTCGGACGCGTTTATCATGCTGGTTTTTTGCGGACTCATAACCGCGGGCAGTATCGGCATGCCCATAATTTTCAACCTGCCGGCATCGTTAAAGAATTTTATGCGCGGGCGTTTTTCTGAAATCCCCGCCCATTTTAAAACGGTTGTCGGTATAACTTTTCTGCTTATTGCGGGCGGAACTCTGGTTTTCTTTCTGCTGGCGGGAACGGGGTTCATGGACGGTTTTTCCATTAAGGATAAATTCCTGTCTTCATTATTTCTCACCATCACCACCAGAACCTGTGGTTTCACCTCCATTGACTTGTCCGGCCTGAGCTTTACCGTGACGTGGCTGTGCGTGTTGTATATGTTTATCGGTGGTTCGCCCGCGTCCACGGCTGGCGGCATCAAGACGGCAGGCGCGGGAGTGTTGTGCGCCGCCGCCTGGAAAAGATTATTCAAAAAACCTTATGAGGCTGTCCGCCTGGCGGGAACGGTTGTGATAAGCAAAACGGTGAAAAAAGCGGTTATTATAACGGTTGTTCTGTTTTTAGGCGCGCTGTCCGCCTCAAGCTTCATTTATTCCATAGAAACTTTTCCGTTCCGAAAAGTTGTTTTCGAGGTCGTTTCCGCTATCGCCACCGTGGGCCTGTCCATGGGCATAACGGCGGACCTGTCGGTTGTTTCCAAATGGGTGATAATATTCTGCATGTATGTGGGACGGGTTTCGCCGGGCATTATCGTGATAATGCTCAATAACCGCAATCCGGAAAAAGAAGACATCATCCTGGGCTAGAACGGTTCCACGAATTCGCAAAAAACTTTGTTTGAAAGATAGAGTCCTTCGTCCGACAGGCGCATAAGCCCGTTTTTAACCGCCAGCAGGTCGGCTTTTTCCAGTTGTTTTATCTGCGGCGAAAACGCGGAGGAAATTTCTTCGGTTATCTCAATGCCTTTCAGCATTCGCAAGCCAAGAATTATCCTCTCGCCCAGCGCGGCTTTGCCCTCAAGCCGTTCGTGAAACCTTGAAGCCGGGGAAACCGGACGCGACGGGTAAACGCTTCCCCGCGCCACGGCCCGGCCCGAGCCGAAAGAGGAAATATAATCGTCAACGGAAGCCGTGTTCACCGTGCGCTCTCCGGCGAGAAACCCCGCCGCCGCGCAGCCCAGTCCTATATATTCGCCGCGCCGCCAGTAATTAATATTGTGAGAAGCTTCTTTTCCGGGCAGGGCGAAATTGGAAATTTCATAATGGCCATACCCCGCGCGCACCAGCGCCGCGCGGGCGGAGTCATATTCCGCGCGCGCCAGTTCGTCGTCTGCACAAACGCCGCGCTCGGCGAAGGGTGTGCCGTCTTCAACGCTCAGTGCGTAAAAAGAAATATGTTCCGGTTGAAGCTTTATCAGTTTTTCCAGTTCGGCAAGGAAAGAGGGTCTGTCCGGTATGCCGGAAATAAGATCGGCGTTGATGTTGGCAAAACCCGCGCCGCGGAGCTTATTATACGCGGCGATGAAGTCTTTCGCGCTGTGGCCGCGCCCTAAAAATTTCAGGATACCGTCGTCAAACGACTGAAGGCCCAGGCTTATGCGGTTAAAACCGGATTTTTTTAGGGCGGCTATTTTATCGTCCGTTAAAGTTTCCGGATTGGCTTCGAAGGTTGACTCGGCAAACCGGGTTACCGGCTGGAACCTTCTGTTTATTATGTCCGCCAGCCGTCCGATTTGTTCCGGCGTCAGCAGGCCCGGCGTTCCGCCGCCGATGTATAAGGTGTCCGGCTCAAGTGCCCGGAAGTGCGTTTCGTAAAATTCCGCTTCCTTTTCCAGCGCGTCCAGATATGGCGGGATGGAGGATTCCATCCCCGGATAGGAATGGAAAGAGCAGTAGTTGCACTTACGCGTGCAAAATGGGATATGAACGTAAACACCGCTCATTTAAAATTGCTCCTTAAAACGGAAAGGCCCCGGCGCAAGCCGGAGCCTTTCTTTAATGCGTTTGTTATTTGGATGCCAGTTTATTTATCGTTTCAAACAGATTAACCGGTATCGGGAACAGGATTGTGGAATTGTGTTCCGTAGCTATTTCCGACAAAGTTTGCAGATACCGCAGTTGTATCGCGGCGGGATTCGCGCTGAGAACGCTTGCCGCTTCCGCGAGTTTCTGGGAAGCTTGGAATTCGCCTTCCGCATGGATGACTTTTGCGCGGCGTTCGCGTTCCGCTTCGGCCTGTTTGGCGATGGCGCGCTGCATTTCCTGCGGCAGGTCAACGTTTTTCACTTCGACGCTGGCGATTTTTATGCCCCAGGGCTCGGTGTGCAGGTCCAGAATCTGCTGGAGGTTCTTGTTGATTTTGTCCCGGTTGGAGAGCAGATCATCGAGTTCCTCCTGCCCCAGAATGCTGCGCAGCGTGGTTTGCGCCAGCTGGCTGGTGGCGTACATGAAGTTTTCCACGTTCAGGACCGCCGCCTGCGGGTCAATAACGCGGAAATAAACAACGGCGTTGACGCGCACCGAAATGTTGTCGCGGGTGATAATGTCCTGTGAGGGAACGTCCATCACCACAACGCGCGTGCTCATCTTGAGCATCTGCTGAATGCCCGGTATGATGATAATCAGTCCCGGTCCCTTGACTCCGGTAAAACGTCCTAAAGTAAGAACAACACCCCGCTCATACTCGTTGAGTACGCGCAAGCTCATCAGAATAAATACGCCTACTATTATAATCAGGATCATAACGCTCATGAAACAGCCTCCCGTTTTGAATATACGTCTGTCTGTAGTTTACCAAAATTATCAGGCCGTGAGTAAACCCCCCCGCTCACGCCCGTCCATGCCCGGTTTTCATTTGAATGGCGCAGGGCGGGCTATTTTTGTAAAATATATCAATAGCTCTTTTCAAACTTATGGGTAAACGACGACTCGCGCGCGAATACTGCCTGCAGGCGCTGTATCTGGCCGACACGGGCAAAATGACCAAAGACGAAGCCTTATCCGTCCTGGCCGACTCCTTTGTTATGGACAAGGCCACTGAACAGTTTGCCGTCTCTCTTTTAAGCGGCACCCTCGACAATAAAGACAAGCTGGACGACACCATACAGACTTACGCCACCAACTGGAAGATTACGCGCATGTCCGCGGTGGACCGCTGCATTCTGCGGCTGGCCTCTTTCGAAATTATTTTTGTCACCGACACGCCCGTCCCTGCCGTTATTGACGAGGCGATCGAACTGGCGAAGAAATTTTCCACGGAAAATTCCGGCTCGTTCATTAACGGCCTTCTGGACCGCATGAAAACGGAGCGGGCCTGACCTTATGACCCCGGAGCAAGAAATAGCCCTGCTGCGGGAAAAGCTTCGCTACCACAATTACCTTTATTACAATCTGGACAATCCCGAAATTTCAGACGCGCAGTATGACGCCCTTCTGGCGCGCCTTGGCGAGCTGGAAAACCGGAATCCGGAACTGATAACCTCCGATTCGCCTACCCAGAAGGTGGGCGGGTCCGCGTCGGGCGAATTCGCTCCGGTAAAACACCGCGTGCCTATGCTTTCGCTGGATAATTCCTATTCGGAGGCCGACGTGGCCGCCTGGCACGACCGGGTGGTGAAGGGGCTTAACGGCGCGCCGCACGGCCTGCTCGTTGAAGCTAAAATAGACGGCCTGTCGTGCGCGCTTGTCTATAAAAACGGCGTGCTGCAAACCGCCGCCACGCGTGGCGATGGCGAAACCGGCGAGGATGTTACCGCCAACGTGCGCACCATAATATCCGTTCCGCTTAAACTTAAAATGGATGTCCCCGGCACGGTCGAGATACGCGGCGAGGTTTACATTTCTAAACCTGATTTCTCCAAACTGAACGAAAAACAGCAGGCCGACCAGCTGGAGCCGTTTGCCAATCCGCGCAACGCGGCGGCGGGTTCTTTAAGGCAGAAAGACCCGCGCGTGACGGCGAAACGCCCGCTCAGATTTTTCGCGCATTCCTACGGTTTTTTCGACGGTCCGCCGGAACCCGAGTCGCATTCCGATTTTTTGCGCCGCTGCACAGAATGGGGGCTGGAAGCCTGCCCCCTGAGGAAACAGTGCGCGGATATTGGTGAAGTGCTGGAATTTTTCAAAATTTCCGAGTCGAAGCGACCCGGGCTGGATTATGAGATTGACGGCATGGTGGTTAAAGTGGATGAGCTGGTGAACCAGCGTATTTTGGGCGCCACGGCGCGCAGTCCGCGCTGGGCGGTGGCGTTTAAGTTCCCGGCACAGCAGGCCACGACGATTTTAAAGGATGTTATTTTCTCGGTCGGCAGAACCGGCGTTGTCACTCCGGTTGCGGAATTGCAGCCGGTCGAGTGCGGCGGGGTTACGATATCAAGCGCGACTCTGCATAATTTTGACGAGATTGCCCGGCTCAGCGTTAAAATCGGCGATACCGTCGTTATCGAACGCGCCGGCGACGTTATTCCCAAAATAGTAAAAGCCGTTCTCAGCGCGCGCACCGGCAATGAGCGGGACGTGAAAGTTCCGGACGAGTGCCCCGTCTGCGCCGCCAAGGTGCATAAGGATCCAGACGGCGTGGCCTATCGCTGCACAAACCCGTCCTGCCCCGCGCAGCTGCGGGAAAAACTGCAGCATTTCGGTTCGCGGGACGCCATGGATATAGACGGGCTCGGCGCCGCCGTCGTGGAACAGCTGACCGCGCACAAACTGGTGAACGATTTCGGCGACCTGTATATTCTGGAGAAACCCCAGCTGGCCGCGCTTAAGGTTTTCAGCGACCAGAAAGGGCTGTTTAAGAAAGCGGACAATCTGCTCGCCGCCATAGCGAAAAGCCGGACCAGGCCGCTGCCTAAATTGATTTTCGCGCTGGGTATACGCCATGTGGGCGAAAAATCGGCGCAGATACTGGCCGATTATTTTCTTTCCATGGATGCGCTGGCGTCGGCGGACCGGGAAAGCCTGGAGCATATTCCCGAAATAGGGCCTGTGATAGCCGAGGAAATATTTTCCTTTTTCCGCACGCCGCAGGTCGGCGCTCTGCTGACCAAACTGCGCGCCATAGGCTTAAATTTTACACACACCGCGCCGCCGCCTTCCGGGGACAGGCCGCTGGACGGAAAAACCTTCGTGTTCACGGGCGAGCTTGCGGCACTGTCCCGCGCGCAGGCGAAAGCCCTTGTAGCGGAACTGGGCGGGCGGGAGATTTCTTCCGTGTCCGCAAAAACGGATTATGTGGTGGCTGGGGAAAAACCGGGCGGCAAGTTCACGAAAGCCCGGTCTTTGGGCGTTAAGATAATAACGGAACAGGAATTCATCGCGCTGACGAAAAAACCGGAACCCGGTAAAGACGTTTCACAGCAGGAATTGTTTTAAACCGCGCTAGAATCTTTCTATGGCTTCAAGGTCAATTCCGCGGTCCCGCGCGGCCTGCATAACACGCGCCAAATCGCGGCGCGGCGGGAAATCAAAACCTTCAATCTGCCGCAAATTCCAGAACACGGTGCAGCCGGGCGCCAGCGCGTTGATTTTTTGAATCATGGCGTCCACCCCGTCAATCACGTCATATTTAACGGTTATTTCGGCGAAGGTCTGAAAATTGGTTGAGCCGGGAATGAGAACGAAAGACCAAGTTTCCCCGCTTTTCCAGCTGTAAAGCTCGTAAGAGGAATTTTTTTGGGTCATGAGGGCGGCGTCGCCCTGCGAAATACCGCGCGGATGGGAATACTCCCTGCCCGCACAGGCCGTCAGCGATAATAGCGAAAAAAGCATAAAAAGTTTTAATAGCCGCATGTCAGTTCTCCAGGTGCATCTCCGATATTTTACGAAATTTGCGGAAATTATTATGTAGAATTTAAATATGGAAACAAGATGGAGCAGAAATTACGAACTGGGTTTTTCGGCTATTGACCGCCAGCACCGAGAGCTGTTCGAGAACGTTGACAGTTTCATCCAGGCCATAATAGATGAAAAGGAAGACGAGGAGCTTGCCAGCCTGTTTACGTTTCTGGAAAGCTATGTAAAAAACAGCTTTACGGAAGAAGACCTGCTGCTTAAACGCAGCGCCTGGCCCGATACGGAAGTTCACATCGCCCAGCATGAATATTTCAGACGCCGATTCGCCGACCTGCACCGCGATTTTCTCAGAAAAGGCGCCAACGAATATCTGGTTGAGGATATCCACCACAAGGTGGTCAGCTGGATGACCGGGCATATTCAGAACGAAGACAAGTTGTGGTCCGCCTGGATAAAAGAGAACCGGCCTGATTTTATTGCCTGAGCAGTTCCTTGCTTCCGCCGAACGAAGATATCTCGCTTATAAATAAAGACGACACTATCAGCGCCCCGCCGGCAATGGCGCCCAGCGTGGCTTTTTCTCCGCCGAGCGTCCACGCGAACAGCGCGGCGAAAACCGGCTCAAACGCGAAAATAAGACTTGCCCGCACGGGGGATACTTTCTTCTGCGCCCACGCCTGCACGAAAAAACCGGATAAAGTCGGAAATAGCGCCAGAAAAGCCAGAATAACTCCGCCTTTCAGCGGAGCCGAAACGCCTAGCGGAAAACCGCACGCGAAAGACAAAAGCAGGCACGCCGCCGCGGTCATCCAAAACTGCTGGAAAGTCAAAACCGTTATGTCCGCCCCGGCTTTCACGCAGCGGTCCATGTAAACCACATGCATGCCGTAGCTGGCGGCGGAAAACAGAGTCATCGCGTCGCCGATATTAAACCCGCTTATCCCGCCGGTCAAAATCCACAGCCCGCAGAGCGCCACGCCGCAGGCCGCCCACTGCGAATGCCGGATTTCGCGTTTGAAAATCAGGAAAGCGAACAGCGGCACGAAAAAGACGAACAGTCCCGTTATGAAACCGGAATTTGCCGCGCTAGTATAGCGCATGCCCCAGGTCTGGCTTACATAAAGGATAACAAGCATGGCTGACAGGACCGCGCTTTCCTTAAGATGTTTGCCGGGCACTCGTTTCCGGAAGACGAACGGCGCCAGAACAATCGCCGCAATAATGAAGCGATAGGCGACCATGGGAACCGGATGCACGAGCGCCAGCGTGTCCTTAATAAGGAAAAAGGTGCTCCCCCATATAAACGAGCAGTAAAACAGGCCTGTGTTCTGCGGCAAATTTTTCATAGCGGACGTTCCATGTGTCTTAATAAGCGGAAATGGCAAATAGTACAATTTAACCAGCGGTAATTGGAGTAATTATGCCATTTAATGAAAACACCGTAAAAGAAATCTGCGCTCAGCTGGGCACAGACCTTGCCGGGATTGCTTCGGCCCGGTTGTTTAATGACGCGCCGCGGGGGTTTCGCCCCGAGGATTTGCTGTCGTCCTGTCGGGCGGTAATTGCATTGGCCTGCGAATTCTCCGCGGAAGCTATGCGGCAAATGGAGTGTTTCAGCCACGCTTTTAAATTTACCGAAGGTACGCTGGAAATACAATGCTGGCAATGCCGGAAAATATGCCCGAACCATGCGGGGATAGCCGGACTATAGTTTTTTTGCATGCTCCTTGACTGCCGCTTTCTTTTCCTTTACTATAGTGGTATGAGAAAAATTAATTTGCCTGTTGTTTTTGCCGTTCTGTTTGTTTTAACGTGCGCCGCTTCGGCGGTTTGCGCAAAAGAACTTTCCGTTCCGGCCGCCGAGGCCGCGCGGGAGGCTGACGAGAATCCGTACAACGAGTTGAAGGGATATTTTGAGAAGGGGACCGCACCCTCTTTGAAAGATCTTGCCGGCTGGCAGATCGGTCTGGGCTATCAGAAAATGGATGACCGCCGTTATCCCGCTCTTATGATTGCGGTGGAGAACCCGGGCGGACTTAAACTGGTTTTTGAATCGGACGATGCCGCCTCCACTATTTACGACCTGCTTAGCGAAGCTAATATGCGCGTAATCCGCAAAGACGCGGCCGACTCCTCTGTCCGCTTCAGCCGTGTAAAAATTACCAAAAAAGAAGCGGTCTGCGTTCAGAAAAGCGGCAAAGACGTGTTCACTTACCGCATCCGCAAAACAGAAGGCGGGCTTGTGGTGAAACTGTCCGGCCCTCATATGGATTTCTACCAGTTCTACACTGACCGGCCTCACAAAATCGGGAATTACTCCTTCGATTTCGCGACGGGAAAATAGACTTTTTCATATGAAGCGAATCGCTGTATTTTCGCTTTTGGCATTAAACTTTGCCCCTCTTGTTTGCGCGCAGGGTTCTTTTCCTGCGCCAAAAGAGTGGACGGTGCTGGTTTATCTTAACGGCAAAAACAATATCGCCGCGGACGCGTTCGCCGATTTCAACGAGCTGGAAGCCGTCGGCTCAAGCGGCGCGGTGAATATCGTGGCGGAGCTCGGTCTGCGCAAAAACGCGACCGGCTACTCCGGAGCGCGGGAAAACGGAACCAGGCGTTATTTCGTCCGGCGCGACGCGGATCCGGCGAAAATAAACTCGCCCATAGTCGCCGAGGACAGAAGCGTCAACATGGGCAGCTGGCGGCGGCTTGCGGATTTCGTCGCCTGGGCGAAGAAGAATTACCCGGCGAAGCGGTATATGCTGGTGGTTTACAATCACGGATCAGGCTGGCAGTCGCTCGGCAAAGGGCTTAAGCCCGTCAAGGGGCGCGGCATTTCCTACGACGACGAGAACAAGGACCACATTACCGCGCTTGAACTGCCATTGGTTTTTCAGGCCGCGGGGAAAGTGGATGTTTTCTTCGCGGACGCCTGCCGCATGCAGGACCTGCCCGGTATTTACGAAATCAGGCGCTGCGCGGATTTCATCATCGGCTCCCAGGCCGACGTGCGCCATACGGCGATGGATTATGTTTCGTGGCTTGGTCTTTTAAGCGCCAATCCTAAAATTAGTCCTCGTTTGCTGGCTCTGGCGGCTGTTAAGGTCTACGGTAATTTTTACGCAGGGGAAACGCGGTTTCCCGTCAACCTGTCCGTAATAAATGCCGGAGCGATTGACGGGCTTATGCCGCTTTTAAACGATTTTTCCAGCCGTGTAGCGGCAAGCGCGCCGGACACTCAAAACGCGTCCATCCTGCGGCGCAAAACCATAAATTTCGGGTACGCGGATTTGATTGATCTGGGCGATTTCGTTAAAAAAATTGGTCAGCAGTCGTCTGATACCGGGATCCGGGGTTCCGCCGGAAAGGTCAACGATTACATCGGCAAAAAACTTGTTCCGGCAATTTTCAATAATTCGCTGTCCGCAGGCGCGACGGGACTGTCCGCCTATGTCAATTACGACGGGGAAATAGACGAAAGTTATTTCTACCTTTCGTTTGCCAGAGACAGCGCGTTTACCAGTCTTCTTAAGGCGATTTCCGGAAAAACCAAATAAAAAAAGCGCCTCCTGTCGGAGGCGCTTTTTAAATTCCCTGCCGCTAAATTATTCCCAGTTTGCGACCTGCTTCTGCGAATTTCGCCACCGCGGTGTCCAGGTCTTTTGAGCTGTGTCCGGCTGTCACTATGGTGCGCAGACGTTCCTTGCCTTTGCCCACCGTGGGATAGCCGATTGCCAGCGCGAAAACGCCTTCCTCGAAGAGCATCGCGGATAATTTCTGCGCTTTTACCGTGTCGCCCACCATGACGGGCGTGATGGGGGTTTCGCTGTGCCCGATGTTAAATCCGGCTTTTTTGAGGCCTTCCTTGAACTGGCGCGTGTTCTCCCAAAGCTTTGCCAGCCGTTCCGGCTCGTTATAAAGCACGTCGAGTCCCGCTTCGCACGTGGCTATGACTGACGGAGGATGCGAGCTTGAAAACAAAAAGGGCCGCGCGTTTGAAACCATGTAATCGCGGAATTCCTTTGTGGCGGCTGCGTAGCCTCCGATGGACGCGAACGCTTTTGAAAGAGTGCCGATCTGAATGTCCACCCGGCCTTTTAGGCCGTAATGGTCAACCGTGCCACGGCCCTGCTTGCCGAGCACGCCGCTCGAGTGAGCGTCGTCCACCATGAGAACCACGTTATACTTTTCGCACAGTTCCACTATTTGGGGCAGGGGCGCTATATCGCCGTCCATGCTGAAAACGCCGTCGGTCACCAGCAGTTTGCGCCGCGCTTTGCGCGCTTCGGGCGTTTTTAAAATTTCTTCCAGCGAGCCCATGTCGGCGTGTTTGTAAACCTTGCGGGCCGATTTCGCCAGCCGCGCGCCGTCAATAATGGACGCGTGGTTCAGTTCGTCTGAAATAAGCAGGTCGTCGGGACTGCTCATAAGCGTCTGGCACACCGCCACGTTGGTTGAAAATCCGGACTGCAGCACGATAGACGCTTCGGTTCCCTTGAACTCGGCCAGTTTTGTTTCCAGTCGTTCGTGCATGGTCATGGTGCCGATAATGGTGCGCACCGCCGCGGTGCCGACTCCGTATTTTTCGGTGGCCTCGGCGGCCGCCCTGATAACTTTCGGGTGGGTTGCCAGGCAAAGGTAATTGTTGCTGGTGAGATTAATGACGGTTTTTCCGTCTATCCGGGCAACGGGTTCCTGCGCGCCCTGCAGTACTCTGGGTTTTATAAGCCGGTGTTCCTCTTCCAGCTTGCGGACTTCCTCTTTCAGGAAATCCAGCCTGTCCGACTGAAGTTTGGTTGTCATTTTTTGCCTCCGGTTTCTACCATTGTACATCTTTAACAATATATGTAAAGTTGACAACGGAAAGTTATTTAGGGGATAATGTAATATATTCCAGTTTGGGCGCGCAATGAAGCAAGAAAACAAAATACCGGATTCGGCAGCATACTGGCGGGAGTGTTTTTCCTCTTCGCGCGACAGGGTTATCATCCTGCCGCGGAGTCCGCTTTCCATGTTCATTTACTGGGAATGGACCGCCCTGCGCACCTCCCTTTTCAAAACCGGCAAGCTCGACGCCACGGTTAAACTGAAACTGCTTTATGCCGACAGCAACACACTGGCCGTGGAATATTCAAAGCCCTGGGACACGCTTAAAATGTATATCCAGCCGCCGCAAGCCGGACGTTCCTATTACGCTCTGCTTGAAATTCTGAATTCCACCGGTGCGCACCAGACGACGCTTACCTCCAATACGATTGTAATTCCGTCCGGCATGCCGGCTTCCGCGGCGGAAGGCTATATCCCTTCCAGCGGCGAGCGGATGGTTTTTCTTCCGTCCAGTATGGAGGGCAAATGAGCGCGAAGGGTTCGCTGGCCATTGTCCTGCACGCGCATCTGCCTTATATCAGGCACATGGAAGCGGAGCGGTTTTTGGAGGAAGACTGGTTTTTTGAGGCGGTGACCGAGTGCTATATCCCGCTTATCGCCACCATCGAGCGGCTTTCCGCCGAATATATCCGGGCCGGACTCACCATTTCCCTTTCACCCACGCTTTGTGCCCTGCTCGAAGATCCGGGGATGAGCGAACGCTGCCACAAATATATCAAATTGCGTCTTGAACTGCTCCAGAAAGAACTGGAGCGCATTCCACACGATTCGCCTGCCGAGCGCACTGCTTTAATGTACCGGCAGTTGTTTGAGCAGGCCAGAAACGTGCTGATAAAATTTGACGGCAACCTGATAACGGCTTTCCGGCAGCTGCAGGAAAAGGGGCAGATTGAGGTTATAACGACGACCGCCACGCACGCCATCCTGCCGATAATGATACATCCGGAGGCGGTGCGTGCGCAGGTGCTCGCCGCGGTTAATGATTACGCGAAACGGTTCGGCGTCCGCCCCAAAGGCTTATGGCTGCCGGAATGTGCGTTCACGCCGCAGATTATTTCCGCTTTGCAGCTGTCTGGCATAAAATATATTTTCCTTGAGAAACACGCGTTGGACCTTGCTAACCCGCGTCCGCGCAACGGCGTTTTTTCGCCGGTGCTTATGCAGGGCGGGTTATTCGCCTACGCGCGTGACGCGCAGTCCGCCCGTGAGGTCTGGAGTTCCAAATACGGCTATCCCGGCTCGCCCCAATACCGCGAGTTTTACCGCGATCTCGGTTTTGACGCGGATTATGAATATATCCGCCCTTACCTTCACGCGGACGGAATACGCCGCAGTCTCGGTATCAAATACCACAAAATAACCGGCAACGTGCACCTTGCCGACAAAGCGCCTTACGATCCCGCCGAAGCCGCGGCTCAGGCCGAGGAACACGCTAAAGATTTTCTCGCAAAGCGCCTAAGGCAGATCGAGCAGATAAACACGGATCTGGGCATCCGCCCCGTTATTACCGGCACATATGACGCCGAGCTTTTCGGCCACTGGTGGCTGGAGGGGCCCGCGTTTCTGGAAAATGTTCTGCGCGGTATCCGCAAAGAGCGTCTGCCCCTGCAAATGATAACCGCGTCCGAAGGCATAAACGCCGGGCATGACAATACGGAAATCAAGCCGGAACCCGCCTCCTGGGGCGAGGGCGGCTATTTCGAGCCGTGGATAAACGAGAAAAACGACTGGATTTATCCGCGCCTTAACGCCGCCGCGGAACGCATGATTGAAATAGCCAACAGGTTTCAGAATATTGAAAACACCCCGCTGCAAACCCGCGCCCTCAATCAGGCGGCGCGCGAACTACTGCTGGCCCAATCGTCGGACTGGGCGTTTCTGCTTTATGTCCAGTCGCACGCGCCTTACGCGGAAAAACGCGTTTGCGCGCACACCCACCACGTTTTTGAACTTGCCAATATGCTCAGCGAAAACGATATAAAAGAGGAATACGTTCAGTCTCTTGAAAAGCAGAATCCCATTTTCTCGGGCATTGATTACCGCATTTTCGCGTCCCCTTCGTCATTCTAATATGAAATTCAACGGACAATCGCTGGCCCTGTTATCGGCGGCCCTGTTCGGCGTTTCCCCTGTTTTGGCTAAAAGCGTGATCGGCGGCATGTCGCCGCTTTTGCTTGCCGGTTTGCTGTATTTGGGATCCGGCGCGGGGCTCCTGCTGTTTATCTTGATTAAAAAGAAACCCTTTTTCTCCGAACTGGCTAAGCTTTCCAAACCCCATACAGCGCAGCTGGCTGCCGCTGTTGCCTGCGGGGGCGTACTCGCGCCGGTTTGCCTGGTGTACGGCCTGGCGAAGGCAAGCGCGTTTGAGGTTTCGCTTTTGCTCAATCTTGAAACCGTGTTCGCCACGCTATTCGCCTGGTTTATTTTTAGGGAACACGTGTCCGGGAAAGTCTGGGCAGGAAAAACACTTTTGGTTCTGGGCGCGGTGCTTGTCGCCGTAAATCCCGAAGCCGCGGGCGCTTTTTCCGCGCCCGCTCTGGCGGTGATTCTTGCCTGCGCGTTCTGGG
>JBAYFS010000043.1:0-14270 GCA_041667045.1 Elusimicrobiaceae bacterium | reverse complement strand
TTTAAAGCGTTTGCCGATGAAAAGCGGCAGGTCTTCGGAAATGATTATGATAAGCTTGTCTTTAAACAGGAAAAACCCCATCGAAGCTATTTTAAAAAGCAGCTTGTCCTTGCCGGAATAATTTTTGGGACGGTTTAAGATTATCGAAATATGCTCCGGCTCCTGCTCCAGACGCGAAAGTTCTTCAGGGTCGAGTGCGGAGTTTAAGGTGTGCTCGTCAATGGCGTATTTGCTTATGAGTTCTTCTTTATCCGCGTCGCCCGGATTGATATAAACAAGTATCTGGGCGTCGCCGCTTTCAACGGGCTTAATGCAGTTGTCTTCAATGTTGTATAACTTTATCATAGTCTTGTAACTTCCGCTAAAAAAGTATATACCTTAATTGTAGAAAAATTAAAGCCGTAAGCAACGATTCTTTGTTAACCGGAGAAAAAATATGGACAAATTCATGCAAGCCGCCATTGAAGAAGCCCGGCAGGGCCTGAAGGAAGGCGGCATACCGATAGGCGCCGTTTTGGTGAAAGAAGGGAAAATCATAGGCCGCGGGCACAATCAGCGCGTGCAGAAAGACGCGCCCATCCTCCACGCCGAAATTGACTGCCTGCAGAACGCCGGACGCATCGGCACCTACCGCGGCACAACGCTTTATTCCACACTCAGCCCGTGCTATTTATGCTCCGGCGCGGTGGTCCAGTTCGGCATCAAAAAAGTGGTGATAGGCGAGAACGAAACCTTTGCCGGCGCGCCCGAATTCCTCGCCCAGCACGGCGTGGAAGTGGTAAACCTGAACCTGCCCGAGTGCAAAGACATGATGAAAAAATTTATCGCCGAAAAACCGCAATTGTGGTTTGAAGACATCGGCACGCTCTAAAACCGGTCTATATATTTCCCGCGGATGGAATACGGGGGGGTCACATGAAGACAGCCGCATATCTGATAGCTATGATGATGTTCATTCCAGCCGCGGGAAGCGCCGATTATAAGGATAGTATAAAGAAAGCCGACAGCCTGTTCGATCAGGGCCGTTACAGCCAGGCTTTGGAAAGCTACGAGCCGGCGGCGCAAGATCCCGCCGTGCCGGAAAGGTTCAAAGCCGCATACCGGTCCGCCGAATGTCTGGCGCTGTTGTTTAAATACGCGGAAGCCGCGCAGTATGCAAACACTTTTCCTAAAACAAGCGATCCCGTCTGGAACGCGCGCTTCATCCTGTTGAAAACCGAGATTTACCGCGCTTATCTTAACCGGTACGGACACTCCCTCCCCGCGGAAGCGGAAAAAGACTCAGCCGATATCACCCGCCGCCCGCGCTTTATGTGGGAAAATGACATAACCGCCGACTATGAACGGCTTTTGCCGCTCCGCGCGTCGCTGTCCGCCGTGCCCATGAAAGGCGAGGCTTATTTTATCGAGGTGAAGAATTCCGATTTGCGGGAAACCCCGTCTTTATGGGATTTCGCGGTGCTACGTTGGTGCGACTGGCTTTTAAACTCCGAAGAACCGATGAACGTCCCCCTGCCGGAACCAGACACTTTCCTTACAGACAAATACGAAATCCGGGACACCCTGCAAAAAGCCGTGCATGCCGCAACCCTGTATGAAAGCGCGGCTGAGCTGGACGGTCCCGGCCGGGAAGATGCGCAGACACTGTGGAAAATCAAACGGCTGCAAATTCCCTTTACCGCGCCACAGCTGATTGCCCCGGCGAAAGACCAGGCGAAACTGCGCGAAGCCGCTATACAAACCCTGAGCCGCTGGGCCCGGGAAGCGAAAGGTGAACTTGCGCGCGCCGAAGCGCTTTACCAGAAAGCGGAACTTGCTCGCCAAAACGACGATTTGTCACTCGCCGTGGAAACCTGCAAAAAACTGGAAACCTCCTGCGCGTCCACCAAACAGGCCGCGCTGTGCGTCCAAATGCGCGCCGATATTGAAATGCCGCTGTTAAGCCTGCGTTCCTCCGTCGCGCTGGCGCCCGGCAAAAACGCCCTTGCGGTAAGTTCCAAAAACGTGAAAGCAGTTTATTTCCGGCTCTACCGCACTACGCGCGACGAATTAAAAAAACTCTGGCTGAAAAGCAATTCCTGGCAAAAATCTCGCGATTATTATTTTCAGCTGGACGAGCATATGACCCAGGAACTGGTTACCAGAAAGCCCGCTTTCCGCTGGTCCGAAAATATCGAATACGCAAAACCGTACACCAGCACGGACACGACGGTTTCCCCGCCCGCTTTGGAAAACGGCCTTTATGTGGCGGCAGTTTCAAATACCGAACACTTCAGTTCCGGCAGCGACCTGGTGTCCGCGGCGCTTTTAAACATCACCGACCTGGTTCTTGTTGGTTCGTCTGGAATTGAAGGAAAACCGTCCGATTTCACGCGCGTGCCCGGCGAAAACGGGAAAACCGTGAACGCGGATGTTTTTCGCTTCTATTTCCTTAACGCGGTTACCGGCGAACCTTTGGGAAACGCGCCGGTGACAACCCTGGAGAATAACGACGGAGACGCCGGCGCGGCAAAAACCGTCACCACCGATCAAAACGGTTTCGCGGGCATACGGAAAGCCGTTCCCGTCGCGCTGAACAAGGACATCAGCGCCGGGCTCGGCGCGTTCGCTTTCAGGAAAAACAGCTGGGCGTTCTGGCAGAATTATCTGAATTTCCATTTCTCCGCGCCGGAAATCCTAAGCTTCGCTATTGAAACCGACCGGCCTATCTATCGTCCCGGGCAAAACGTAAGCCTTAAGGCCACAGCCATAGAAAAAATACCGCAGGGCTTCCGTACTTACTCCGGCGCGCAGTCCATAACGCTGAAAATTCAAGACCCCAACTGGCAGACCGTTTCGGAGAAAACGCTCAAACCCGGTGCCACGGGCAGTATCGCCTATTCCTTTAAACTGCCGCAAAAAGGCCTGCTCGGCAGTTACCGCATAACTGCGGAACTGGCCGATTACGGAGAAACCGCCAGCATAAGTTATGAAGTGAAAGTGGAAGAATACAAAAGACCGGAATTCGAAGTTAAAATTGACGAAATGAAAGCCGCGGCCCGTTATAATCAGCCGCTCAAAGTGACAGGAAGCGTTGTGTATTATTTCGGCGGCGCGGTCGGCAACGGCGACGTCGAGTATAAAATCACCCGCCAGGTTTTCATTCCGTTCTGGTTCTGGCAGTACGGGCGGTTAAACAGTTCGCCCGAAGAAGTGGCTTCCGGCAAAATCAAAACCGGCCCCGACGGAAAATTCGAAATTCCCTTCACTCCGGCGCCAAAGGATAAGGACGCTAAAATGCCGTCCACCTTCCTCGTAACCGTGTCCGCGCGTGATCCTGGCGGGCGCACGATAACCGCCGAAACAAGCGTTACCGCGGGCGACAGCGCCTACCTGTTTGAAATAACGCCGGAAACCGGCTATTTCGACGCCAGGCGCGAGGGAAAAATAAAAGTTTCCATGTTAAATCTCAACAGCGCGGCGGTCGAGGGGAACGCCGATGTGAAGTTTTACCGGCTGGACGAACGCCCAGCCAATGCCCGCCAAGCCGTGCCATGGGATTTCATCCCAGACACTTCTCCGCTTGACCAGCTGTTTGAAAACGTGAAAAACGGTCCGCTGGTGTTTTCCAAGAGCATGGCTTTTGACGGTCAAGGCCCGTCCTCAATCGTGTTCAAACCCGGCAAAGCCGGAGTTTACCGCATGACCGTTTCCGCGCGCGACCCCTGGGGCGGCACAAGCGTGCAGTCCGCCATACTGCTTTTCGCGGACGAGAAGGGCAACGCCGCGCTCGGCCTGCCGCCCGTCGCCATAGCGAAACATGCGCAGGCTTCCGTTGGCGAAACCGCGGAAATCCTGTTCGGCTCGCCCGGGCTGAAAGGCCCGGTGTTTATAGAAGTTTGGACGGGCCAGACACTGGTCAAAAGCGAAATGCTGCGCGTTTCCGGACCCGCGGTTTATAAAATGAAAGTTGATTCCGAACTTAAAGGCGGTTTCGCGTTCCGCTGGTTCGCCATGAAAAATTTCGAGTTTTTATGCGCTCAGGCGCCGGTGAAAGTTCCGTGGCGGGACAAGGAACTGTCGGTTAAGTTCGAGTATACGGAAAAAAACAAACCGGGCCAGAAAGTTGACTGGTCGGTTTCCGTCGCCGATTACGAAGGCAAGCCGGTGAACGCCGAAGCGCTGGTCCGCGTTTTTGACCGCTCGCTGGAATATTATGAAAAATCCGGCGCATCCGCGCTGGCCGCGCTGTATCAGGACCAGTTCATCCGGCTTAACAACACCACTTCCATCTTCGAGCCTTCCAGCTGCTACCTGCCCGTCAAGCGCGGCTGGATTGACGGGATGATCTCCTCTTTCGGACGCGCCGTGAAGGAGCCGGTGTTGCCTTTTATAAAAATCGCGGGAACGCAAATGAGCCGGAGCAAATTCACCGCCATGGATGGCGACGTGATGATGATGTCCGAAAAAGCGGACACGTTTTCCGCGCCGCGCGCCGTTGGCGGCATGGCTCCCGCCATGAACAAAGCACTGGCGGCGTCCGGCGCGGCCAGTGAAGAAATGCTCCCCGCCGCGCCCGCGGCGCGCGCAAACTTCGCCGAAACCGCCTATTTCAATCCGGCGGTAAAAGTGGCGAACGGGAAAGGGAAATTCAGCTTCACCCTGCCCGAACGCCTTACTTCCTGGAAACTGGGCGCGACCGTTATAACAAACGATGTTAAATTCGGCATGGCCCAGGCTTCCGCCGTCACCGCGAAAGAACTGATGGCGCGCGTCGTCCTGCCGCGGTTTCTGCGGGAAGGCGACAAAAGCGAAATCCTGCTCACCGTGACCAACAATTCAGGCGGTAAAATAAACGTCAAAGCCGCTATCCGCGTTACGGAGAACGGAAAAGACATAACCTCCGAGCTGACGAAAGATACGCCGGAGGCGAACGCGGTTATCGCCGAGAACGAAAGCAAAACGTTTTCCTGGCCCGTAACCGCGCCGCGCCGCCTGACCGCGCTTAAAGTGCGCGGCGACGTAACGGCCGGCGCCCAAACCGACGCCGAGGAACAGGATCTGCCCGTTCTGCCGGGTTTTGACCGCGTGCTGAAATCCGTCGTCCGCATTTTAGACGCCGGAACCAGCCGGCTTGCCATTCCGGGCGTTCCGGACGACGCGGCCTTCGAGAGCGCCACCCTGCAGCTTGACCCACAGCTGGCGCTTTCCGTAATGAACGCGATCCCCCAGCTTGTCAACTATCCTTACGAATGCACGGAGCAGGTTGTTAATAAAGCGCTTCCGCTTTCGATAGCTGACAAACTGTATGATTCCATTCCCGACCTGAAAGCGGCGGTCGGTAAAATTCCGAAACGCGCCACCATCCGTCCCGCGTGGGAAAAAGACAATCCTCTGCGCCAAACCGCACTCGAGGAAACGCCGTGGCTTGTTCAGTCCGAAGGCGGGGAAACGCAGTATAAGCTGACCGACCTTTTAAATCCTGAACGCGTAAAAATGGAATACGCCGACGCGCGGACAAAACTTTCTTCCTACCAGAAACCCGACGGCTCGTTTCCGTGGTTTCCCGGCGGCGAGCCCAATCTGTACATGACGCTCTACGTGCTGGATTCGTTCGCCACGGCGAAGCTCTACGGCGTCGCCACGCCTGACGATGTGCTCAAACGCGCCATGGCCTACGCCGTGGGGGAAATACCGAAATACATGAAGGCCGACACGGGCAGCCTTTCCTTTATCCTCTACGGGGCTTATGTCCTGACCGCTTATCCGGCGGACTGGCAGGAAAGCAAAACGGCGAAACAATACGCTCGAACCTGGATGCAGTACGTTGACCGGCACAGCGACGCGCTGACCCAGCTCGGCGAAGCTTACGGCGCGTGGATTTACAAACGCCTGGGCGATGACGCGAAATCGGGACAGTATCTCGCCCGCGCAATAGATAGCGCGCAAACGGGCGCGGAGGGAACGGTTTTCTGGACTCCCGAAAAAACATCCTGGATGTGGTATTCCGACACGCTGGAAACTCACGCCTTTTTGATGCGCACGCTGTTAAACCTCCAGCCGGAAAACAAACTGGTGAAAGGCATGCTGTTGTGGATGCTCCTCGACCGCAAAGGCACGGAATGGAAATCCACAAAAGCGTCCGCCGCCGCAGTTTATTCAATGCTTGAATTCATGCAGAAAAACGGCATGATGACTGGGAAAACGGATTACAAAATAACGTGGGGCGGCGCTGTTTCGACCGCGACCGTAAACGCCGCCGATTTCCTGGCGAAACCACTGCGCTGGACGAAAAGAAAAATATCCGCCGCTGACGCAAACGCCGTGATCGAGAAGAAGGGAAAAGGCCTGGCGTTCGGCTCGCTTGCGATGGTGTATACGACACGCACGCCGGTCGGCGAATCCGCGGGCGGTTTGCTGGGCGTCAGCCGCAAATATTTTCTGCGCCAAAAGGAAGGCGGAAAATATACGCTGACCCCGCTGGCGAATAAAGCGGCGGTGCGTGTGGGCGATGAACTGGAAGTCCATTTAACCATTAACACCGGACACCAGTTCGAGTTCGTGCATATCTCCGACCCCAAAGGCGCGGGATTCGAATTCGACACGCTAAAAAGCGGCTGGGTGTGGGACCAGCTGTCGCGTTATGAGGAACCGCGGGACAGCCGGATGAATTTCTTCATCTCCTGGCTGCCGCACGGGGAATATGTGCTGGCCTACAGAATGCGTCCGACTACGCCCGGCGTTTACCATATCGGCCCGGCGGTCATGCAGTCCATGTACGCGCCGGAATTCGCTGCCAACTCCTCAAGCCTGGAGATGACTGTCGAACAATAAAATTCTCTGCGAAAGGGGCGGGTAATTCACCCGCCCTTTTTACTGTTATATAAGAAAATGTATGCCAAGGGAAAACATACTTGTAAGCGCATGTCTTTGCGGAATTAAATGCCGCTATGACGGCTCTGCTTTTTACTGCAAAGGTATTGAAAAACTGTTGAAGAAATACACCGTTATACCCTTTTGCCCGGAACTGCTTGCCGGGCAGTCCATTCCGAGACCGCCCGTGGAAATTGTCAAAGGAAAAGCCCAAACCTGTTCCGGAGAAGAGCAAACCCGACAGTTTAAATTAGGCGCAAAAATAAGTTTGACACTCGCAAAACGGTTCGACGTGAAAAAAGCATTTTTAAAGTCTGGCAGTCCGTCTTGCGGATGCGAAACGATATATGACGGAACTTTTTCCGGTAAACTTATAAAGGGGCGAGGATTTACCGCCGGACTGTTCGCCAAAAACGGAGTTAAAACTTTTTCCGAGCGGCACATGCTCGGGGAACGAGGAATTTAAGTATAATTTCAATATGATGAAAATAAAAATTTCTGTTTTGCTGTCCGTTCTCCTTATGGCTCTGACCGCCGGTTGTGCGACTACTAAAACACCGCCCGCGGACCCGAAAATTTTAATCAAAGACCTGCAAACCCAGATTTTGCGCATGACCTTTTCAACCGACGAAGATTACACCAACGTGAAAGAACGCTATAACGAATACGTCGCCGGACTTAAGGAAGGTGTGGTGATGACTGATATGGACGGCAATATCTTAGACGCCAACACCAGTTACATGAACATGTTCGATTATACCCTGTCCCAGCTGCAATCGAACAGCAGCGACTATCTCACGCCGGACCAGTGGTATAGGATGGAAAATGACCAGTTTAGTCTGGCTCAAACCAAGGATTTTGTAACTTTCGAAAAAGACTACAAAACCAAAGACGGGCACATCCTGTCCGCCATAATAACCGGCTGGGTTGTGAAAGACACCGACGGCAAAGTTATCGGTACCGGCGCGCTGGTGCGGGAAAAAACCAATATTCCCGTGCTGATGCCGTAAAATTATTTTTTAAAATTCAGGTTTTTAAAAACCCCGTTTGCGTGGGGTTTTTATTTAAGAGTAAAACCTATGGGGCAATGGTCGGACCCCTGCGCGGCGGGCAGAATATAGGAATCAGCCGCGAGCGAACTGTGCTGTTTATCAATAAGGAAATAGTCCAGCCGCCACCCCACATTGCGTTCGCGCGCGCGGGTTTTCAAATCCCACCAGGTATAGTTCCCGCCTTCGGGGTGAAACAGGCGGAACGTATCGTCAAAGGTTTCAAAAAACCTGTCCAGCCATGCGCGTTCCTCCGGCAAAAATCCGGTGTTGTTTTCATTTTCCTTAGGACGGGCAAGATCTATTTCTTTATGCGCGGTATTCACATCCCCGCAGACGATAACGGCCTTGCCTTTTGCTGTCAGCTGGCGGGTGAAAGCCAGAAACGCGGCGTAAAAATCCAGTTTAAATTGCAGGCGTTCCGGCGACGCGCCGCCGTTCGGGAAATAGATATTAACAAAGTAAAAGTCCGGATATTCCAGCACTATTGTCCGGCCTTCGCTGTCGAATCTTGGTATCCCGAAACCGTAGGAAACGCCGGCCGGTTTTTCTCTGGCGAACACCGCCGTGCCGCTATAGCCTTTTCGTTCCGCCGCCGACCAGAAAGTTAAATAGCCTTTCGGGTTTAAAAGATTTCCGGACAGCTGGGCCGGTTCGGCCTTCGTTTCCTGCACGCCCAGCAGATACGGCTGTTCCGCTTCCAGCCAGTTCAAAAAACCTTTCTTCTCCGCCGCGCGTATGCCGTTTACGTTCCAGGATAAAAGTTTTTTCATGACAGATAGTATTTCCTTACCGGGTTCAGGTCCGGCTCGAGGTCGTAGACCAGCGGAATTCCCGTGGGTATTTCAAAATCCGCTATAGCGTCGTCGGAAACGCCGTCCAGATGCTTGACCAGCGCGCGCAGGGTATTGCCGTGCGCGGAAATAATTATGCGCTCGCCGTTTTTAACGCGAGGAGCGATATCATCGTGCCAAAGCGGCATAAAGCGCGCGATTGTGTCTTTAAGCGATTCGGTTGATGGCAAATCGTTGCGCGGAATGTTTTTATAGCGCGGATCCAGACCGGGATTTCTGGCGTCGTCCGGCGGCAGCGCGGGCGGGCGGGCGTCAAAGCTTCTGCGCCAGATGCGGACCTGTTCCGCGCCGTATTTAGCGGTAGTTTCCGCCTTGTTAAGGCCCTGCAGCGCGCCGTAGTGGCGTTCGTTTAGGCGCCAGTCGTTGACAACCGGTATCCACATCAGATCCATCCGGTCGAGCGTTATCCAAAGCGTGCGGATAGCCCGTTTCAGAACGGACGTATAGGCGCGGTCAAAAGCGAAACCATTTTTTAAAAGCAGTTCTCCGGCGTGTCCGGCCTCGGCAAGCCCTGCGGGCGAGAGGTCAACGTCAGTCCAGCCGGTGAAAAGATTCTCAAGATTCCAAACACTCTGCCCGTGCCTTAGTAAAACGAGTTTCAGCATAAAATCATTCCTTGAGGGCTGCGCGGCCGCCGCGCTTTAACGCTTTGCGCCCGGCGAATTCCTGCGCAAAATCAAGTGCTGGCCTGAATGCGCCGAATTTTTTATAACCCGCCAGAAACGCGCCGTGAAAAACATCGCCGCAGCCGGTTGTATCTACGGCGGCAAAGCGTTTCTGCGGGACAAAGACAACAGCGCCCTTCCCGTCATCAAAATAGTAATAGCCCTTCTCGCCCGCGGTTACGGCTATCTGGAATCCGTGCCTGTCCTTAAGTTCTTCGACAAGTTTTTCAACCGGCCTGTCTAGCTGCTCGGCCAGCGCGTGCGAAGCGATAAAGAAATCCGTATGCCCGGCCAGCCGCTGCCAGCCTTCTTTTGGGGAACCGCAGTCATACGATATCAGCGCGCCTTTAGCCCTCGCGACCGGCGCTATTTTCTCGGCGAAGTTCATCATGTGCCCGTCAAAATGCAGCAGCGGCGCGGAGGCGATATCGGCAAATTCCGCCGGCGCGAGCGGCAATTCGATATCGTTTATTCCCTGCGAATTCCACACAATGGTGCGGCTCGCGTTTTTTGAGTTTACGATTATAAGTGAAAGCGGGGTTTTGTATTTGTCGCTGATAATGGCGAACCGCGTATCCACGCCGAAGGAGCGGAAACTGGAAAGCGCGAAACCGGTCCATTCGTCATGCCCCAGCAAAGTAACGACCGCGCTTTTAAGGCCCGCGCGGGCCGCCGCACAGGCCGCCGTAGCGGCGGGTCCGCCGCCGTCTACCATAATATGTTCGGCGCGGATTTTTTTATCTTCCTCAAACGGCAAGGCGGTGAACGCCAGAGCGTCCACCACGTTAAGGCCGATAAAGTAGCAGTCGGGTTTTCCCGGCAGCGCTTTTTTCAGTGTTTTAATGCCCCTCATTTTTTTAAACCGGTAAGGCGCCTGCCCATTTTAATAAGGAAAGTCCCCGCGTTAAAGCGAAAATCTTTTCTGGCTATTTTTCTGGTGCGCGAAAACTTTAATCCCAAAGTTTCGTGACTGGCAAGTATTTCAAGAATTTCTTTTTCGAACAAAGCGAAAGTTTCCGGGCCGAGCCGCCGCCGCGCGCGGACGAGAACCTGCGTGTCCGCGGCGGAGCCGTCTGTCACGAAATTGCCCAGCCCGCAGAAATACTGGATATACGGGTTTTCGCTGAACAGCTCGACAGCCGCCTCATCCGAAGTTTCCTCCAGCAGGCTGACCATGAAAATTCCGGCCACCACCCGGCTGTCCCGCGCCGGCCGGCCGATGTTGCTGAAATAACGGCTGTAAATGGCGTCAATATCGTTCCAGTTAATGAGTTCCGCCAGGACGCACCAGCGGTTTTCCTGATTAAGCGCGCCGCCAAGCGGGAAGAGTTCCGGAAACAGGGGCGGCGTTCTGTCGTCTTTCGTTTTGTACATAATACCATTGTAGATAAAAACGCCGCGCGCGCAAATGCGCGGTTTTACATATGATATAATAGCATTGATATTTAACGATGAAATTTAAGGAGCTGACTGATGATTAAAAAAGGAATATGTTTCATGACTTCCGAATCGGTAACGGAAGGGCATCCCGACAAGGTATGCGATAATATTTCCGACGCGGTTTTAGACGAAATTTTACGGCAGGACAAAACCGCCCGCGTAGCCTGCGAAACTTATATTACGCGCGGCATGGTAGTGGTGGGCGGTGAAATCACCACCTCCGGCTGGATTGATGTTGACACTCTTACCCGCAGCGTTATCAAAGATATCGGCTACACCGATATAAAATACGGATTCAATTGCGAAACATGCGCGGTGATAAACGTCATCGGCAAGCAGTCCCCCGACATTAGCCAGGGCGTTGACGTCGGCGGCGCGGGCGACCAGGGTCTTATGGTCGGCTTCGCCTGCAACGAAACCAAGGAGCTGATGCCGCTTCCCCTTGAACTGGCACACGCTTTGACCATGCGGCTGGCGGAAGTGCGCAAGAACGGGATTCTGCCCTACATCGGGCCGGACGGGAAGAGCCAGGTGACTGTTGAATACCGCGACGGTAAGCCGCACCGGGTTGAAACCGTTGTCATCTCCACCCAGCACACGGCCGACATTCTGGACAAAACCGGCGAGAAAATAACCGAAAAAGCCCGCAAAGAAATTATCGACGCGGTTATCAAGCCGGTTCTTGGCGCCTGCATGGACAAAGACACCAACGTTTACGTTAACCCCACGGGTAAATTCGTTATAGGCGGACCCCAGTCGGACACGGGCATGACGGGCCGCAAAATCATCGTGGACACCTACGGCGGGCGCACTGCGCACGGCGGTGGAGCTTTCTCCGGCAAAGATCCCACAAAAGTGGACCGTTCTGCGGCCTATATGGCGCGCTACATAGCCAAAAACATCGTGGCGGCCGGCCTTGCGGAAGAATGCACCATCCAGCTGGCTTACGCGATAGGCGTGGCTGACCCCGTCGGCCTCTACATTGACACCTGCGGCACCGGCGTTGTTGACGACTCCACGCTGGTGGCGGCGGTTCGCAAGCTGTTTAAACTCACGCCTAAAGGGATTATCGAAACACTGAAACTGCGTAATCCCGTTTACCGGAAAACCGCGTCCTACGGGCATTTCGGACGGAATGTCTTCTCCTGGGAGAAAACGGATATGGCCGCAAAGCTGCGCGCCGAGGTCCTGGGCAAGAAATCCGCGCCGGCGAAGAAAGCCGTAAAAAAATAATTCTGGAAAATTGCAAAAGAAAAGGCGGCGTTTAAAAACGCCGCCTTTTTCTTTTATGGCTGAAAGTTTATCTTGTCCACACGGCGTAATCTTTTCCTGAAGTGGCGAGTTCCCAGCCTTGCCCCGGGGCCCAGGAGCCCGGCCCTATTTTAACCACCGTGTTATTGTTGACCATCGCGGCGTATTTCGCGCTATCCGCGACTAAAATGGTAATGGGACTTACGGCGTTGATGCCCTGCCGCTTGCGAATGGTGATAAGCGTCCTTATTTCTCCCTTTAGCGACCAGTCGAAATAATGAACCCAGTAAACACACGGTATGCCGGGATGGGTAAGAATGTACGCGTATCCCTGCATGATATTCTCCGCCGGAAACGGCCAGTGATTCTGTCCTCCGCCGGTTGAAGGGCCGGTGTCGTGGTTATCAATAAAAGTCACTGCTTTTTCAGGCCACCAGCCTATCAGGCCGGAAGGCCTGCCCTGCGCGTCGCGCAGGCGCCAGTATTCCCGGGTGGCTACGGCGTATTGCAACATTCCCTTTGTCGTGAAATCGAAAGCTGAAACCTGCCCGCCGGTTGAATTAATCCAGTCGCAGATAAGTTGCCGATGCCCGTCGGCATTTCCGTACGAAAGATCGGTCCAGACCTCGCCCACTGAAAAAACCGGCATCGTGGTCTGGGTGTAATGACCCGCGAATTTTCCGGCGTAACCCTTCACATAATCATAGCGCCAGCCGTCATAACCGACGGTATTGCGCAGCCAGAGCATCCAGTCCGAAATACTTTTGTTTACTGCGGCGTTAGTGTGGTCAATATCTCGGGCGGCGGGAAAACCGGCTCCGGTATCCGGCGCGCCTTTGGCGTAAGGCCATTCGTCATTGGAACAAACGGTTTCCGGCCCCCAGGACGGGTTTGTGAAATCCGCCCAATTAGACGACCCCACCCGGTGGTTGATCACGACATCGGCTAACACAAGAATATTGTTGGCGTGAAGACTGGCTATCGCCGTTTTAAGCTGGCGGTCCGTGCCATAAAGGGAATTCTGATTGTAAAGCTGTACGGGGATGTAGCCCTCGTCGCTCGCCGCCTGCTGGGAAGGCGGCAGCCAGATCATATCAAAGCCCGCCTGGGCCAGTTCTTTGGCGTTATTGGCTATTACCAGCCACCAGGGCGAAGCTTTATGCGATTCCCAGTGGAAACCCTGCATCATAACCGAATAGCGCATGTCCTTTCTCGGACGGCCCGGCTGGCTGGCGTAGCCAGGAACGGGTTTAGCGGAAGGACGGACCGCCGCTCCCGCGCGTTCGGCCTGCGGTGAATCCTCCCCGTATCCTGATACGGGGAAAAGAGCGACAGCTGATACAAGAATAAAAAATATATGCCGTTTCATAAAAAGGTACTGATAATATATGCCGGCTGGCGTTTCCGGACAAGGGACTTTAGACCTATGTCGTTTCCGGGCCTAAAAACCGATGTGCGGGGCTATGCGGCCCCGCACATCATGCCGTAAAAAAGACTTATTCTTCTCCCATGAAAGGATACCCGCATTCGTAGGGAGGTACGAAATTCTCCTTTACCGCGCGCGGCGTGACCCATCTTAAAAGATTGAGCATGCTGCCGGCCTTGTCGTTCGTGCCGGAAGCGCGCGAACCTCCAAACGGCTGCTGTCCGACAACCGCACCGGTCGGTTTGTCATTTATGTAGAAGTTTCCGGCGGAATTTACCAGTGCTCGGCTCATTTTGACTATAGCCTCCCGGTCCTGCGCGAAAACCGCGCCGGTCAGGGCATAGGCGGAGGCGGTGTCGCACATTTCAAGCGCGGCGTCCAATTTGTTGTCGTCATAAACGTAAACCGTCATGACGGGCCCGAAGATCTCCTCAACCATAGTTTTAAAATGCGGCGTTTTCGCCAAAATAACGGTCGGCTCCACGAAATAGCCGGTTTTGTCGTCACAGTTCCCGCCGATAATCACTTCAGCGTCCTTCGACTTTTTCGCGAAATCAATATAACGCTTGATGTTATTAAACGCGTTCCGGTCAATAACGGCGTTTACCAGGTTCCGGAAATCCATAACATCGCCCATTTTCAGGGCCGCGGTCATGGTCTCAACCTGAGCGCGCACTCTGGGCCATATTGATTTTGGGATGAACGCTCTGCTTGCCGCGGAACATTTCTGCCC
>JBAYFS010000042.1:0-14367 GCA_041667045.1 Elusimicrobiaceae bacterium | reverse complement strand
GTATACCTCAAAAACGTTATCACAAAACCGACCATAACAGTGGGCGACTACACCATTTACCACGATTTCGCCGACCCCTGCTCTTTTGAAACAAAAAACGTGCTGTACCACTACCCCTGCAACAACGACCGGCTGATAATCGGCAAATTCTGCGCCCTGGCAAGCGGCACGAAGTTCATCATGAACGGGGCGAACCACAAGGTGCGCGCGATGTCGGTCTACACTTTCCCCGTATTCGCGGAGCAATGGGACAAGTCGCTTAAAATTACGGACGCATGGGACAATAAAGGCGATACCGTGGTGGGTAACGATGTGTGGTTAGGGTTTGAAAGCCTGATAATGCCCGGCGTTCATATAGCCGACGGGGCCATAATAGCGGCGCGCTCCGTAGTCACCAAAGACGTGGGCCCCTATGAAATAGCGGGCGGCGCGCCCGCAAAACTCATCCGCAAACGGTTCGAAGACGCGACCATAGAAAAACTGCTGCGCCTTAAATGGTGGGACTGGCCCGCCGAAAAAATCCGCGCCAATCTCGATTTCCTGCGCGGGGAAAACCCTTCCCTTATAAATTCCCTGCTTTAGCATTTCCTCAGCTTGCCATATTCTAACGGCAGCGGAAAATTATATACTTTATCAACCGTTCACTTCGGAGGATTGTATGCTGCACGAATTTTTAAACACAGCCGGATTCGCGTTCTTCGCGCTATTCCCTATTCTAAACCCGCCCGCCATGGCGCCAATTTTCCTTGAAATGACCTCCTCCGTGCCCGACACGGACCGCCACAAAATCGCCGCGCTCATAGGGAAATACACTTTTCTGCTCCTGCTCACCGTTCTGCTTATCGGAGGCTGGCTCATGAAACTTTTCGGAATCTCGATTCCCGTCATCCGCATAGCCGGCGGCCTGCTCCTTTTCAACACCGCCTGGCGCATGCTTAACAACGAGCCCAAAATCTCCGAATCGGAGCAGCTGGAATTTAAGGAGAAAACGACCTCCCACGCCTTCTTTCCGCTCACCCTTCCCGTAACCGCGGGGCCGGGGTCGATAGCCGTAACGCTCACCATGGTGCCGTCCGGCAAAATTCTGGACCTGTCAACCTGGTCCAGCATCTCCGGCACGACACTGGGCATAGCGTTCGCCGCGCTTTCCGTTTTTGTGTTTTACCGCTACGCGGAAATTTTTATCCGCCGCATGGGCAAAACCGGCTCGCAGACCATCTCAAAAATATCCGCGTTCATCCTACTGGCCATAGGCGTGCAGATAATCTGGGACGGCATACGGGGCCTGCTGCACACCCTATAGGATTTTCACGTTTAAATCATTATAATAGCAGGAAGGCGCCTTTGGGGGGCATGTGTTACTCTTAATCATTTCGCTGGCGGGAGCTGGATTACTGCTCTTGGGCTATGCCGTTTACAAAAAACTGTCCCTGGCGGGCAAAGAGCTGTCCGCCCTATTCGAAGACCGCGATTTAAATCTCATCGCCGTCGGCGCGGACGGCGTTATCCGGCATGCCAGCCCGGCAATCACCGCAACGCTCGGCTACGGGAGTTCCGGCCTGGCGGGACTGCCCATAACCAAAATTCTGGAAAACCCCGGCATTGCCGAGCGACTGAATTCCCAGGACGCCCCGCTCGCCCTGCTTGACGGATGTTATATCAACAGCCGCGGCGAACGTTGCTGTTACCCCACCACAATAACACAAATCCGGGACCAAGACGGCAAATCCAGACTCATTATCCTTAAACCGCAAAACAAAGCGCGGCTGGAAGCGCCCATCGCCACACGCGATGACGTTATAAAATTAGTCAAAAAAACCAGCAACGCCGGGGTGATAGCCATAAGCCAGGAAGGACTCGTCACCTATTTCAGCAGGAGCGCAGAGAAAATACTGGAACTCCCCGCCGAAAAAATAAGCGGCGGGCAAACGCTGGACCAATACTACGCCGCGTGGGACGAGCCCGGCAAAAGCGGCAGGAAGTTAAAAAACCGCGCCGCCGCGTTCACTGAAAAATGCGAGGAAATCATCAAAGCCGGAGGCGGACCGGAAGTCGTGTCTTTCCGCAAACAGGACGGACAGACGGTAGACGCGGAAGCCTCCGTCACCAGAATCCTGTCCGGCGGGAAACCGGACGGCTATCTGGTAATCTTGCAGGACCAAATCGTCCTTAACGAGATGCGGCGCGTAAAACTGCTTCTTGAAAACCTGGTTGAGTCAAAAACCGATCTTTCCCTCACGCTCAGCGCGGAAGGCGTTATCCTGTCCGCAAACGAACGCCTGTGCGGCGTTTACGGGCTGGACGCAAAAAGCATACTCGGCCGCAACATAAGCGAACTTCCTCAACTGGAACTGCCGGAACACATCGGCGCGAAAATGCCGCACTTAAAACGCGGGGAGCATTTGAGCTTCGAGCACCGCATTCCGGGCCGGGACAACCACATCTTGTGGGAAATACTTCCCGTGGTTAATGAAAACAGCCGAACAATGGAAATCCGCGCGCTGGGCCGGGATATCACACCGCAAAAAAACACCGAAGAACGGCTCGCCCTTTATCACGCGAAACAGGCGCTGGTGACTAACATCACGGAACAGCTGCTCACCGCCACGCCCGATAAATTTGAAGACACCATTAAAGATATCTTGAAATCCATCGGCCTTTTCGCCAAAGCCCCGAAAGTTTACATCTATCTTTCTAGCGGGGAACGCTACCATATCGCGCATGAATGGGCCGAAGAAAACATGATCCCCGCGTCATTTCTGACCAATACGATAAAGCCGTCCGATCTTCCCTATTTTGACGCGAAACTGCGCGCCAACACCGAAATAAAAGTTTTCGACGTGGACGAACTGCCGGCCAACGCCATAGCGGAACGCGCGCTCATGACGATTAACGGGATCAAATCGCTCGCGGCGCGCCCGCTTTTCTGCGATAAAACCCTTAAAGGATTTATCGGCGCCACTTTCCACCGGCAAGACGAAGTGAATTTTGAAGAAACCACCCGGATTTTCGGGCAGCTCGGAAAATATCTTGCCGCCGCGCTCAGGAAACAGGAAATAGTTTCGGATCTGGCAAAGGCAAGCGGATCCCTGGAAAAAATTTTTTCCTCGGACCCGGATATCGCTGTAACCATAAAGCCCGACACGGAAATTATCTCCTCCAAACAAAAGCGAGCCTCCCCGTTTCCCGAAATAAAGGCCGGGGAAAAACTTGCCGGTTTCCTTTCCCCGGAGGATGCGCGGAAACTGCTCGCGGCGGCGGCAGCGGTCATTGAAAACGGCCAAATCGCATCCCTGGAATTAAAAACGGACCGTTTCAGCTTTCACGCGGATCTGCTGCAAGGCGAGAAAAACAACGAGCTCGTCTTGCTGGCAAAAAATTTCGAGCCGAAAGACATCCTGATTTCGCGGCTCTCCAAACTCTGCCACAGCGCGGCGGCAACCGACAACAACGCGGAAACCCAGATCAACGCCATACTGGAAACCATACGGGGCTCGCTGGGAGCGGACATAGGCCTTGTCATAAAAACCACCAGCCCTCTGGAATATGCCGTTGATTTCGTGACGCCGAACGCTTTAGGCATAACAGCCGCAATGGCTTTGCGGCTTAACCGGGACGCATCCGGCTCCGACACAGCTTTTAACACAAGGGACAATATAACGGTGCGCGCCGGAGCCTGTCCGCAATGCGCAGGGTGCCCCGTAGGCGAAAAATACGCGTTCTGCGTGGAATGCCCCTTAATGGTCAACGATAAATTTTACGGCTTCGCCGTTTTCGCCTCCAAAACCCCGCCCGCACTGACCGATTTCGACCGCGATTACATAAAAAGCGCCATGCTCTGGCTGAGCAGCCTGCTTGGCAAGCGCGAAGTGTTACGCACCATGCTCCGCAGCGAACGGTTATACCGCAGCGTGGTTGACACCATGGCGGAAGGCATTTTGATGCTCGATATGGAGCAAAACGTGATTGCGCGCAACAGAAGCGCGGAAAAACTGTTCGCCCTGGCCGGTGTCAAGCTGACTTCCGCCAACATGCAGGACGAGATTTCGCTCTATCCTCCGGGCAAGCCCGAATACCTGTTTTCCAAAGGGGAATACCCGTCGCAGCGGATACGCGCAGGCAAAACCATAAACAACGAAATTCTCGGCCTGGCGGCCAAAGGCAGGACGCCCGCCGTATGGATTTCGCTGAGCGGAACAATGGTGCGCCTGAGCGAAAAAGAAAAAACGGAATACGCGCTGCTCTCTATTTCCAATATAACCGATTTGATCAGCGCGGAAAACAGCATCCGCAAAAACGAGGCCTTCCTGCGCGCCATAACGGACAGCACGCCGCTCGGCTTTTTTGTGGTGAACGAAGAGAATGACGAAACCAGCTACATCAACAGCAAATTCTGCGAAATCATGCAGTTTTCCGAACTGTTTTCCGATATAAAGGACCAGCAGGTCCGGCAGAGCGAACTCAATAACCTGATCCGAGGAAAAATGGCCTCTCCCCACGAATGGGACCAGTTTATTTCTACCCCGGTGAAAGGCTCCGAGATCGCCGACCAGGAGTTGGCGCTGAAAAACGGGAAAACGCTGAAAATCTACTCAACCCGCATAACGGGCCGCAACCAGCTTTATTTCGGGCGGCTTTTCATAGTTGAAGACATAACGACCCGCCGCCAGTTTGAAAACGAACTGCGCCGCGCCAAAGAAACCGCCGAAGCGGCAAACCGCGCGAAAAGCGATTTTTTAGCCAATATGAGCCACGAGATCCGCACGCCGCTAAACGCCGTAGTGGGCATGACGGAACTGGCGCTTGAAACAAAGCTTACCGACCAGCAGAAGGAACTGCTCCAGCGCATAGAGTCCGCCTCCGATTCCCTCCTGATTCTGATAAGCGACATTCTGGATTTCTCGAAAATAGAATCCGGACATCTCGAGATGGAGGAAACAGGCCTGAACCTGCCAGCGCTGATTGAAACCGTCGCGGAAACGCTCAGCATAAAAGCGCGCGACAGGTCGCTTGAACTTATCGCCGACATTGACCCGGAAATCCCGGCCTCCCTGCTGGGCGACCCCACGCGGATCCGCCAGATCCTAACCAACCTTACGGACAACGCCATAAAATTCACCGAGCGCGGCGAAATATACGTGCAGGCCGAAACAGAAAAGCAACTGTGCTCGGACATCGCCCTGGGCATCCGCTTCACCATCCGGGACACGGGCATAGGAATTTCTTTGGAAAACCAGCGCAAGCTGTTCAAAAAGTTCTCCCAAGTGGATTCTTCGACCACCAGGAAATACGGCGGCACAGGGCTGGGCCTGAGCATCACGCGTTCGCTGGTGGAGATGATGGGGGGCAAGATAACGGTGAAAAGCGAACCGGACAAAGGCTCCGAATTCACCTGCACCATCATCTTAAAAAAGGATCCGCAGGCCGTTTCGCCAGACAAGCCGGATTTCAACGGCGTCACCGCCGCGCTGATAATACCGAACCGCTCGATTGCCGGCGTTCTCGCCAAACTGCTGAAAACATGGAATATAAAAACCGCGGTTTTTTCAGGCAACAGGGACTTCGCCAAATCCGGGCTGATGCCGGAACTGGTCATAACGGACAATTGCGGCAATGACAATATGGCCTGTCCCGCCTATCCGGACAAAACCATACTGCTGACCGGAGACCACATCGGCACGGGCCAGGAAAACGGCGGCGGACGCAAAACCCTGCTCAAACCCGTTAAAAGCAACGCGCTGCTGCGGCAGGTGTCTAAAATACTTGAACCGGACACCCCCGCCCACAGCAAACGTTTGCTCGAAACCTCCGACCATGCCCAGCCGCACATGCCGGCGCAGATACTGCTGGTGGACGACAATCCCGAGAACTGCCTGCTCGCGCGGCATTTCCTGATACGCAACGGTTTCGCCGTCGCCACCGCGTCCAACGGCAAGGAAGCGGTGGACGCCGTGCGCAAATACCGCTATGACATGATCTTTATGGATATCCAGATGCCGGAAATGGACGGGCTGGAAGCCTCGGAGCGCATCCGCCGGTTTGAAAAAGCGACCGACCGGATCCCCACGCCCATAATCGCCCTTACCGCGCACGCCGCCTCGGAACAGCGGCAGAGCGCAAAAGACGCCGGAATGAACGACTATATAACGAAACCCATAAAAAAACAGACCATCGCCGCGCACGTCGCCAAGTGGTTCGTGCCGACCGTGGTGATAGCGGACGACAATCCCGTAAACAACGCGCTTATCCGCGAGTTCCTGATAAGCCGCAACGAGATTAACCTGCTCACCGCGGAAAACGGCCTTGAGGCGGTGGAGCTGTGCCGGAACAACGCCGTGCTGCTTGTTATCATGGATATCAACATGCCAGGCCTCGACGGCATAAGCGCCATAAGGGAAATACGCAAACTGCCGCAGGGCGGGCTTATAAAAGCGCTGGCCATAACCGGCTACGATTCGATAATGGTGAAAAAGGAAAGCCTGTCCGCCGGTTTTGACGACCTGCTGGTAAAACCCGTAAAACGGCAGGACCTGCAGGACAAAGTCGGGAAATATCTTCTCAAACCCGCCGGCGCCCGCAACCCTTAGCGTAAAAAAAACCGCCGCAAATAAATGCGGCGGCATAAACCATTGCGGGCACGACAGCGCTTAAGAGTTTTTTTTGATTTCCGCGCTTATGTGCGTCCAGGCGCTTTTAAGCTCTTTGGCGAGAATCTTCATCTCGTCGGCGCTCACCTTTTCAACCCGTCGATAGCGGTCGGCGATATCGTCAACCAGAGAACAATAAGCCTCTTTATTGATTTCCTTGAGTTTTTTCATTTCCTCAAGCACTTCGGCCTTCATCTTGAGCGTCCATGCGCGGATTATGTCCGCATTGCTCTTTTTGCGTTTGATCGCAAGAAAACAAACCCCTGCCGCGGCTACCGCAGCCACTATTATTCCGGCTCCCAACACTTTTTTTGATTTTTCCATAAACCCCTCCCTGTTATTGTTGTATCGGCCCGAAAGCCTTACCCACCACAATCATACAATAATATCGCCGTTCCAACACGCAGGGTTTTTGAGAAACTGATGGAAATTTGTAGACTGGTTAGATATGAACGCAAACGAAAACGCTTTATTAATCATAGCGCTGGTTTCTTTTCTTTCGCTTCTGGCGGTGCTGGCGGTTCCGCGCGCCCATGCCGAGGAGGACAGCGGCACAGCCCTGACTGTTTCCGGCGTCCGCAGACAGGAAGACATTTTCCAGTATATCCGCCGGACGCAGCCCAAAGCCGGCGCGAAACAGACGCAGCGCCTGTATCAGCGAATAATGGGCGCGGCGAACCCTTTTAAGGAAGGCGACCTGGCGGTGGGCGACGCGGCGGCGGACGAAAAATCCAGGGAAAACGCCCGGCTTTTGCTGGCGAACACCGCGGTAAAAACAATCACGGAACACCCTCTCTACTCCGACACCCAGCAGGAGATGATAGCAAAAAGTATTGATCCGGAGAGTTACGCCCTTGTCCGGAAAATGACGCTCTGCGATTTGAAAAAATTCATCCTGACAAAAAGCGAAGCGGAAGTAAAACGGATTTGCCCGGGACTCAACAGCGATGTGATAGCCGCCGTGGTCAAACTGATGAGCGATAAGGAGCTGGTTTTGGCGGGCCAGAAAATCTTCAATCCCCTGCCCGGCGGCAAAATCGGAGCCAGGGGCTATTTCAGCGCGCGGGTGCAGCCCAATTCGCCCAACGACGATCCCGCGGATATCCGCTGGCAGGTGTTTGACGCGTTCGCCTTTTCAGTCGGCGATCTGCTCCTGGGCACCAATCCAGTGGACAGCACGCCCGAGAACGTGGCCCGCATTGAAAGCACGCTTAAAGACGTGGTGGAAACTTTCGGGCTTAAGGGGAAACTGCCCTGGGTCGTTCTTGCCCATATTGACGATCAGGACCGCGTTGAAAAAATGAACCCAGGCATAACAAACCTTTATTTCCAGAGCATAGCGGGCGTGGATTCCGCGAACAATGTCTACGGAGGACTCAGCAGCGAAAAGATGGCGGCTTACGCCGCCGGGCGGACCGGGGATTTCGGCCTGTATCTTGAAACAGGGCAGGGCTCTGAATTCACCAACCGGCAGGCCCACGGCGTTGACATGGTGACTCTTGAATCGCGGAAATACGGCCTTGCCAGGGCGCTTAAACAGAAAATAGCGACGGCGAAGCTTGTTCTTTCGGGCGGCAGGACTGATAACGTGAAAAAAAACGGCGGCGCGGCCGCCTGGGTGGCGGTCAACGACGTGGCGGGATTCATAGGCCCGGAGGTTTTTAAAAGCAAAGAGCAGCTTCTGCGCGCCGCGCTGGAAGACACCGTAATGGGCAAACTGCACGGCCTGGCGATAGGCCTTGATATCTGCTCCACGCTCCATATGGACGTATCGCTAGACGATCTGGACTGGTGCATAGACCGGGTGGCCCCGGCCAATCCCGCTTACCTGATGGCTTTGCCCACGAAAAACGATCCGATGTTAAGCTATCTCACCACCGCGTTTCAGGACCATCTGCGCGTGCGGGAGAACCACGGCTACAAGGTCAATGACGTGATGTGGAGCTTTTTTAAGGAACTCGGCGTGATTGACGCGGCGGGCAACCCCACAAAGAATTTCGGCGATCCGCTGTGGGTGTATCTGCAATACGCCCGGCGGAAAGCCGCCGCGGGGGACACTGAATTCGCGAACCTGACCGACGAGCAGCTCCTGCAAAAGGGACGGGAGCAAATGGCCCTTGTGCAGTCCCACGGAGTGCCGCTTGCCGTCGGCTACGGGAAAAAGATATCGGACATGAACCCCGCTTTGGCTGGCGAGGTGCTGTTTCTTTATAACGATTCCAAGAAAAGCATCTGGACCGAACTGACCCCTGACTTTATCGAAAACCAGATGCCCAAACCGGTTCTGCGGCTCAGAACCCGGATAAAAGACCGCGGCGACTATATCCTCCACCCGTGCAACGGCGAGGTTCTTGACGGAGAGTCCGAGGGGAAACTCAGGGAGCTGAAAAAGTCGCGCAAAAAAAACAGCGAAAGGTATGACGTCCAAATCGTAATATCCGACGGACTTAACGCCCGCGCGCTTATGGATAAAGGCCACCTGCTGCCCTATCTGCAAGAACTGCGCCCCGCTTTGGCGCAGGCAGGGTTTAAAACCGCGCCGGAGAATATCGTTATCACGGGCGGCAGAGTGCGCGCGGGTTACCGCCTGGGCGAACAGCTGTTTGACGGAGACGGCACAACCGAGGCATCAAAACCCGAAGCCGTAATCCACATCATAGGCGAAAGGCCGGGCAACGGACACCAGACCTTTTCCGCCTATATCGCCGCGCCGGACGCGGCGCGCTGGAATAAGGGCGGCATAGACCATAACTACGCCATCGTGCTGTCCGGCGTTTCCGATACCACCTTCAATTCAATGAGCGCAGCCGCACGGGAAACGGTGCGGCTGCTTAATGACCTGATAGCGAAAAACAACGCGCAAACAAAATAAACGGTCAGGGCCCCGCGAAGATATCCGGGGCACCGCTGTATCTTTAAGGCAACGCGCTAAGACCTCAGGCCTTTAATGTTTTCGCAGAATATTTTTTCTTTGAAGGAATCGGTTATTATGCCGAGGCCGGTTATGAAGTCCACCTGGCCCTTCTGGTCGCACCACGGAGAATCGGACCCGAACAGGAACCGGTTTTTGTCGTGCTTTGAAAAAATTTCTTCAGCAGGGAAATGTCTATTCCATGGATAAACGATGTTTCAATAAACACGTCTTTGCCGCATAAATGCTCATGCGCGCCTGACCAGTCCTGCCAGCCCCCGAAATGCGTGGCTACTATTTTCAGCTTCGGGAACCGCTTCGCGGAACGGCCTATTCGCGGACGGCGTGTCTTTCCGAAAAAGCGGACAGGGCGCGCAACGCGCGGTCGGCGGATTTAAAAACCGCCAGACCTTCCCGCACGGCTATGTCGCGGTACGGGTTGTAAATATCCCCGGCGGCGACGCAGAAAATAACCGGCTTTTCGTACTTGCGCGAAAGTTCCGCCAGCTTCACCGGCAGCGACTCCTCCAGATTTTCGGACGGAAGGGTTTTCATGGTCGCGGTAAGCGGCACGGGCGACACGATCAGCGAGTCATACTCGCCGCTTTTTAAAATTTCCTCCGCCGCGCGGGACATGGCGATATCCGGCGCCATAGGCGTGACATCGAAAGGATTATTCACGTCAACGATGCCGTCAAGGCGGCTCTCTTTAAGTATCTGGGCCAGTTTGCCTTTCAGCGCTTCGGACGGATAAACGGGGTCTATCGGCCCGCCCAGCTCAAGGTTATCGGCCATGGCGGCCGATTCAAAACCGGCGTTGCTCAGTAAAAACGCGCGCGGCCCGCTTTCGTATTTGCCGAAATTGGCGCACAGCTGGATATAGTCCTCAAACTCCTCAAGCGTTTCCGCCACAAAGGCGCCCGCTTTGGAAAGCATGCTTTTCGCCACGACGAAACTGCCCGCTATGGACGCGGTATGGCCCATCACCGCTTTCTGGCCCGTCAGCGTTCTGCCTGCTTTATAAACGGCTACGCGTTTTCCGTCCTTCACGGCCCGCTCGACGGTTTCGACAAGCCTGAGCCCGTCGCCCGGCTTAAGGCCTTCCAGATATAAAAACAAAGCGGTTATCTCGTGGTCGAGCTCGGCCTGGGCGGCGTAGTCAACCACGGTAACGTCCATCTGGTTGCCTACCGTAACGCAATAAACCGGCTTGAAGGCGGGGTATTTGCTGGTAATGTTTATCACGAACGCTCCGCTCTGGCTTATAAAAGCCGTCTTGGCGTTGTGCGGATTCTCGCCCAGGGGGGGAAGCATTTTTTCCTTGGGGATAAACAAAGTGTTCACCCGGGACGGGTTGGACACTATCCCCAGCGAATTGCCGCCGCTGAGCGCGAAATCGGGGTTAACGGCCCGCGCGCGGGCTATCATGTCCACAACACTGCGGTGCACGTGCTGCGTGCCCTCTTTCTCGCCCATGCCGCCGCTGATTAAAACAAGGCCGTTCACCTTGCCGGACTCGGCGGTTTCTTTCAGCAGATCGGGCACAGTCGCACCGGGAACCGACACCACGAACATGTCCACCTGGTCCGGGAAATCCTTGGGGCTCGCGTAACATTTCACGCCTTCAATCTCGCCGGCGAAATCCTTAAGAACGAAAAGTTTCTCTTTGGGAAAACCGGCCTCTATAATATTACGCAGGATTATGCGGCCCATATTGATTTTGGTTTCGCTCACTCCAGCAATAGCCATCGTGCGGGGCCGCAGGAGCGACTGCACGCCCTTCGCCGACGGCAGAACCCGTTCCGGTTCCGCTTCGGCAGCCGGTTTGAACCTTAAAACGCCGTCTAAAGCCACGGCCCGCCCGTTTGAAACGGCGAGGGGATTGACCTCTATTTCTTCTATAAGCCAGTCTTTTTTACCCGCGAATTCGCGGACAAGCGCGGTAAACGCTTTCAGCCATTTGAGCATGACCGCGTCTTCCGCGATTCTTTTCCCGCCGCGCACTTTGCCGGCGGCGTATTTCCATACCCACGCGGAATCCAGAAATTCCCGGAAATCCCCGTCGGTTTCAAGCGCGTAAGCGGACTCAATCGCGGGCGAAGTGCCCGGCCTGAGCGCTTTGGTGAAAGCCTCGGCGTCGGTGCCGCCCACGCCGAGCGTGATGACGGGCCCGAAGCCCGAATCGAACCGCGCGCCCAGCATAAGCTCCTGGCCCAGGGCGAACGCGGCGTGCTCGACAAATTCGGAAAGCAAAAGGCCTTCCGCGTCCGGAAATTTCTTTTTCATTTCCGCTATCGCGGACGCAGCTTCCTCCAGCGAACAGATTTTTACGCCGCCCGCTTCCGTTTTGTGCAGGGTTTTAGAGGAAGAAACTTTTATGACTACCTTTGAGCCCGGCAGGGTTTTGAGAAAACTTTCGCCGCCTGCGGAAAGGGGTATGACGGTCCGTTTGGGCGTGTCCAGGCCGAGGCTGTCAAAAACCGAGTAAACCTCCGCTTCGGACAGCGAACGCCGTCCTTCTGAAAACGCTTTGGCTAAAATGTCGCGTACCTTGTTCATGATCAGCTCTCCAGTTTTACGGCTCGGGTTTTGCCCAGGTCAAAGGCTTTGAGGTTGGAAGCGACCACGGCCTCGCCCTTTTTCATGAACATGCGCGCCACGCTCTCGCGCAGAAGTTCGGGGGCGATGCCGATGAAGGCGGACGCCGCGCCAGTTAACGCTATGTTCTGCGCTTTCGGGTTGCCCGCCTCAAGCGCGGCGGCCTGCGCGTCCACGGTGTAAACCTTCCTGCCGGACGCCGCCAGCATGTTGAAAACGTGCTCGATGGGCGGATAGTCGGGAATGTTTTTAACCGGCGTTATCGCCGTTATGACAATCCCTTTTTCCGACAGATAATTAATGCCGCGCAAAGCCTCAAGCGGCTCCACGCTGATGAGAATATCGGCCCTGCCGCGCGGAATCATCTCGCAGTGAATGGCGCCGTCCGAAATCCGGACGTGGGTTTCCACCGCGCCGCCGCGCTGGCTCATGCCGTGCACTTCCGACTGGCGGAAGTTAAGACCTTTTTTGATCGCGGCCTCCACTATGGCAACCGCTATGGTTATCGCGCCCTGCCCGCCCACTCCCGTTAAAACGATGTCTTTTTTCATTTCGCGCTCCGCTTGCCGAGAATCTGGATACAGCTTCTTTCCGAAATAATCACGGATAACCCCGGATAATCAAGTTCCGAGCCAATGACGCCGATATTTTTCTCCAGATTCGCCGGCAGGGGAACGATAACCTTCACATGGTCTTTCGGAACGCCCAGCCCTTCCACCACGGCTTTAAGCCGCTCGCCGTTGGCCAAGCTGTCCTGCATGCCGGTCATGGCGGTGATGGCGTTGTCGAGAATAATAAGGGTCATGGGCGTGTTTTCGCGCACCGCGCCGAGCAGCGTGGTCATGCCGGAATGCTCGAACGTGGAATCGCCCAGCACCGCCACGGAATATTTAAGCCCGCCCTGCGCCGCGCCTTTCGCCATGCCAACGCTGGCGCCCATTTCCACGCAGGCGTGTATGGCGTTATAAGGAGGGAGCGCGCCCAGTGTGTAGCACCCGATGTCGGAAAAAACCCGCGCGGGTTTGCGCGTTTTCATGGCTCCGTTAAGCGCGGTGTATGTGTCAATATGCGGACAGCCCGGGCAAAGCTTCGGCGCCCTGACCGGAATGGAGGGGGAATAGGGTTTCGCCTCCGGCGCTTTAACTCCGAAGAAAGACGCTATGGCGGCGGTTGCCCGGTCGGGGTCCAGCTCGCCGGTTTCGCCGCCGATAAAGGAATCAAGCCTTCCGTGTATCACGGGACCGGAACCCGCCAGCCCCAGCAGGCGTTCCTCGACGAAGGGATAGCCGTCTTCCAGCAGCAGGATATCGGTCTTTTCCTCCAGAAACTCCTTAATTAGCTTAACGGGCAGCGGATAAAAACCTATCCTCAGGATATCAGCCTCAAAACCAAGAATTTCCAGGGCCTGCATGGCGTAGCCGTAACCTGTGCCGGTCACTATTATGCCCTTTTGGGGCGTGCGGTTTTTGGGCGCCAGAAATATTTTATTCCACGCGCAGGTTTCCGAATATTCAGCCAAAGCGCGGTAACGCTTGAGCGCCTTCAGATAAAGCGCGCGGGCATGCGCGGGCAGGATAATCCATTTATTGATGTCGTCTGCGATCTGCAGGGAACCGGGCTCGTCCGGCGGCGCGGTCGCCACGGGAGCGCGTCCGTGCGCCATGCGGGTCACCAGCCGGAGAAGAACCGGGGTTTCGAACTGCTCGCTCAGCCTGAAGGCTTCGCGCGCCATGTCATAGCACTGCTGCTGGTCGGCGGGTTCGAAACACGGGGCTTTGGCGAAAGCCGCGTAATAGCGGCTGTCCTGCTCGTTCTGGGAAGAATGCATGCCCGGATCGTCCGCCACGGCGGCTATTAATCCGCCGTGCGCGCCGGTAACCGCGGAGCAGACAAACGGGTCCGCCGCCACGTTAAGGCCCACGTGCTTCATCGTAACGATGGCGCGTTTGCCCATATAAGACATGCCGAGCGCCTCCTCAAAAGCCACTTTCTCGTTGCCGGACCAGATGGCGGAATAACCGCCCTTTACGGCGTTTTTCTGAAGATATTCGAATATCTCCGTTGACGGGGTGCCTGGATAGCCGAACGCGCCCCCCAGTCCGGCGTCAAGCGCGGCCTGCCCCACAGCCTCATCGCCCAGCAAAAGCATTTTGTCCATGTTGTTATCCTCGTTTAAGAAAAAAAGTACTCTTCACATTTAACACGCGCCGC
>JBAYFS010000041.1:0-14592 GCA_041667045.1 Elusimicrobiaceae bacterium | reverse complement strand
GTAACCGAACATATGCAGCGTGGCCGGATTGCATTCAATGAAACGTCCGTCACCCAGTATCATGATAGCGTCCCGGGAAGTTGCAAACAGATTTCTGAATTTTTCTTCCGATTCCCGTAAAGCGGTTTCGGCCGTTTTACGTTCGGTTATATCCCGCACAAGCGCCTGCACGACTTTTTTGCCGTGCATTTCCACAGATGAGAGAGTTACTTCCGCGTTAAAATCGGTACTGTCTTTGCGGCGGTGTATCCATTCAAACGTAGGCATTTCGTCAAGCAACGCTTTTTGAATTTTTTTCATGGCCGCCTGTTTTGAGGGCGTTCCGTCTTCCTGGAACTCTGGAGACACGTCCCACGGGCTTATTTCGCAAAACTCCTGAACAGTATAGCCGAACATCTTTACAGTGGCCGAGTTGCAGTCAATGAAATGACCATCATCCAGTATCATAAGGCTGTCGCGCGAACTTTCGAAAAGGTTTCTGAATTTTTCTTCCGATTTCAGTAAAGCGGTTTCGGCGGTTTTGCGTTCAGTTATGTCGCGTATAATTATCTGGATGACATTTTTGCCGTTCAGATCCATAGGCGAAAGCATTGCTTCCGCGTTAAAATGAGAGCCGTCCTTGCGAATATTTATCCATTCAAACTTAGTTGTTTCGCCGGCCAGAGCTTTTCGATTATTTTCCATGGCCGCCTGCTTGGAAGAAGTTCCGTCGTCCTGAAATTCCGGAGAAACTGCCCATGGGTTCAGTTTGCGGAATTCCTCCCTAGTGTAGCCGTACATATTTTCGGTGGCGGAATTGCAGTCAATGCAATAGCCGTCATCCCCCATGATCATAATGGCGTCGCGCGAACTTTCGAAAAGGATTCTGAACTTTTCTTCCGATTCACGCAGGACATTTTCTGCGGCTTTGCGTTCCGTTATATCGCGATCAATACCCCGGTATCCGCGCAAAACATGGTTTTCATCAAAAATGGGGACGCCGTTGGTTTCAAGAACGACTAAATGTCCGTCTTTGTGAATGTTGGTATTTACAAGAAGCGAAAAGGGCTTATTTTGTGTCACATAACTTTCGAAAACCGGCCCGACACGTTTTATTTCTTCGGGTGACATAAAATCAAAAGGTGTTTTCCCCAATACTTCTTCCGGCTCGTAGCCTAAAATATCCCGTATTTTAAAACTTACATAGGTATAGGCCCCTTCCGTATTAATTTCCCATAGCCAATCGCTTGTCATTTCAGTCATATCGCGGAATTTTTCATTGATATCCCGTTGACTCATTAAAATCTTTCCCGCCGCTTCTTTCTCGGCAATTTCATGTCCGAGCTGTTCGTTGGCGATTTTGAGTTCGCTGGTGCGGCTTGCCACGCGCTCTTCCAGTTCAGCGTTTAATTTAATTATCGCGGCTTCATGTGTTTTTCTGTCGGTAATATCCTCAATCATTGTAAGCATGTAGATGCAGTTGCCGTTTTTGTCATGCACTGCTGTGGCGGTAGTGGAGCACCATATTTCTTTTTTATCTTTTCGCAGATAATGCTTTTCAGTTTTATAAACCGGTATTTCCCCCGCGATTAGTTTTTCCAGGTGCGCCACATCTATTGAAACATGTTCAGGTTGTGTTATGTCTTTGAATGTAAGCCGGAGCAATTCATCCTGGGAGTAGCCCAGCATTTTGCAAAAAGCGGAATTCACTTGACTGAAACGGAAGTCCAGATCGTTTATGACCATTCCTATCGGGCCTTCTTCAAATATACGGCGGAACCTTTCCTCGTTTTCTAAAAGAATTTCTTTCGTGCGTTCCCGTTCCGTAATATCCACGAAAGCGCCTACAATGCCTGCGATTTGTTCATTCTCGTCACGGAAAACATCTTTGACATAAATGACCTGACGGGCTTCTCCGTGCATGTCCCGCATCTTGAACTCATAAACTAACCGGGCAGGATTGTCTAAAATCTCCATATCCGTTTTGTGGTACACTTTTGCGTATTCGTCCGGCCATAGCTCCTCTACGCTTTTGCCCTTGATTTGCGCATCACTTACTCCCGTGAATTCAGTGAATGCGTTGTTGCACCCGAGATAGCGGCCTTGTGTGTCTTTGTAGAATACCGGTGTTGGTATGGCGGCGAGCATTGCTTTATTGAAATTAATAACCCGTTCCAGATGCAGCCTGGCATCAGCCCCGGATTCTTTTCCCGAACCATCTGCCAGAGATATAAGCAAAATCTGTCCGTTTTCCGGTTCCGTGTGCAGCAGGCGAGTATTAAGATGCAGTTTCCGGATTTCGGACGAGGGGAAAGCATGGTCCAGCTCATAACCGTCAATCGTGTCCTGCGATAGCGCAAGATCAATAAATCTCCGGAAATCCGATGTGTCAAATTGATTGCAGCCCAGATTATAAATCGTTTCCCCGGTTACTTTGTCTTCGGGAACGGTGAACATTTTGCCAAAAGCTTGGTTGGCCGAAACTATCGTTAAGCTCTTATCTAAAGCTATTAATGGCTCGTGTGAGATACCGACAATCGCTTGTATCATACGTTCGGTGCTTTCGTTCATTTTAGTTCTCCGTAGCTATTTTGCGCGGAAATAGCACAGCTGACAGTTTCGTGGCATCAGTCTTTGCAAAAGAAAATTCCGATCCTGTGGCGGAAGTTAAACAAGGGCCGCGCACTGTTTCTAGAGCGTGGCGTTACTTCCTGCGCAAAAGAATTTTTATGCGCGCAAGAAGCTTATCCTTGTCATACGGTTTAGTGATATAATCGTCCGCGCCTATATCGAGACCCTGCAGTTCACTTTCCTTGTCGCCTCTGGCGGTCAGAAGAATTATAGGTATGGAGGCGGTGGCCAGTTGGGCGCGGAGCGCTTTCGTCGCGTCAAACCCGTTCATATTAGGCATGCTTATATCCATGAGTATCAAATCCGGCGAGTATTTAAAGGCTTTTTCCAGCGCTTCTTTTCCGTCTTTTGCCTCGATAACCTCGTAGCCCGCGGTTTGCAGTCTTTTTGCCAAGACCAGCCTTATATCATCTTCATCGTCGGCTATCAGCAGTTTTGGTGTTTTTGAGGGAGGGACTGCGTGCATGACTTCTTCCGTGTCCATATCTATCACTCTGGCTATTTCCTCAAGAGTGGTCGCGCCTTGCGCAAGCTTTAGCATAGCCGATTCGGTCATGGTGTGCATGCCGTTTTTTTTGGCTTCCTGAAAAATTTGCTGATCAACTCCGCGCGCGGCTATCAGCGCGCGGATGGGGTCGGTTATTTCCAACACTTCGATTACCGCGGTTCTGCCGCGGAAACCTGTGAAATTGCATGCTTCGCAGCCTGCGCCCGCATAGAATTTTAAAATTTTAGTCTGTTTTATTAGGGGGCTGTATTTCGCCAAAAGGTCAGCACAAGGGGTAACTTCCGCACGGCATTGCGGGCATATAAGGCGCACCAACCTTTGCGCGATAACAATGGAAAGCGATGAGGATATGATGTATGGCTCCAGTCCTAAATCGAAAAGCCTGCCTATGGAGGCAACAGCATTGTTGGCGTGCAGGGTGGAGAGCACAAGATGTCCGGTAAGGGCAGCGCGGAAAGCCACATCGGCGGTTTCGCTGTCGCGAATTTCGCCAACAAAAATTATGTTCGGATCCTGGCGCAGCGTACTGCGCAGGCTGGTCGCGAAAGTTACGTCTTTGGCGGCATTCAGTTGAATTTGGTTAATGCCTTCGAGTATATATTCGATAGGGTCTTCAATGGTTATTATCTGTTTTGTTTCGCTTTTCACCGACGACAGCGCCGCATACAGTGTGGATGTTTTGCCGGACCCTGTCGGTCCGCAGACCAGAATAAAACCCTGCGGTTTTTTAAGCGCTTTTTTAAAGCGGGCCAGATCATCTTCTTCAAAACCTATGCCGTCCAGACCCATTGATGTTTCGGTGTAATTCAATATCCTTATCGCTATTTTTTCACCGTAGAGCGTGGGCACGACTGCGACCCGGAGATCCATTTTCTGGTCGTTTACGAAAACTTTTATTCTTCCGTCCTGCGATTTTCTCGTTTCCGCAATGTCCAGACTAGACAATATTTTTATGCGTGTCGCTATGCGGGGAGTTAAGTGGGCGGGCGCTTTCATTATGAATTTCAGCAGTCCGTCGATGCGGTAGCGCACGATCACGAATTGCTCCTGCGGCTCGATGTGGATGTCGCTGGCGCGCATTTTCACCGCGTCGGCGATTATCAGGTTCACCAGCCGGACGGCTGGCGAACTATCCGTGCTGCAAGGCACGGTGGACGCGTCACCCTCGCCAGCGAGTCGGATTGTTGAGGTGTTGTCCGCATTTTTAAGCAGGTCGTAAAGCGCGTCGTCAACCAAATAATTGTCGCGGACAAGCGCGGAGATTTGCGATTTTGTCGCCAGCACGGGCTTGATTGTATAACCCGTACGTATGCCCACATCTTCAATGGTCGGAATATCCAGCGGGTTGCTCATCGCCAGAAGGAGATGTTTTCCTTCAATACGGAGCGGAAAAATCCCCAAGTGCCCTGCCTTGTCGAACGGGATAAGTTTCAAAAGAGAACTGTCTCTGCTTTCGTCTGTTTGTAAAACAGGCACCGCGAAAATTTTAGAAATGACGTTGACGAGATCGGTCTCTTTTACAAACCCCAGCTCGACCAACATTTCATGAAGCGGCCTTTGGGAACCGGCCTGTTTATCATGCGCGTCTTCAACCTGTTCAGGGGTAACAAGCTGTTCCTTTAAAAGCTCGCTTATCAAATCTGCCATAGCTATTTGTCGTCCGAATGGAAAATCAGCTTATCGATGAGGTTTAAAAGGCTTTCAAAATCGTAGGGTTTTTCAATATAGGCGTCCACGCCCATGTCTAAAACCTTGGCTTTGATATCGTCATTTCTCATGCCGGTAAAAACTATTACCGGAATTAGTTTCGTGTTTATGGAGAGTTTCAGGTTTTTCAGAACCGTCATGCCGCCGCCGGCTGGCATCATCAGATCAAGAATGATAAGGTCCGGTTTGGTTTCACGAGCATTCTTAGTGCCGAGGTATGCGTCCGAAGCGATCATTACCTCGAATTTACTTTTTATTAGTCTTTTCCCTAAAAGCAGCGCAATGTCGTTATCGTCTTCGATTATAAGGATTTTGCTCATAAGTTCCAGTCCCCCTTCTGTCTCTTATATATAGCCATCTAATTATACTGCATGATTATTTAGTAGTCAACTTAATTATGGCGCCAATCAATAAGGCTTTAGGTTTAGCCTGAGTTTTACATACAAATATCTTGCGGTAAAACAGGTTTTGACAAATGGGAATTTTGGATGTACCCCTATCGGTAGGTAAACCAAGATTATCCAGAGAGGAAAAGTCAATTAGAGTATGCGAACTCCCCTCCAAAAATCATACCCAGAGCTTTTTTGTTTCGGATGTCTCTGGATATAGGAAATATTAATATGAACAGTAACGAAACCAATACCGCGCAAGTCCGAAACCAATTACTGACAGCGGCTTTTGAGCTTATCGCGGACAAAGGTATAGAAAAAGTATCGATGCGAGAAATGACCTTCCCCGAGATGAATCCTGGTGTTTTAGCCAGTCCAGGCAACTTTCAGCTGACCGATTTGCAATTGTTTCCGTGTTGGATTTAGCAATGCATACAGTTGCAACTCAATGCAATTTTCCATATAATTAACATGAAAAACATAATCATCTGGAGGATTTAATGTATAAAATTGACAAGACAAGCTATGGATTTAAATTAACTTTCGGAGGCCAAATTGAAGCCGATGAAATGCTGAAATGGGTTGTGGATGCCAGACAGAAACTTAACGGAGTTTCTGGCAAGTTCGGTGTTTTGGTTGATATGAGAGAACTTAAACCGCTGCCGCTTGCCGCGCAGGCTCCTATGAAGGAAGGTCAACAGGCGTTTAAAACCAAGGGAATGGAGCGCTCGGTTGTAATTTTAAAAGACCCCACAACAACATTGCAGTTTAAACGACTGGCGAAAGAAACCGGCATTTACGCTTGGGAGCGTTATATTAATGCAGGCGAGCATTTAGACTGGGAAAAAATTGCCATATCCTGGATTACGGCGGGCACGGATCCTGATAAGCGATAACTGGCCCGGCAACGGACCCCGGATCAATTGCGGCACGTTTATAAGTTTTGTGCGCGGCAGGAGTTTGTCGAAGCGGGAAATTAATTAGCTGACGCCGTCTGAAAATTGGCCTCACCAATGGCATTGTTTTTTTGTTGTCGGATGCGTGGTTTGCGCCTGGGATGAGGTGCGTCTTTTCCAGAACAAGGTTTGTGTCAAGTGAATTCGCCGTTAAACTCTTTTCTCGGACAGGGATTGAAGCGCTTTTTCCTTTGAAATATAGATCTGAAACAGGTCGGAAAACCCCGTAACATCAAAAATTTCCTTCACGGCACTGCACATAGCGGACAGCATCAGCTGCCCGCCGTTATCCTCCGCGGTTTGAGCGGCGGAAACAAGCACCCTCAGTCCGGCGCTACTCATGTAGGCAAGATTTGTAAAATCCAGCAGGAAGATTTTTTTTCCGCGCGCGCGATGGGCGGCGAGTTTGTTTTCCAGTTCAGGAGACGTTTTCGCATCCAGCCTGCCTGTAAGTTCCAGCACGGCACAATCGCCCTGGCTGCTTTCAAGAATGCTCAGCATTTATCCTTCTCCTGATTTTTCAATGTTTTCGTCAATGTAATGATATTGACGCCGCGTTCCCTGCGGTAGCTGACGGAATCCATTACTTTCCGCACCAGATGTATTCCCATGCCGCCCACGGCGCGTTCATGCAGGGGCTTTGTCATATCCGGCGAAGCTTGCGTCAAAGGGTTGAATTCACGCGCGGTATCAATGATTTCAGTGACAAGGGTACCGCCCTTCAAAGCCAGCCGCACGGTTATGGTATGCAGCCTGTTGTCGTCATAGCCATAGGATATGATGTTCACGATAAGTTCTTCCAGCGCCAGTTCCAAATCATATACTACCTGCGGCGGCAAACGGTAACGCTGCGCGAAATCTTCTATCGCCTTGGAAATCCTGTCCAGTTCAGACAACTCGTTTTTGATCTCAATCGAGAGGGTCGCGCCATGCGCTGAAAAATTCAGCATTAATATGGCGATATCATCGGATTGATCCGCGCCGGAGGCAAACCGGTGTATCTCGTTTAACACCGCGTCGCACTGCTCCTGTATCGGAGCGGGCGGCATTTCCCCAATCAGTTTATCCAATCGCCGGGCCGAGAACATATTCTCACGGGCATCCATCGCCTCGGTAACGCCGTCCGTATAAAGAAAAAGCTGATCTCCCGGTTCCAGTTTAACCTTGCCGAGACCGTAGGAGGAATCGCGCCGCACACCTAAGCCCCGTCCTGGCAGCAGCGGCAGCGTCGCCGCGCCTCCGCCGGAACGCCTGATATAGGGCTGGGGATGCCCGCCGTTACTGTACACCAGTTCGCCAGTGCGGGTATCCATGATGCCAAGGAAAACGGTTACGAACATTTTAGAATCGTTTCCATCGCAGAGTTCATTATTGACCCTGAAAAGTATCTCGTCTGGTCCCGCGCCGTTTTCGGTTTTAGATTTGATAAGCGTCTTGGTCACCGCCATAAACAGCGCCGCGGGCACGCCCTTGCCGGAAACGTCGCCTATGGCAACGCAGATATGGTTGTCGTCGGCAAAAAAGAAATCGTAAAAATCTCCGCCGACTTCCTTGGCGGGCCGCAAAGCGGCGTAAATATCAAACTCGTCGCGTTCCGGAAAAGCCGGGAACATGCGGGGAACAATGCTTAACTGTATTTCCCGCGCTATCCTCAATTCGCTTTCCAGGCGTTCTTTTGCGGCCTCATTTTTCCGTTCCGCGATAGCGTTGGATATTATGAACACGAACAGCGCCAATCCGAGCGAGTTTGTAACCGCCATGGGGATAAAGGCGGCCTCAAAAATCGTACACATCAGGCTGAAAGGATGCACATACAGGAAAGCCAGTCCGAAATTAAGCAGTTCGGCTGTTATCGCGAGCAGTACGGCTTCAGCCACAAGGATCGGCCTGCCTTTTTTGATCAGGAAAACAACACCGCCGAGCAAGCCGGCGAGAATAGTGGCTTCCATGGAGGAAACCGCGGTTATTCCGCCCTGAAAATAACGATGCACGCCGCCTATCAAACCCGCACCAAGACCTATAAGCGGCCCGCCCAGCAGTCCGCCCATCACCGGACCTATATTGCGAATATTGACCAGAGCACCGAGGAAGTGAATCCCGATCACCGTCCCATAAACGGAAAAACAACCGAAAACGAGCACAAGAAACAGCTTGTTTTTTGCGCTGAAACGACGATTGAACACATCCATGAATATCCGTGTTCTGGTAAGCACATAAGCCAGCACGATGATCACAGCCATCTGCTGCAGTAACGAAAAAGCCAGTTTAACAATATCGGTAATCATAATGGTTAGAACGCGAAGAACAGATCTCCCTTATTCTAGAAAGCTAGCAAATCTTCCCCGTCGAAAGCAAAACGCTTCGCGAATTCTTTGCTTTACTATAGTTGGACTTAGCATGAATATGCAGCCGGCGGGCATCATCTGTTAAGACTGGAAAGAAACAAGTTTGAGCGCGCGGGATTTGACAGCCGCACCGTCAAGAGTTAGACTGGAATTATAGAGAAAAAGCAATGCCGCGTAAATCGGCGGCTGTCTCGGAATGACGTCCTTGCCCCCCCTTTCAAGGTCTGGGTTATGTACCAAAAAATGGAGCCGTATGCCAAACGATGAACAATCTGCTGTTTGTACGCACACGCCCGCACAACGCAAAGAACCGGTACTTATTTCCGGCGGTATGGGAATATGGATTTCCAATTGGCGCATGTCGCGGATCGTGTCGCTGATGGACGGACTGGGCATTGTGTCCGGCACGGCGTTGGAAGTGGTTTATGTCCGGCTGCTTCAGCTTGGCGACAAGGGCGGGCATGTTCGCCGCGCTTTCACGGAGCTGGCGGCGCGCATCCCGGCCTTTGCCGATGATTTGAATGACTTATTAAGGGAGTATTTCCTTGAAGGCGGCAAAACCGCCGAAACACCTTACAAAGCCGCGCCCGCCGCCGGGCTCAGCCATTGCGGCGGACATGACAACACTTCACTATGGGAACCGAACCGCAAGTATCAGGTCATGTCAATAGCGGCGAATTTCGCGGAAGTGTGGCTCGCAAAGGAAGGGCATAACGGACTTATCGGAATAAACTACCTACGCAAAGCGGAACGTCCATTGCCCTGGAGCATTTACGGCGCGATGCTGGCGGGCGCGGATTATATCGCAATGGGTGCGGGCAGTCCGGCTGAAATCCCCGCGCTGATAGATAAGTTATCGCGGCATGAGGACGCCGAGCTGTCCATGCGCATTTACGGCATTACGGCGTCCGACGGGGAATTCGCGCTGCGCATTTCCCCGAAAGTTCTGCGGGGTGAAGCCGCACCGGTTCCCAAGCCGAAGGTTCTTGCGATAGTGTCTTCCTACGCGCTGGCCTCGCTGCTCGCCGAAAATCCCCAAACCCGGCCGCACGGTTTCATCGTCGAGGAAGCGGTGGCTGGCGGGCACAACGCTCCGCCCAGCAAAAAAACTTTTACCGAGACAGGTGAACCGACCGTCGTTTACACCAAAGAGGACAGGATAGATATCGCCGCCATAGCGGGACTGGGCCTGCCGTTCTGGCTGGCAGGCGCGTTCGGCAGCCCGCAGGGACTGAGAACTGCGAAGAAGCTGGGAGCCGCCGGCGTGCAGTTCGGCACGGTGGCGGCCCTGTCGGCGCAATCAGGATTCTCCGCCGGCGTGCGCACCGCCGCACTGGACCTTCTGGCCGCCGGATTGCTTAAAGTGAGAACGGACGCGCTGGCTTCGCCAAGCGGGTTCCCTTTTAAAATAGCGCAGCTTGCCGGGACACTCTCCGAAAGTTCCGTTTACGACGCGCGCCGCCGGCGCTGCGACGTGGGTTATCTGCAGTCCGCCTATCTTACCCCGAAAGGCGGCATCGGCTTCCGCTGTCCCGCCGAAGATGTGGACGCCTTTGTCCGCAAAGGCGGCAAACTGCGCAACACAAAAGGAAGAGTCTGCATTTGCAACGGATTGCTTGCGGCGGCCGGCCTTGGTCAGTACTGGCCCGATACCGCCACGGAACCGCCGCTGGTAACATTAGGGGAGAACCTGAACGCCGCGCGCAAACTACTGCTTGAAAGGCTGTCCGCCGGACGGCAGGACTATACGATCGGAAAGGCTGTTAATTATATTTCAGCCGGGCTGCTCGTTAAAAACATCATACCCCCGGGCTTGCTCTGAGTTTATTAACGGAATTTTTCCAGCGGACCGCTAATCCTTGCGCATGGAATAAAACATCACATCCGAATAGGGAACCGGCATTTCTTTAACAATTTTAAAACCCCAGTTCTCGTATTTGCGGACATTTTCCATGCATTGGGTTATCAGCGTGCAGGGCAGTTTTTCGGCTTTGGCTTTTTCCAACCGGGGCCGGATCAGGCGCGAAGAATAGCCCTGGCCCGCGAACTGCGGCGGAACCGCCACCAGATGCAGATACCACTGCGGCTCGCTGCCAAGTTCTTTTGTCAGCGCGGTGATAACGTCGTTTACCGCCTGCATTCTGTCGACGGATTTGGGATCCGCAAAATCCTGCGGCAGGAACGGGTCGGCATCGGTATCTTCCGAGTGGCCCATACCGGGAGGGAACCAAATGCTCACGGCTTCCATTTTCACGGACACGGCTTCCCGCACCGCCTTGGGCGAACAGGAGGTGACCAGTGCCCGGAAAAAACGTTTTTTAAGGTTGAGATGCCCCGGTTCATTTTGAAACATGAAATTGCCAACCGGATCGTTATGGGCTATAAACGCCGCGGCGGAGATCTCCGCCATATCGTCCAGCCGGCTTAACGGCACGTCGTAAGAAGATATCATCATCCCCTCAGTCTTAAAACAGCAGATCTATTTCCGCCGTGATATTATAAGTGGTGATCTGAGAAGGGACCACATTGGCCCCGAAAACCAGTTTCAGCGGCAGCACAAACTGCATAGGCACCCACAGCCAGCGCGGCAGGACGTAATCGTCCAGTCCGAAAAGCGGGCCGAACTGCAGTCCCACCGACGGCGAAAAAGCGAACCTGTTTATGCCGTCATTACGCTCAATGCCGGCTTCCAGATAGGAATAGAGGCCGAAATATTTCTTTTTTGTCACCCAGAAATCGAAATCACAATACATGCCGCCGGAAACTTTAGTGGTCATGGGCACATGGTTGGCATAGCCGGCGAGATAGCTGAAAGTATAACCAGCCCAGCGGTCCACGGTGCCGGCCTTGTTGGGCGTGTCATTGTAAGAACTGAAGCGGGACACGTCAAGCCGCAGGCCTATCGTGTCGTAAGCGGCGCCGAACACGTCGTAATAACCGATCTCCGCGATAACCGAGTTGGCCACGCGGCTGCGCACGAAATTGCGGTTGGCGGGCATGGCGTTGACGTCCTGAAGCTTTTCCATCTTTTCCGGAGGCAGGTTATATCTCTTCAAATCGCTGTTAAAAGGCAGCGGCATCAGCGAAAGGGCCTTGAAATTATCAAGCGAAAACTTCTCTTTTTCCTCGCTGTCGTCTTCCGGAAAATCATCCACGACGTTCACGACAGGCTTGCCTGTTTTCGCGTCCTGATAAGCCTGCCACACCTCGCGTATGGAAACGGCCTCGGCCTGAACAAGCATGCGCTCGTGCAGAGTTATTTTATCGTCCACGATATCGTCGTAGGACAAAACGGATTTCCACTGGCCGGGATACCGCTCCAGCATGTGGTCGCCGTAAGTTTTCCACACGTCGCCTTTAAGGTTAACCACCTCCACGCCGTTGGCGCAGTAAAAATCATGCAGGGCCTTGTTGTTGATTATGGCGCTGAAAAGGGAACGGTTGACAACTATATGCCCGGAGGCGAAACCGTCGGCCAGGAAATGATCGGCAAACGAGCTGTAAAGGAAAGCGTAGGCGAGGTAAAGATTGCTTCTGGGGACATCGGTGGCGTAAAACTTGCCGGCCTGCCCGGCCAGATAAACGCTGAACGCGTGCAGGGTGACATATTTGGTTATGGAATTCACCTTGCGCAGGCGGGAAAACGCCTGGTCCGCCGTTTTGGGGGATTTGAGCATTTCCAGCGTGTCGCGGTCCACTTTGCCCAGATGGTATTCAAGGGAACGCCCGTAGTCATGGAAATGGGACTGGTCCATTACGGCCAGATAGGCGTAGGACGGATTTGTGTCCATTATTTCGCCGGTTGTCGCCTCATTCTGGAATTTCTGCATGTAGGTTGATTCCAGATCCACAATCTGGTTCATGTGCGAATAGCGGTACATAAGCTCTTCGCGCAGACTAAGGGGATCACCCGACTGGTCGCCGGAAAGAGCGTCCAGCACGCCGTAGGTTATATAATTGGGAGGATTGGACAGATCGCTGAAATACAGAAGATCGCCTTCCGGGTTTTTCTTCATATTCAGCGTTTCGGAAAAGAACTTCTCCTCTTCCTGGCGGTCCTTGAAATAACCGTCCTTGACAAGGCCGTCCAAAAACATGCCGAAAGCCATTTCACCGGCGGCTTTATGTTCACCGTAGTCAAAAGCCGCGGCGCGGCCCGCCCACACAAAACTTAGCAGTAAAAGCAAAGTTGCGATTTTCAATTTCATTAGTTGCCGGTTATCCCTGGATTCAGCCAAAGAATTATATGTGTGCAGTTTATCAATTCTTTGACGGCAGCACAACACGATAAAAGCGGATGTTGCGGACGAACCGGCATAAAGAATACAATAGCCGTATATACGCAAAACTTGGACAACCGTCGGCTTACAGGGGTTCCGCTAAAAAACATATGCCGGAAAATTTTAAAAACATGTTCCGCAGTCCTTCCTTTCAGGGCTTATTGATTCTGCTTGCTCTGTTGGCTGTTTCTTTCGGTTTAATGAAACCGAACCTCAACAGTAGTACCGGCGCGCAAAATCTGGAAGCGCCGTACCATGTGCTTTTGACCGTCAACGCGCTGAATGAAACCCCCGCAAAAAACCATTGGTACCTGCCCATCGTATCTTTGGGAAAAGAAACGGATAAAAACATCTCCTGGGGCGCAACCATCCCGGCAAAAAACGGCAATTATGTTTACACAAGCTTCACCCCGCCGGGGTTTCTGGCTCCATATATCTGGTTTAAAATTTTCAGGCTGGAACCCACGCTGGAAAACCTGGCGTATTTTAATTTTACGCTCGGAACGCTTAGCACGCTCATCCTTTTTCTGTTTTTGACCAGCCTTCTAAAATTTAACGGATACGACTCTTCCATTTCCGTAGAAGGAGCGCTGGCTGGCTGCGCCATAAGCATATTCAGCCGAGAAGCTTTGCAGTCGTACGGACTAATCTACTGGAGCCAAAGCCTGTACCAGCCGCTTTTAATTCTCTCCCTCTATTTAATGTTTAAGTATTTAACTGGTGAAACAGAGAAAAGCCGCCGCCCATATGCCGCATTAATCCTCGCCGCGGCTTTTCTCGGCGCGCTGACGGAATGGACCGGGTACATATTCAACGCTGGGCTGGTTTTCCTTTTTTGGCGAAACGGGCAGACTGTGCCAGCCTCAAAAACGCTTGCCGCGAAACTGCTTGCGGTTACCGCGCTGGCCTGCGTTGCGACCGTGGCACACTGCAGCCTTGCCGCTGGTTTCAAACCTACGATAGTGGCGTTTTGGGGCCGCTTTTTCACCCGCAGCGCTTCCGCCGGGAACCCCGCCAATCTGCTCGTAGGTTACGCACTATCCTACGGAATTTTCATCTTGACGCTTTTACCGGTTCTCGCCTTTTTCTTTTTTAGTTCCAGACAGCAACCGCCGAACGACAGACAAAAAATAACTTTTTTGCTATTCGCCGCCGCGTGCATACCACTGCTGGAAAATGTCGTGATGTTGCAGCACGCTACCCAGTTTTCTTATGACCGACTGAAATTCATATTCCCGGCCGCCATTACGCTGGCCTTCGCGTTCGCACGATTTACCCCCCGTTGGCGGCTGGTTTTGTTGGCGTTCCTAATGCTGGCAAGCGTTCATGGTTATAAAAGCTATACAGCGAACCTACGCACCTACTCCGCGTGGACACGCGCCGTCAAAAGTAATGAAACGCTTGCCGGGAAAATCGCGGAAAAAACGGATATCGGGTGCGCGCTTTTCGCTTCCAGTAGGCACGTGCGCGGTTACGCGAACCTGCTTTTTCACCGCGGCATTCATGAAAAAAAATCCCCGGAAGAAACCGCCGCGCTTATGGCGAATTCCAACGCCTGCGCGTCCGTTTATCTGGAAAGCGTCATCCCGTTTCCCGACATGCAGCAATACACAAAAGCGGTAATCACTTACCGCGACGGTTCAACAGCCGTCATCACGCCCTACTCAAAATAGACGAGGTTCAAAAATCGAAAGTTAACTCGCGGGAAAGCTATTGATTACCACATATTTGTGAATGTACGGCTCACGTGCCTTACGGCACTTTCCGTTTCGCGTAGTAGGCCCACATGACCGCTCG
>JBAYFS010000040.1:0-14992 GCA_041667045.1 Elusimicrobiaceae bacterium | reverse complement strand
TGAGGGGGTATGTCCGAAGGGGATTTTAACGAGATAGCCGAGCGAAGTGAACGTTAAAATGCACAGCGCCTGGTGTTTCCAGTCGAATTTAAACGAGTGGAGTTTCGTCAGAATGAAAATCTGCGCGTTGACGGAGATTATAGATACCAGAATTATTTTAACAGCCAGTCCCGCCGCGCCCATGCCTAATCCGCCTCTTGTCGCAGGCGCCAGAAACAAGTAGGAGGTGATAATCCCTGCGCCCATCATAAACAGCGAAATTTTTGTGTAGCGGGTGTTGTTTTCGCAGGCGTTGAAGGTTACGGCTACTATCTGCCCCGCCGACTGGTAAATCGGGTAAATGAACATAAGCGCCATGATGGGCCAGGCGTTCGCGTAGTTTTGGCCGAAAAATAAAAGCGTTATTTCCCGTGACCACGGAATGCACATTCCGGACGCCGCAGCGCTTATGAATACGAGCATTTTTGTTGTCCGGTTAAACAAATGGCCTATGCGGGTGTTGTCGTTGTGTGCCTGCGCTATTTCCTTCCAGAAAATGTTCAGCATCGAGCGGACGGCAAGCAGGCTTACCATGGAGAACTGCAATGCCACCTGAAAAAATCCCTGCTGAACGCTGCCGGCGAATTTCTGGAGGAACCAACGGTCTAAAAAGTCGTAGAGGAACGCCAGTACCGCCAGCGCGGCAAGCGGTTTACAGTATGCGGCGTAGCGGCTAATTACTTCGGAATAGGGAGGTTTTGTCCCGTTGAAAACGAAGGTCAGCTTGCGGCGCAAAAGCCACAGCGCCCATACGCTCATAATCGCGTATTGCGCGAAAGTGAACAGCAGCAGGGACTGAACGTCGGCATAGCCAGCCAGCCAAAGGCCCGCGATTCCGGCCACATAAATGAACGAGGCGCAGACGTTTGTCATCTGCACCCATAGCGTGTTGCGGGCGGATTCTCCGGCCTGCCCGATTAGCTGCCAGAGCACCTGGCGGGTCATGGTTCCCAAAAACGCCAGAATGATGAAGTTTTTCGGCTGTCCCAGCCACATGCCGTTGAGAATCCGCGCGGGTAGCAGCAGCACCGCCGCGCAGACAAGCGCCGTAGCCGCCGTGAACCAGAACGCCAGCACAAGATGCAGGCGTCTGCTCTCCGGTTGTTTTGAGATGAAGGTGAAGTACGCGCTTGTTACGCCCGGGTCCAGCAACGCACGCAAAGCCAGAAATGACGCGAGCAGAAACGTGATATCGCCAAAACTGTCAGGGCCGAGCGCGCGCGCCATCATTACGCCGGAAAGAAAATTTAAGACCGATGCCGTTCCGTTGCCGGTCAGCGAAGTCAGAAATCTCACTTTTATGCTTTTATGATCCATGCAAAATCCGGCCCGGCGGTTTTGGAAGTTCAGTTGAATTTTCTGAAAACAGGTTTTACCGGTTCGCCCACCAGAAAGCCTTCATATGTGCCTTTGTCCAGCGCTTTGGCGTAAACTTCGAACGTGTCGCGAAACGCGGAGAAGGTTTTGTTCAAGTCCTCTTGCGTGTGGGAAATGGTTGGCACGAAAGCGCCGCGGAAAAGAATGCCTCTGCGCGCCAGTTCCTGCAAAACAAGGGTCTTGAAGCCGTCCGACGGATTACCTTGCGCGTCTTTGAAAATCATCAGCGGCCAGCAGGGGTGTCCTTTTATAATAATTTTTTCGGACAGTTTTTTTTCTTTTAAAATGGCGCCCAACTCATTGACAATTTTTGTGCCCGTTTCGGCATTTCTTTTTACGGAATCGGTTTTTTTGCATTCCTTTATGGTGGATATCGCCGCCGCCAAGGCGTGCGTTTCCGCACCGTGTGTGGTTGATATCAAGAATACCCGTTCTCTGTTGTGGGTTATGCCACCCAGTTCCATAACGTCGCGCCTGCCGGCCAGCATGCAGGTCGAAAAGCCGTTGGCCACGCCTTTGCCCCATGTAGTCAAGTCTGGCTTGATGCCAAACATGGCGTGCGCGCCGGGATAGTCCAGCTTAAATCCCGTTATCATTTCGTCAATTATGAACAGCGCGCCGTTTTTGCGGCACAGTTCCTGGAGTTTGAGCAGAAAATCATTTTGCGGAAAATCAAATTCCATAGGCTCCAGAATAACGCAGGCAACCTGACCGGGGTGCTTTGCGAAGAGCGCTTCGGCGGAAGCGATGTCGTTATACTTGAAAGTAAGCGACAGGCTGGCGATGTCTTCCGGCACGCCGGCGTTGTTTGGCTTTTTCCCGATATACCAATCGTCGTAGGAAAAAAATCCGTGATCCGAGCAGTAGGCGGCATATTTCCTGCCCGTGAACGCGCGCGACAGCTTAACCGCCGCGGTGGTTACCGTGGAGCCGTTTTTTGCGAACTTCACCATATCTGCGGTTTGAACCGCGTCCAGGAAAACTTCAGCCAGCTCCACTTCTACTGGTGAAGGACATTGGAAGTTGCTGCCGTTTAAAAGTTCCTTGCGCACGGCTTCCAAAACGGGTTCGTAGGCGTGGCCCAGCGAAACTGAGGTAAGGCCCATCGCCCAGTCAACGTATTCGTTGCCGTCCACGTCCCAGACGTGCGAGCCTTTGCCTCGCGCGATAAATTTCGGGCCGAGTTGCGGGGATTGGTCCGCCCCTTTGCTGTAAGTGTGGCAGCCGCCGGGGATGAGCTCCGCAGCTTTTTTCACAAGTTCGTCGGATTTTTTAAAGTTGGTTATCATTGTTTTGTCCTCTTGAAATGTTCAATCATTTTGAAATCCAGCGGTGTGCCGCGCGGTATGTTCTCTGCGGCGGTTTTGCCGGTAATTGAAGCCAGATATTTTGGGGCCAGTCCGTAACCGGGCCGTATGGAGCGGATGTTTTCAGCGGTGAATTTTTCGCCTTTTTTTATGTCTTCCACCGAGAAAAGCGAGCGTTTGAATGCGGTGTTTTGGCGCGCATGTTCGCTTAGTGTGTAGGTGGTTTTGCCTAATGCTTTTTCTGTAATGCGTATGGAACGGACCATTCGCGAAAATTCCTCCGGCTCAATGGAAAAGGTTGAATCTGGTCCTTTGTCTTCCCTGGTTATTATAAAATGTTTCTCGATTATCTTCGCGCCCAAAGCTATCGCCGCGCAGGAACTTTCAATGCCCATGCTGTGGTCTGACAGGCCCACGGCGGTTTTAAAGCGTTTCGCCATATCAGTTATGGTGCGGATGTTCATGTCTTTAGTCCGCGCGGGGTAACTGGATGTACACTTTAAAAGCGCTATTTTGCTGTTGCCGGTCTTTTTGCATGCTCCGACTGCATCACGTATTTCTGTTTGATCCGACAGGCCGGTGGATATTATCATCGGACGGCCTTTTGCTGCTGCGTACGCAATAAGAGGAGTATCGTTCGCTTCAAAAGAGGCTATTTTGTGGGCAGGAGGATTAAACTGCTCCAGGAAGTCCACGGCGGTTTTGTCGAACGGCGTGGAGAAACACAGTATTCCGCATTTTTCGGCAGTTTTAAAAAGATCCTCATGCCATTCCCAGGGAGTGAACGCGGTTTTGTATAAATCGTAAAGCGTCTGCCCGTCCCATAATGTGCCCTGCCTGATTAAAAAATGGTCCGCACGGCAGTCGATCGTCATGGTGTCCGGCGTATAGGTTTGGATTTTTATCGCGTCTGCGCCGGAATCGGCGGCTGCTTTGATGGTATCTTTCGCTTTTTCAAGACAGCCGTTATGATTCGCAGAAAGTTCAGCAATAACCAATGCTTCTCCTGCGTAATCCGGTTTGAAGATATTGCTGAAATTACTTTTTGTGAAACTCATTTCAGTTCTCGCAGCGTTTGTGCGGAATTTATCACATAAACGCAGGTTTCGCCTTTGTCACAATCTGCGCAGTCCGCTTTTTTGCCCGGTTCAAGCGTCATGCCGCATCTCTCATATAATTTGCGCGCGGCAGTGTTATCAGCGTAAACATTCGCGCGAATCGTATCCAGTTTCAACTCGCGGAAAGCCAGATGGTAAAGTGTTTGCATAAGCGTAAATCCCGCGCCGCGTATCCCGGCTCCCGCATAAATTCCAAGTTCCGCGCCGCCATCCTTGATGCCGTTTAAATATATGACGCCCAAGGCTTTTTCGCTGTCTTTAACCAACCAGTAAAAGTCGGAAGTTTTGTTTTTCAGTCCGCTGATGAAATCAAGATGCTCGGACATTGAAAATTTTTGAGTTCTCATCATATTCGCGATTTCCGGGCTCGTGCGCCATTGGTAAACCAAAATCTTTTCCTCGTCACTTAACGAGGCGAAATGTACGGCGTTGATTTGCCGGCCGGATAGATTAATCGTGCAATTTGCGTACAAGTTTAAAGGCTTCGGCATAGTCAAGTCCTGTTCTTATCCCATGGAACTGCGCAAGGTTTTCGATGGCTTTGAGTGACCGCGGATGCGGATATTGCCTTAATTCTCCTTTGTATTCTTTCATCGCGGCCAGCTTGGTTTTAAGGGTTTTTTCAACGGCGAAAAAAACGTCCGGAGAAAAAGAAAGGGGGTAATTCCATTCCGTGGATGACAATACCTCAAACGCCAGGATTTCCCGCACGGGTTCTCCTTTCATGGGGCGTGTGGCGGTTAGGACGGCGTCGAATGTGATGCGGTGGTCTATGTTCAAGTCATTTCTGTAATGCGTAAAGACCAGCGATGGTTTTATCTCATTTTTTATGCGCTCTATTATTTTCGTCACATCAAGCAGATCCACGCTGTCAAAGCGGTTGTCCGGCAGGTTCTCGGTATGGATATTTCGTATGCCGATGACCCTGTTGGCGTTTTTCACGCAAGTATTAAGTTCCGCCAGTTCCGGCGCTGTTTTTCCCGTGTCGCGTTTGTCCGCGCGCGACGTTACTCCTTCGCCTAGGATTAAAGTGTGTCCGGTCCAGCCTTGTTTTATTAGCTTGGCCGCCGTCGCTCCGCAGCCCAGGATTTCATCGTCAGGATGTGCCGCAACTATGAGAAAACGTTTATTCGCAGTCATTTTCCACCGCCTCAAAAGTACCGGTTATTTTTGTTCCGTGCCGTTCGGCATTTTTTAATATTAATTTAAGTCTTCCTGCTTTTATAAAAGCGGGAGGATAGCCTTCACCATCCAGCATTCGCACAAAATCATAGAGATCCTGCGTCGTCTGCATGGCCGCCGAACGCATATCGCTGTCTTGCGGGGTGCGTCGGGAAAACACCGTTGTTGCGCCCTGCTGCGGCCGCGGAGCCAGATGCTTTTCCGCGTTAAGAAAAGCCGGTATCATGTCGTTGAAAATCACATCGGATACGCGCGACAGGATTTCGTTGGCGCTGCCTGTTGAAATATCCAGATCGCGTTTAAGGTAAACAGGTCCGGTGTCCATTCCTTTTTCGGCCCTGAGCGCGGCAATCTTGGTTTCGTAAATTTTCCTAACAATCAAATTTTGCATGGGACTGCCGCCGCGCCCGAACGGCAGATCCGTCATATGAAATACGACACATTCCGTTTTTGTGTAAATGTCCGCCGGTATTATCCATGACCAATGTGGGAAAAAAACATATTCCGGGTTAACAGAGGCCAAAGTGGCTTCTGTCAGTCTGCTTTTATCGGTAATCAGAGTAATGTTCCAGTTTGGAAAGCGTTTCGTGAGCTTTTCCGCGTTTGCAATATTAAAGCTTTTTATCGTGGCGATAATTGCGTTACGCATAATTAGTTGTTTAGCTCCGATAGGATAACCTCGGCGATATCATCTGCGGCGCTGGGGTTTATCAGGCTGAAGCCTTTTCCAGCTTTCTCTTTGATCGCGCCCGGCGCAAGCATGGCGTTTACGGCGTGCAGAAGGTTAACCCGCAGATCCTCGTCGTCATGCCAGCCGGCGAAAGTTATGAAATTGTGTTTTAGCCAACCTTTGATATTTTCTTCCTGATTATCCGCTATGCCTATAACCACCGCCGGTGTGCCTATAGCCGCCAGTTCGAACAGCGTCTGTCCGCCTGCGCAGATAGCGAAATCCGACAATTGCATCAGCTGCGCCATTTCTTCCGCGCCCGGCGCGTAAAAAAACAGGGTTTTGGAATCTATTTCTTCAGCCAGTTCCGGCCCATTAGTGTAGCTTTTGCCTATCACGATATTTTTTTCCAGGTCCGGGAAGTTTTCCACAAGCGTTTTAATGGTTAACGGGCTTAAGTCGCGTAAATCGTTGCCGCCGAAAGTCACCATAACGGATTTAGGCTTGTCGGGTATGTTCTCTTTTTTAACGCCCAGGAACTGCGGCCTTAAAAGCTGGTATTTCGGGCCCAGCAGGTAAAACTGGCCCTGTTTGCGCGCATACTCAATGTTTTCCGCGGTCAGCGTTCCGTTCAGAATTATGCCCGGCGGATAGGAGATGCGGTTGATATCGTCGAAAAAAACGGTTTTGCGCGCGTGCGCGGCTATTCTGGCGCAGTCGTCGTATTCCGGGGCGTAGGAATCCACCACGGCTATGTCGCACTGGGGCGGTGTTTCCTTGAGCCAGTCGGTCAGTATATAGGATTCTTTTTCCAGAACCGCGTTGGCGGTGGAGTCTCCCCGCACCAGAAACCGTGTTGTGTGGCCCGCTTTGGCGAACGTGTCCGCCAAAGCACGGCAACGCGCCAGGTGCCCGTACCCCTGCGCTTTGCCGCCTTCCACGAAAAAGATCACCTTAAGGGCCATGGAACACCTGTTTATCGTTTCTTAGTGATTTTAAAAGTCCTTCGTTTCTGGTTATGTCGGAATTAAGGCGCTCAAGTTCCGGTTTTTCGGCTAGTAGTTTAAGCGTTTCCGCTATGCCGAAAACCGGGTTTTCATCATAAAGTTCTTTGTAAACCGCGGAGATGAAATCCCAATCCTGATGTTCATCCAGAGTCCAGCGGTGTTTTGATAAATCTTCCGGATTTTTGTATTCCGCCTGCGTAAACAGCTCGGGATGATTACGTATGTAAGTGGTGACGTGTTCCCGCTCCGATGCGAGGTTTGCGCATTGCCACGTCCGTTCCAGCGCTTTGAAAGTGAAAATTTCCACGTCAAGCCCGTCAGGAAAAGTGGGGTGCGCCACGTTGGAGGTGTAATCTGCTTTTGCTTTTAAGTGGGTTTTCACTGTTTTGTCAATCACCGCGGGGTCCATAAGCGGGCAGTCGGCGGTGATGCGGATCACATGGTCCGGTTTTATGAGTTTGGCGAGCTGGTAAAACCTGTCAAGCACGTCATCGGCGGAGCCGCAGAACACGCGGATCCCTTTTTCCGCGCACAGCCGCACCAGCGGCAGGTCTTCCGGGTTGACGGTTGTCGCCACGAAAACCTCGTTCGGGGTTTCCGCTTTTTTTACTCGGGAAAACACATGCTCAAGAACGGTTTTTCCGGCGATTTTCATGCAAGTTTTGCCGGGCAGCCGTGTCGAGCCGTTACGCGCCTGGATAATGGCGGCGATCATTGCACGTTCCAGTTGGAGGGGATGAGAATGTTTTCGTCAGTTTCCTTAAATTCTTGCAGAAGCGGCATAATTTCCCGGACCTTTTCCATCCGAGCTTCGGCGGTTATGTTTTCCTTGATGTTGGCTATGGAGTCCACGCCGCACAGCACGCGGTCTATGTTGTCATTGAGCAGGGCGAACCCCAGGCATATTTCCGTAATTTTAAGCCCTGTTTCAGCGGAAATAAGGCGTAGTTTTTCAAGTTTAGGAGCGACTTTTGAAAGTTTTTCCGGCAACGCGGACGGGTCCTTAAAAAACAGGCCCTGCAAAAAAACTGACCGCGTGTGGATTTCAATTTTGCGCGCTTTAAGCGCGGGCAGAAGGGGCTCGAATCTCCGGTCGAAGACGCTGTATGGTATCTGGATCAGGTCGCAGCTTATTTTATCGTCCAGAATTTCCCTGGCGTGTTCCGGGTGGTAGAGCGAAAAGCCGAATTTTCCTATCTTTCCCTCGCTTTTCGCGTTTTTCAGAAATTGCATTAAATCATGGTGCGTCTTAATGTTTTCGAAATTGTGGAGCAGGTAGCCGTAAACGCTTTTCACATGCAGGCGCGCCAGCGTTTTTGCGAGATAAAACTCGGGTGATTTGTCCGTTTCTATATTTAAATCCGGCAGTTTTGAAATAATGCGGAAAGCGTCTCGTATCACCGCGTGGGTGTCCAGGCACTGGCCCAAAACGCCTTCGCTTTCACCGTAGGCGTAGGCGGTGTCGAGCGTGTCTATATGCGCGGCGTGGGCTATGTTTAAAATCAGACCCGCTTCGGCGGCCGGTATTTTGCCGCGTGTGTTGTTAATTCCATAGGCCAGTCCGAACTGGACCGTGCCAAGCGCGAGTTTGCTCATTTGTCGGTAAATTCCTTAACGTGCTCGATTACATGCCGGACCTCTGCGTCCGTCATTTTAGGATAGAGGGGCAGGCTGAGCGCGCATTGGTAATAGTTCTCGGTATCTGGCAGATCGCCGTCCTTGCAACCGAAATTTTCGCGGTAATAAGGCTGCGTGTGTACGGGGATATAGTGGACCTGCGTGCCGATTTTATACTTAGCGATAAGGGCGTTTATGAAATCCGCGCGGTTAATGCCGAGCGCGCCGAAGTCTATCCGGGTGACATAGAGGTGAAACGCGGATTTAAGCTCCTTGGGAGTGTAGGGCAGGGTCAGGTGTTTAATTCCGGCAAGGCCAGTGTTATACGCGAGGATTATTTCGTTTCTGCGCGCGACAAATTTCTCCAGTTTCTTAAGCTGGGACAAACCGAGCGCAGCCTGGAAATCCGTCATGCGGTAATTGAAACCCAGCCTTTGCATTTCATAATACCACGGGCCCGGGTTTTTGGACAGTAGTTCCGGTTTTTTTGTAATGCCGCCGATGCGCAGCTGGATGAGCTTTTCGTAAATTTCCGGATTGTTGGTTGTGACGGCTCCGCCTTCGCCGGAAGTTATCGTTTTAACTGGGTGAAACGACAAAATTGCCGCGTCCGAATATCTGCACGAGCCTACGGGGTTGCCCTGCGCGTCGAAGGATCCTATAGCGTGGGCGGCGTCTTCCACTATGAAAATGTTTTTTCCGACGGTTTCCCTTATGCCTTTAACGTCGGCGGACTGGCCCGCGAAATGAACCGGCATGACTATTTTTGTCTTGTCCGTGAGTTTCGCTTTAACCGTTTGCGGCGTGATGCAAAAGGTGCGGGGGTCTATATCCGCGAAAACCGGTTTCAAACCATTATAAATAAGCGAATTCGGAGTTGCCACGAAAGTGTTTGAAGACGTTATTCCTTCCAGTCCTTTTTTGATTTCCAATGCGGCTACAGCAAGGTGCAATGCTGCTGTGCCGTTAGCCAGCACAACACAGTATTTCGCTCCGGTGAGCTCGCACAATTTTCTCTCGAATTCCTCGGCCTTGGGGCCCTGGGTAATAAGTTCGCTATCCAAAACTTCAGCGACCGCAGCAATATCGTCTTTATCAATCCACTGTCTTCCGTACGGGATGGCGTTCATAAGACTTCTCCAATGTTTATATTAAACAGATATTAGCATTTTTGCCCTTTATTGGCTGGGAATGTGTTCGCTGTCCCGTCCGGTGAAAATAATTTTCAGGAGGGTAAGAATCCGTTCCATGATAAGGACGGATTTTCGATTAATAAACAGTTTCCCGTTTTTTTCCGCAATCTGTGAGTTCGCCAGCAGGCGGCGCAGGCGCTTGTCAAGCATTTCGCGCGCGCTGTAGCGCGCCGCGATGCCTTCTTCGGTCAGAGGCGCGGGCGCCTCGTAAATTTCCCTCATTATGCGTATTCTGCGGGCTGTTTCGCCCAGATTGACAAAGTGGAAATAGCAGTAGCCCAGACCTGCGTAGATAACCGCGTCAGCCAGCGCCGCGGACAAACCGGAAGAATTGCGGAACGCCGCTGTTACCGTAAAAACCAGTCCCGCGGCAAAGCCAGCGTAAACGGATTTTAAAAGGGGCGTTTTCCGCCTTACGCATAAAATCTGAACGGCTGTGTTTATCGCCAGCCCCGCGGGCGGAATAAGCAGGTCCTGCCAGTTGACGGAGGATACCGGCGCGCACATGTCAGCCTCCCTTGTCCAGTTTGAAAAGTTTCCGCCAGAAAATAAACAGGCGCGTCATCCGCGCGCCTTTTGCGGTAAGCGCGTAGCAGCCGTTTGTTTCAACGGCCATTTTATCGGTAATAAGATCCCTGATTCTGGGCGTCAGGAGGAGTTCATCGTTCAGGTATTGGTACAAATCGTTCTTATCCAGTCCTGCCGGGCCCGCTTCCTTTATTCTCCGCATGATGACAAGCGACGGGCTGTCCGCTTCCACCGCCGAAAAGGTTATCATCCACGCCAGAATAAGCGACACCGTGAGCGAAAGCGCGTGCGCGGTTTCAAGCGGCGTTTGCGGCGACGGCACGGAAAAGACGGAAAACCCGCCGGGATTTAGGAAGAACGCCAGTCCCGCAGTTAAAGCCACGCCGAACATCAGGAGCAGCATTGCTTTGGTTTGCCTTTGCGGGCGGCGGAAACGCCAGACCAGCAGCTGCACGAGCAGTCCGTCGGCGAAAATAGCGAATCCCCAGATCAAGGTTTTCATTGTTTTGCGGGCAGATAGTTTTTGTAATTTTTAAAGAATTCGGCCAAAGCCGCGAACTCATCTTCTGTCTGAGTGGAGACCCGCGCTTCCGAAACCACCAGGCCCGCGTAGCCGGAGCGCGCTATCAGGTCCAGCATATAGGCCCCGTGGCTTTTGTCGTAGTGGATGTGCGTGTGCCAGAGGCTGGAGCCCGCGCTGTAGCCGGTCAGGTGGATGTGCGAGGCTTGGCTTATCCACGGGATGAACTCTTCCTCATAAATGCCCAGGCATTCCATTTGCAGATGCTCAAGATCCAGGCAGCGGCCCGTTTTATATCTCCGCTCGAACTTCAGCGGCTCGTGTACGCCCAGAATATTCTCCACGCATATTTTAACGCCGGAATTTTCGAATTCGCGGATGATTTCCTTCCATTCGTCTTCCCAGAACATGTTGTGGAAAACGCAGTTTTTTGCGCCGATTCCAGCGGCGATAGCGCGCACGGCCTGCGGAGAGAAACAGTCGTTGGGGGCGTGCACCGCATAGTCAAACGGGAAGTCGCCGCAAAGTTTAATGATTTCGGCTGGTTTTCTGATTATCTGCTCGGAAAGATAGATTTCCAGCCCTTCTATGCCGGCTTTATTCACGGCGCTGAAAAGATGTCTGTCCGGCCTGCATTTGGCGGCTAGTTTCATAGTGGGATTCGGTGCGGACACAGCCGAGGGCCGGGCAGTTCTGCGCTCGGCCCTCGCGCTGTTCCGGTTCAGATAAAGTTCATATGCTCCGGCTTTTTCCCTTCGGTGACCGGAATGGGTTTTTTCATTTCCTTGATATCCCACAGGAACTCGTTCACCTTGTGCTGAAGGCACAGCGTGCCGCACATGGTGCGCGCGTCAAACTGGTCGGACGCTATCAGCTTCATGACTTCCCAGTAGCGGTCGCTCTGCCACAGTTCTTTAAACGGGGTGTCCGCTATGTTGCCGATATGGTATTTGGAGTATTTGGAATTGAAAAGCATGCCGCACGGCGCGACCAGGCCCGAACCAGACATCTGCAGGATGAACGGAGGTCCGAAGCATTTTGAGTAACAGCGTTTCCCGCCGCTCAGTATTTTGGACCATTTCACGCTGACCAGATAGTCCGGCGTGCTCATGGCTTCGGCCTGTTTTAAAAGCGGTTCCAGATCGAAGTATTTGTCGTAATCCACATGCAAAGAACCGGTTTCGTCGTCGCTGCAGTGCTTGATGACGAGGTAATCCACGCCCAGGTCCCTGCCAAGTTTTGCGAGCGGGATAATCTGGTCCGCGAACTGCGGCATAAGCACCATCTGCAGGCCGATGGTGGTTTTCAGATTGTAGGCGCGCTTGATTTCCACGCATTTTTTCACCGTGCCGATGACTTTTTCGTAACCGCCGTCCGGGCAGCCCATGATTTCTTTATAGCGCGCGGGTTCGCCGGCTGAAATGTTAAAGCGCAGGTATGTCAGGCAGGGCATTATTTCGCGCAGTTTGTCGTCTTGCAGCAGATAGCCGTTGGTGCCCAGCGCCATGTCCAGGTTATTGGATTTTCCCTTTACTATCGCTTCGTAAAGGTGGGGCGAACAGGTGCTTTCCCCGTCGCTTACGAAGCTGACGGCTTTAACGCCTATTTCCGCCGCGTCGTCTAAAAACCGGAAAATGACGTCTTTGGTCATGCGCTTGATGTCATTGTCCTGAAGCTGTCCGTAGCAATAGACGCACTTGTAGGTGCAGGAGCGCGTAAGCGCGCAGTCTATCGTAATGGGCGCGATGCGCTCGCCCCGCTGCCAGGCTTCAAGGCGTTCCTTGTGCCAGGCCAGTTTGTGTCCATCGAGAATAAGATCAGCCATTTTCACTCCTGCGTTTCAAGGTTTGGGAATCTTCGGTAAATTCTTCCGTGGTTTTCGGGGAGAAATACTGGTCTTTCACGAGTTTTATGTAACCCCGTATGACCATGAGCAGCGACGGGAACGAAACCGCTTTCGCCACCCCGTCTTTTCTCTGCCCCAGCCGGTAAGGCACTTCGGCGAAAAGATAGTTTTTCTTCAAAAGGCGGATAAGGATGTCGGTCTGGAAGAAAAAGCCGGTGCTCCGGTATTTCAACGTTTTTAAAACGGATTTCCGGTAAAGCACAGTGCCGTTCGTGTAATTGAGATAGATAAGGAAAGTCGTGTTTATGATGAACCTGTACGCGAACGACAGCGTGTTCCGGAAAAGGGAGCGCACTTCCTTGTTGAACACGAACGGGATGACCATGTCCACATGGTCAATGAGTTTCGCGTAGCGGAAAATTTCCCACGGGTCGTTTTCATTGTCGCCGGGGAGCATGATGACGATATCGCCGGAAGCGTGGTCAACGCCATCCCAGAACGACGCGCCTATGCCCTGCGGTTTGGGGTGGTTTAAAAGCTTCACGCGCGGGTCCGCCTGCCCGAGTTTCGCGACGATTTCCGGCGTGTTGTCGGTAGAGCCGTCGTTCACCACCAGCACTTCGCCTTCTATGGCGAAATCGCCGAACGATTTGAGGGTGTTGGTTACCGCGGCCTCTATGTTTTTGGCCTCGTTTAACGCCGGCATGACGGCGGTTATCTTCATTTTCTGCTCTGTCATTTTTTCACCATTTTGCGCGCGGCTTCGACTATCTCGTTCGCGCCCGGGTAAAAGAATTTTTCCAGTTCCGGGCTGGCCGGGGTGGGGCAGTCCGGCAGGCCGATGCGCACGGGCGCGGTATTAAGGCTGGCAAAAACGTCTTCGCAGGCGCAGGCGGTTATTTCGGCGGAAATGCCGGTTGCTATGCCGGCGGTGTCTGCTACGATAAGCCGTCCTGTTTTCCTGACCGACTCCGCTATCGCCGCGCGGTCCAGCGGTTTTATCGTGCGCGGGTCAATCACTTCGGCGGAAATGCCCTCTTTTTCCAGTTCGCGCGCGGCTTTTACCGCTTCGTAAACCATGAGCGAAACTGCGACTATCGTTACATCTGTCCCCTCTTTGCGCACCACGGCTTTTCCGAAAGGCACTTCAAACATTTCTTCCGGCACATAGCCTTCGAATGAGTAGAGCCAGCGGTGTTCGCAGAACATCACGGGGTTGCCGTCGCGCATGGCGGAAATGAGCAGGCCTTTCGCGTCATACGGCGTCGCGGGTGTGGCCACGCGCAGGCCGGGGAAAGCCGTGAACATGCCGTGCAGGGCCTGCGAATGCTGCGCCGCGGAACCCCAGCCGCGGCCCGTCAGGGCGCGGATGACGATGGGGGCGTTGCATTTGCCGCCTGTCATGTAGAACCACTTTGCCGCGTGATTCACAATCTGGTCCATGCACATGGGCAGGAAATCCTGGCGCATGTGCACGAAAATCGGTTTCATGCCGCAGATGGCGCTGCCGAACGCGATGCCGGTAAGCCCGTTTTCAGCGATGGGTATATCCACTACGCGGTCCGGCCCGAATTTCTGGATAAGTCCTTTTGTCGAGCCGAAAACTCCGCCCGGGTCGTCAATCCCTTCCCCGATCACGTAAACGGCGGGATCGGACTCCATAAGCTGGCGGTGGGCTTCGTTCAAGGCGTCCACGTAGGAGCGCGTCCGCAGTCCCTGTCCGCCCAGAGTGTTTTTCAGGTCTTCCTTATCAATCAAAACTTTTGTCCAGGGCATCAGCGGGCCTCCCGGTTGTAATACACGTCAGTCAGCAGATCGCCCGTCGCTGGATAGGGGCTTTCGCAGGCCGTTTTCCACGCTTCTTCCATCTGCGCCGAAAGTTTTTTGTTCAGCTCGTCTATTTCGTCCTGCGTTATTGATTTTTCCGCCTTGAGTTTTTCCGCGTAGGTGCGGATGGGGCAGCGTTTCATCCACTCATCCAGTTCCGCTTTCGGCCTACAGCCTTTTTCATAATCGCATTCCGGGCCCACATGCCCTTTCCACCTGTAGGTGGGGAATTCCAGGAAATAAGGCCCGTTGCCGGACCTGATATGCGACACCGCTTTTTCAGCGGCCGCGCAGACGGCTTCCACATCGTTCCCGTCGGCCAGCGCGCACGGGATGCCGAAAGCGGACGCGCGCTTTGAGATCACGGCCTCGGCATGGCGGGCCGACTGCGGAGAATTTGTGGCGTAAAAATTATTTTCGCAGACAAAAAGCGCCGGGAGCTTTTTCAGCGCGGCGAAATTCAACGATTCCTGCAGCACGCCCTCGTCGCTGGCCCCGTCGCCGAAATAAGCGGCCGAAAGACGGTTCTCCTTCTTCAGCTTTACGGCCAGCGCGGCTCCGACGGCGAGCGGGATGCCTCCTCCGACTATGGCGGAGGTCCCCATGCAGTTTATCGCGGTATCCACGAAGTGCATGGAGCCGCCCTTGCCCTTGGCGCAGCCGGAGGACCTGCCGTAAAGCTCGGCTACAATGGGTTTGAGGTCCGCGCCCTTGGAAAGATAATGCCCGTGGTTGCGATGAGTGCTGAAGACATAGTCCTC
>JBAYFS010000039.1:0-15974 GCA_041667045.1 Elusimicrobiaceae bacterium | reverse complement strand
CAGCCCGCGCACTTCCATGTAATGTTTTAAAATGACGGGGCAATTGCCGAACAAAACGTCGCCGCGCCGGCGTTCAATTTCCAAGATATCGTCGGCCACAAGACGGTGGCCTCTTTTCACCAGTTCCAGCGCGCATTCGGATTTTCCGATGCCCGCTCCGCCCTGGATAAGCACCCCTATGCCGTAAACGTTCACCAAAACCCCGTGCAGGCGGGTATCCGGGGCAAGCCGGTCCTCAAGATAGGCGTTAAGTTTTTTTATAAAAGTCGCCGTATCGTGAGAGGTGGAGAGAAGGGGAACTCCGGTCTTGTCGCACGCTTCGGTAAGAACAGGGGTGGGTTTAAGGCCGCCCGTAAGAACCAGACAGGGAGTGTCTGACCCTTTGAGCATGCGCATGATATTTTTTTCTATCAGTCGCCTGGGCTGTTTGGCGCAAAAAGCGTATTCGCCCCGCCCGATAATCTGAATGCGTTCCGAGCGGTAATTTTCCAGATGCCCGTTTAAAGCGAGGCCGGGCCTGTTAACCTCGCTGACCAGAACCGTCCGTTCCAAAAAATTCTTCCCGGCTATGGTCTTAAGTTTCAGCGCCCGGCCTTTATTGCTAACGAGCTCTTTTACTTCAATTCTTTTCCCTGAAGGGAGATTTTCTTCATGCGGCATTTACTTTTCTTTTAACGGGCTGCATAACACCGTAAGAATTGTCCTGGCGCTTGAAAACAAGGTTGATCTGGCTGGTTTCGGAATCAAGGAACAGCCAGAAATTAAATCCCAGCCGCTCCATTTCAAAAACCGCTTCTTCCGGTTTCATGGGTTGCACGGGAACCTGCTTGACAACTGAAAACTTAACGTCAGCCTGTAGCGCGGCCATTTCGGGAACAGCGAAAACGATGCTTTCTCTGTCGCGATGGTCCTTCATGCGGTCTTTATACTTTTTGACCTGGGTATCCATCTTGTCTGCCGCTCCGTCAATAACTCCGACTAAATCATCGCCTGAAGCGCTGGATTTGAAGGTCTGTCTGGCGGCATGTATCACGATCTCCGCCTTGCGGACGTTCTTTTCCGCGGAAATGCTTACCTGCGCCCATATGATATGGTCGAAATAATGCTGAAGTTTGTCTACCCGTCCCTGAATGTAATCCTTAAGGGTTTTGGTAAGTCTTACATGCCTGGCAACTATATGTACTGTCATTTAAATAGCCTCCGTTGTGTTACTAATGCGGACCGTCCCTGAAATCTAGTAAAAGTTACTAAATACACAGATTCCGCATTGTCATATTAAATCATACAGTATAAGTATTGTCAATGGGAAGTTAAAAGCTTCCTTAAAACAGCCTAGAATCAAAGATTAAATAATTCTTATGGTTGGTATGCTGGAAAATGTAAAAATAGCCTGGAGGGCAAAATATATGGTTTTAAAAGAAAACGCTATTGACTGCCTTATTTGAGAAGTGATATTATTTAATACTGCGAACTGCACGTTTTCATGTTTTCCGGAAACTGCGGCAAGCTTAAATTTAAACTCAACTTTCGCGTTATTAACACCTGTGGATAAACTGTGGATAACTTGGATTTAAAGAACCTCTGGCAGGCTGTCATGGCCGAAATGGAAAAGGAAGTTGGCGAAGATACGGTCGAGATGTGGCTCAAGCCCGTAAAGCCGCTGGTTTTCGAAAACGGAATCCTTACGCTGGAAATACCGGACCAGCTGTGGTTTCAGACCATAAGAAGCAGATATGAAGCCAAGCTGCTTTCCGTTGTTTTTTCCATGACCGGCGTGCAGGACTGCCGGGCGGAATATACCATTCCGCTCCGCTCCGAGGAAAACGCGGCGAGTCCGGCCGCGGCTCCCGCGTCCCAGCAGCACATATCCGAGTCGGATATGCCGCGCCCGCGCATTTTCCCCAACAAATTGAACCAGAATTACACTTTTGACAAGTTTATAGAGGGAAATTCCAACAGGTTCGCCTATAAAGCGGCTCAGGCCGTGGTAAAAAAGATGGGGGACAAATCCAATAATCCGCTGGTGATATACAGTACCCCGGGACTCGGAAAAACCCATCTGCTTCACGCTATCGGCAATGAAATAAACAAAACTTCCGCCAACAAAAAGGTTCTATATATATCCGGCGAAGAATTCGTGAGCGAATACATAGAATCCATACAGAAAAAAACACCCAACGCTTTCAGGCGCAAATACAGGAATCTGGACTGTTTTCTCGTGGACGATATCCAGTTTGTCGCAGGAAAAGACGCCAGCGAAAGAGAATTTTTTAACACTTTCAACGCTCTTTACGAGTCAAAAAAACAAATTATACTCACATCGGACAAAACCCCTAATGAACTGGGCCTTGAAGAACGCCTCAGTTCACGCCTTTTGTCCGGAATAGTGGCGGAAATAAAGGTACCGGACCTTGAAACAAGAGTGGCAATTCTGCGCGCTAAAAGGGAGCAGGAAAATTTTCACGTGCCGGATGACATTCTCCTTTATATAGCGGAACATATAAAAAGCAGCATAAGGGAACTGGAAGGATGCATATACCGGCTTTCAAGCTATTGCTCTATACATGAGATAACCCCCACAAAAGAAGTGGCCAAGGAACTTCTGTCGGATATAATATCCCCGGAAGACGAATTCATGTCCATTAACATGGACTCTATAAAAAGGGTTGTCGCCAAACACTATAACCTTGATATAAAGGATTTTAAATCAAAAAAACGCTCAAACGCCATAGCCTGGCCCAGACAGATAGCCATGTATCTGGCGAATGAGCTTACGGATATGTCTTTGCCTGATATAGGAAGGGAATTCGAACGGGACCACGCCACGGTAGTGCACGCCAGGGATAAAGTAAAAAAAGAATTAAACGAAAGCCCTTTTTTTTCCGCTGAAATGAACCAGATTATAAACGAGGTAAAAGCTGTTGATAAGAAGTAGACAAGCTGCTGATAACTTTCAAAAACGCATTTTCTGTTGATACTGTGCACGGTTTGTTGATAAAAAAGGGGCGGCTGCTTATAAGTTTTGTCTATAGCGTTCAACAATATCCACACTTTCAACAGGTTTAATAATAAGAGGAATAATAATGAGAATAAACAGTACTAAAGAGAACCTTCTGGAAGGAATCCAGATTATCCAGGCTTCTGGAACCGGACGCACCACCCTGCCGATACTCCATAATTTTATAATGGAAAGCGCGGAAAATAAAATCAAACTGGTCCGTACCGATCTTGAAATGGCTACCACTCATTATATAAACGCCGAAGTGCTGGAACCCGGTGCCATAACCATTCCCGCCAAGGAATTTTCAGATATTCTCCACACTTTGCCCGGCGATATAGAAATTACGCTCTACACCGCTGATTCCAAAGTGCACATAGAGTGCGGTAAATCCAAATTCTGGGTTATGGGCACGCCTAAAGAGGAATATCCTCTTATTCCCGAGATGGATGAAAAGAATATAATAGAAATGAACGCGCTTGAAATACAGAAAATGGTGCAGAAAACCATTTTCGCGGCTTCCAACCAGGAAACGCGGTACGTTCTTAACGGAATTTTATGGGTGATAGGCCCGGAAGGCTTTGAAATGGTCGCCACGGACGGGCGCCGTCTGGCTCTGGCGAACAACATGGAAATAAAAAGCGCCCAGGAAATTAAAATAATAGTGCCCACCAAGATACTTAATGAAATTCTCCGTTTTCTGAGCATTAACAAACCGGAGGAAAAGGAAAATATACAGGTCGGCATCGCTGATAACCAGATAGGTTTCAGAATGAAAAACACCACCTATATATCGCGACTTATAGAAGGCAGTTTCCCCAATTACCGTCAGGTCATACCAGCGACTTCGGATAAAAAAATAGTGGTTTCCGTAAAAGACCTTCTGGCTGTTACCCGCAGGGCCGCCCTTTGCGCGGCGGACCGGGGCGGCGCGGTTAAATATGAAATAAAGGAAGGGGCTGTCGTGGTCAGCGCGTCTTCCCAAAAAATGGAGTTTTCAGACGAAATAAGCGCTGAGTTTTCCGGCGACGGGTTTACCACTTCCTTTAACCCGCAGTACGTCTCCGACGTGCTTAAAAACACGAAAGCCGAAAAAATAACTTTCGCGATGACTAATTCCATCAATCCCGCTCTACTCACCCCGGTGGGAGAAAGCGACAGCAAATATGTCATTATGCCGGTCAGAGTGTGAAAAGAAAAAGTTTTTCGAAACGGGACACCTGGTCAAGCGCTTCCGATATCACGTGGCGGTTTAATAACCTGTCTTCCAATCTCAACAGGCTGATGATATTAAACACCATCTGGGAAAAGGAAGCGGGCCGGATGTGCGCGCACTGGAACCTTGACGCCGTGCAGGGCGGAGTTATTTACGTTAAAGTCAAATCATCGGCGGCGGCCCAGGAACTGTCGGTGCGGCAGACGGCGATGGTGAGAAATCTCAACAAGTATTTCGACAGTCCCTGGATACAGACGATAAAGAAAATTTAGGCGGTTTTGCACATTAATAAGGAGTAAAATTTAAATGACAACAAATCCCACAAAAGACGAATCACGCAAAGATTACGATTCTTCCCAAATACAAGTGCTCGAAGGGCTTGAGGCGGTGCGCAAGCGCCCCGCCATGTATATCGGATCCACCGGCCCGCAGGGCCTGCACCATCTAGTTTATGAAGTGGTGGACAATTCTGTGGACGAAATTCTGGCCGGTGGAGCGACTGCCATAGAAGTGGTTATTCACGACGACAGCAGAATATCCGTTTTAGATGACGGGCGCGGTATCCCCGTTGACGCCATGCAGAACGCAAAAGACCCCAAGCTTCGCGGCAAATCCGCCTTAGAAGTGGTCATGACCGTGCTGCACGCCGGCGGCAAATTCGGCGACGGGGCTTATAAAATTTCGGGCGGCCTGCACGGCGTGGGCGTGTCCTGCGTTAACGCCCTGTCGGAAATTCTGGAAGTGGAAGTTTATCGTGGCGGCCAGATTTATTTCCAGAGATACCGCCGCGGCGTCCCGGAAGAACCGGTTAAGCCCACGGGCAAAACCCGCGAGCACGGCACCAAGGTCACTTTTAAGCCGGATCCGGAAATTTTCGGAGAATGCGTTTTTTCCTATGACATTATCTCCAACCGCCTGCGCGAGCTGGCTTTCCTTAACGCCGGCGTGAGAATTTCCATTACCGACGAGCGCGAGGAAAACAAGCAGCATGTTTTCTTTTTCGAAGGCGGCATTTCGCAGTTCGTGAAATACCTAAACACCAATAAGACCGTAGTGCATCCGGATCCCATTTACATAAACAAGGTGGTGGACGACGTTTACGTTTCCTTCGCCATCCAGTATAACGACGGCTATTCGGAAAGCATGTTTTCCTTTGTCAATAACATAAACACCGTGGAAGGCGGCACGCATTTGTCCGGTTTCCGCTCGGCGCTGACCCGCATAGTTAACGAATATATCAAAAAATACGACGTTTCGAAAGAAAAAGACATCAGCCTTTCCGGCGAGGATATCCGCGAGGGCCTGGCCGCCGTTATTTCCGTGAAAATTCCGAACCCGCAGTTCGAAGGACAGACCAAAACCAAGCTCGGCAATTCCGAAGTGGAAGGCATCGTGCGCTCGATAGTGGGCGACGCGCTTACCATGTTCTTCGAGGAAAACCCGAAGACGGTAAAAAATATATGCCAAAAATCCATTCAGGCCTATCAGGCCCGCCAGGCGGCGCGCAAGGCTCGCGAGCTTACGCGGCGCAAAGGCGCGCTCATTGACGGCGGCCTGCCCGGCAAACTGGCCGACTGCCAGGAAAGAAGCTCCGAGCGTTCCGAACTGTTTCTGGTGGAAGGAGAAAGCGCCGGCGGTTCTGCCAAGCAGGGCCGCGACCGCGTGTTCCAGGCTATCCTGCCGCTCAGAGGTAAAATTCTTAACGTCGAAAAAGCGCAGATGATGAAAATCCTTTCCAGCGAGGAAATAAAGATTTTAATTTCCGCCATCGGCACCGGTTTCGGCGAGGAAGACGGCAGTTTCGATATAACCAAACTGCGCTACAATAAAATCATCATCATGGCCGACGCCGACGTGGACGGCCAGCATATCCGCACTCTGCTGCTCACTTTTTTCTACCGGCAGCTGCGCCCCCTTCTGGAAGCCGGGCACATTTACATCGCCCAGCCGCCTTTGTTCAAGGTTAAAAAGGGAAAGAAAGAAATTTATATAGACAACGAGGAGGAGCTCAGGAGCTGGATAATGAAGGAAGGGCTGTCCTCCGTGTCGGTGCGAAGCGAGGAAAAAGGCGAACTCCAACCCGCCCAGCTTAAGGACCTGCTCAAAATCCTTCTTGAAATGGAGGACATAGAAAGGCGCCTTGAGATGAAGAAGCTTTCGCTGGCCGATTATTTCACGTTCCGCAAGGAAGGCAGAATACCGGCTTACCGCATTTACCTGGACGGAGCCTACAGCTATTTCTACAGCGAAAAGGAATTCCGCGAGTTCGAGAAGAATTATATAGCCAAACGACGGGCCGAACTGCTGGCCGAAGCCGGACGTGACGCCGCAGACCCTGCCGCCGCAGGAGAATTTCTGGACGAGGATTTAAGTCCGGACCACCAGTCGCTTTGGGAAATAGGCCGCGTAAACCTGCTGGCCACCAAACTTGCCGAAGCTGGTTATGACATGGAGAAGTACAGCGTGGAAAAAACGGCGAAAACGCCGGTCATGTTCCGCCTCTCATCAGGTGGAAAGGACGATGAAGCCGAGGTTTTAGATTTAAAAAACCTGCTGATATCCGTTAAAAACTCCGGCAGCGCGGGCACCACGATACAGCGCTACAAAGGTTTGGGTGAAATGAACCCGGAACAGCTTTGGGAAACCACGCTTGACCCAAACAAAAGGAAACTCCTGCGCGTGGCTTTGGAAGACGCCAGCGAAGCGGAAACCATTTTCACCACCCTTATGGGCGACAAGGTGGAGCCTCGCAAAAAGTTTATTGAAACGCACGCACTGGAAGTGCGCAACCTGGATATTTAAAAATTTCGCGGAGGAAGCTTAAATGACAGCAGAAGAGAAACCAATAGATTTGTTCGGCAACATAAAGCAGAGAGATATAGGCGAGGAGATGAAGTCCTCCTATATCGATTACGCGATGAGCGTTATCGTGGGCCGCGCCCTGCCCGACGTGCGCGACGGGCTCAAGCCGGTTCACCGACGCATACTTTACACCATGCACGACATGGGTTTAAAGCACAGCAAGTCGTTTAAAAAATCCGCCCGCGTGGTCGGCGACGTGCTCGGTAAATACCACCCGCACGGCGACAGTTCGGTTTACGACGCGCTGGTGCGCCTTGTGCAGGATTTCAGCCTGCGCTATCCGCTTGTGCAGGGGCAGGGTAATTTCGGCTCGGTTGACGGCGACCCCGCGGCCGCCATGCGTTACACGGAAACACGCCTTGCCGCCATATCAGAAGAGATGCTGGCGGATATAGAAAAAAACACGGTCAAATTCGTGCCGAATTATGACGGTTCACTGGAAGAACCTTTCGTTCTTCCCGCCCGGCTGCCGAATCTGCTGGTTAACGGCAGCAGCGGCATCGCGGTGGGTATGGCCACCAATATCCCCACCCATAACCTGGGCGAGGTGTGCGACGCGCTAAAAGCGTATATCGATAATCCCGAAGTGACCACCCGCGAATTGCTTAAGGTTATGAAAGGGCCGGATTTCCCGACGGGCGCGATTATTCTTGGTAAAAAAGGCATCTCCGATTATTTTGAAACCGGGCGAGGCTCTGTGCGGATACAATCGCGCACCGAAATAGAGGAAATACGCGGCGGGCGCGAAGCGATTATCGTAACCGAAATTCCGTACCAGGTTAACAAAACCAATCTGATAGAAAACATCGCGCGGCTGGTGCGCGAGAAGAAGGTCACCGATATTTCCGATATCCGCGATGAGTCGGACAGGCGCGGCATGCGGCTGGTTATCGAAGTGAAGCGCGACGGAAACGCGCAGGTCGTACTGAATCTTTTAAACAAGCATACCCAACTTCAGACCACGTTCGGCGTCATTATGCTGGCGATTGTGGACGGCAGGCCGCGCGTCATGCCCATTAAGGAAGTGCTGAGCCACTATATCGCGCACCGCAAGGAAGTTATAAGGCTGCGCACCCAGTTTGATCTGGACAAGGCGCTCGCCCGCGAGCATATTCTGCAGGGCTTGCTTATCGCCATAGCCAATATGGACGAAGTGGTGCGCATCATCCGCGCGTCCGGAGACGCTGAAAGCGCGAAAAATAAGCTCATCGGTTCGTTCAAGCTTTCCGCCATTCAGGCGCAGGCCATTTTGGATATGCGTCTGCACCAGCTTACCCAGCTGGAAGCGGATTCCATCAAGGCGGAACGCGATGAACTGGCAAAGCTCATTAAAGAGCTTAAGGAAATTCTGGCCAGCCCCGAGCGCATACTTGCCATCATCTGTTCCGAACTGGAAGAGGTCAAGAAAAAATACGCGGATAAACGCCGCACGGAAATAAGCAATGACTCGGCCGAACTGTCCATGGAAGATCTTATCCCCAACGAGCAGGTAGTGGTCACCATGTCCCACGCCGGTTACGTCAAGCGGATACCGCTTAACACCTACCACGCGCAGAATCGCGGCGGCAAGGGCATCATCGGCGGCGAAACCAAGGAAGAGGATTTTATCGCGCACCTGTTCGTGACTTCTAGCCACGCCACTATCCTTTTCTTCACGACCCGCGGCAAGGTTTATTCGCTGCGCGCCTATGAGATTCCAGAAGCGTCCCGCATTTCGCGGGGAAAGGCCATAGTCAACCTGCTGGAAATTTCAGGGGAAGAAAAAATAACTTCCGCTATCGCCATTGAATCGTTCGACGAAGCCAAGGTGCAGGAAACCTATCTGGCGATGTGCACGAAATCAGGCGTGGTGAAAAGAACCGAACTCGCCGCGTTCCAGAATATCCGCAAAAACGGCATAGCCGCCATCACACTGGAAGACGGCGAACTGTTGGTGCAGGTGCTTATGACGAACGGCAAGGCGGACCTGATCATCGGCACGCTGGAAGGCAAGTCCATCCGCTTCCCCGAAGGCGAAGTGCGCAATATGGGCCGCCAGGCCATGGGCGTGCGCGGCATAAAGCTTAACGAAGGGGATTACGTCATCGGCATGGAAGGCGTTGACCCGTCGGACGCGGAAGCCACGGTCCTTACCGTCTGCGAAAACGGTTACGGGAAACGCACCGGCCTGGAAGAATACCGCGAGCAGCATCGCGGCGGCAGCGGTATTATAACCATCAAAACCACCCAGCGCAACGGCAAGGTCATCGGCATTAAATTCGTGAACGCCGGTGAAGACCTTATGGTTATGACTGAAAAGGGCATGATGGTGCGCATCCGCTGCAGCCAGATCCGCTCGGTCGGGCGCAACACGCAGGGTGTGCGGCTGGTAAGGCTTGAAGAAGGCGACAAAATAGCCAGTGTGGATCCCGTCGTCAGCGAGGACAAGGAAAACAACCTTGCTTCGGCTGGCGGAGCGGCTTAAAAGCGCCAAAAAAATCCGGAGGGCGCTTACTAACGTAAGCGCCCTTTTAAATGAAAAAGTATCAGATAAGAAGCAGAATCTGCCCGTCATGCGGCTACAGCATGAATCCCCCGTCCTCCGACCGGTGCGACCGCTGCGGCAAAGTGTTTCGTCTCGGCGGAAGCATATTCAGGTATGCGGGAGTGTTGTTTATCGCGGTTTTCGTGTTCGCCGGCGGATTCCTTATGTATGAAAAAATGGCGGATATCGTTGCCAACGCGCGGGCCGGCGGCAAAACAAACGTCCCAACTATTTCCGGACGCGCCAGAAACGGGCACGCGCTTGGCGAAACCTCCGGGAAAAAGGGGAACGGGTTTATAGGCTCGATACAAAAATACTGGGAAGCCCGTGTCTCCGCGATGACGGCGAAACTTTTTTCCGCCAAGCCGAAACCCTCTCCGCGCAAAGCCCCGAAAACCATTCCCCAATACTCCAGACAGCGCGCGGGCGAAATTACGGACATGGTGTTTATTGAATCCGGCACGGTCCTTATCGGTGCGGTAAAACCAAAAACACCAGACGAACTGCCGGCTGAAATGGTTTTCCTCGACGCGTTCTTTATAGACATAAACGAAGTGACGGTTTCCTCTTTTTCCGCCTGCGTGGAAGCGGGCGCCTGCCTTGAAATTCCCATCGGGGAAGACTGCAACGGCGGTACCGAGGAGGCCCTGTATTCGGCCAATTGCGTCACCTGGGAGAACGCCAAGGCTTTCTGCGTCTGGGCAGGCAAGCGGCTTCCGACAGAAGCGGAATGGGAAAAAGCCGCGCGCAACGGCACGCAAACCGGTTATTTCTTCGGCGAAACACCAGAAGACCTGCCCGATTACGCCTGGTATAAAGGCAATTCCGGCGGCAAACTCCAGCAAACCGGCCTTAAAGAACCTTCCGAAAACGGGCTTTACGATATTTACGGGAACGTGTGGGAATGGACCGGCGAATGGTATAAAAACGATTACGCCGCCGCGGAATCTCCGTCAACCGACGGGCGGACCCGCAAGGTCCTGCGCGGCGGCGGCGCGCATGACGCGCCCGTTCAGCTTCGTTCCGCCAGCCGGCGGCTGAGCCTGGCTGATGAGGCGTCCGTGGATTACGGATTCCGCTGCGCGGCCGATCTAGTGGAATGAAAAACGGGTTCCGCGTTATGGCCCGCACTTGTTAGGAAAGGGTGACGGCGCTTTCCAGGTATGATAAAATTGAAAATATGACGAAAAAAACTATCAGGCACACTTTGGCTTTCCTTTTTCTTATAAGTGTTTGCGGCGGCGCGTTCGCCGCGATTGAAATCGGCGATATCCGCTGGCAGGTGCCCCAGCCGTCCGGAGTCAGAGGCAAACTGGTTTATACCGATGTTCCCAATATAGATTTCGGAAACGATGAATTGCAGTTCCCGAAATTCCGCATAGCCGCCGCCATTAAAAACATCAGTTCCAAACCGGCGGAAGCCGGCATAGTGCGGTGCGCGTTTTCCATGCGGCTGGTCCGGCTTGACGGCACGGGCGAAAGCGTCTGGGCGGTGCCATTCTGGACGGAGGAACGGCGCTTTTCGAAAATCAAACCCGGCGCAAGCGCCGAAATGAAGATTTATCACATTGACGTTGCGCCCTTTCTCAAGCGGCTGCGGGCTTCCGGCTATTGGCCGGACGCGATGAAAATCCAGTTTATGCCGGAACCACGGCCGGGCGACAATATTGTCGTTTCCGAGTCGCTTATAGAAAATCCGAAAAATAACAGGGTGCTGCCATGATAGATATGAAACTTTTAAGGACCAGCCCGGAAAAGGTGGTCAAGGCTATGGCGGACCGCGGCGGGCGGTATCTGCCCGCGCTTGAAGAGTTGATCAGGACCGACGAAAAATACCGTAACGTCCTGACGGAAACTGAAAAACTCCGCGCCGAACGGAAAACCATTTCCGCGCAAATCGGCAAAATCCGCGCGGAAAAGGGCGCGGAAGCCGCCGCCGAAGTGATGGAGCGCGCCAATAAAATCAAGCAGGAAGTGGCGGACCAGGAAAGCGGGCTCGCCGAAATAACGAAAATAATAGATTTGCTCTCGCGCTCCGTGCCGAACATGCCGGACGCCGCCGTGCCGGTGGGGAAAAGCGAAGCGGAAAATGTGGTCGTGCATGAGGAAAGTTCGGCCCGTCGCTCTTTCGATTTCAAACCGATGGACCACCATGAAATAGGCGAAACGCTCGGCATTCTGGATTTTGAAAAAGCCACCTTGCTCGCGGGGGCGCGGTTCGCGCTTCTGCGCGGGGCGGGCGCGAAACTCGAGCGGGCGATAATAAATTTCATGCTGGACCGCCACGCGGCGAAAGGCTATACGGAGATGATGACTCCGTATCTCGCGAACCGCGACACCTTAACCGGAACCGGCCAGCTTCCCAAATTCGAGGATGATCTGTATAAAATCCGCTGCGAGCCGGAACTGTACCTTATTCCCACAGCCGAAGTTACGCTTACCGGACTTTATCGCGGCTCTATGCTCGCGGAAGCGGAACTGCCAAAAAAATTAACCGCGTCCAGCGCGTGTTTCAGGCAGGAGGCGGGCACCTACGGCAAGGACACCCGCGGGCTTATCCGCAACCACCAGTTTAACAAAGTGGAGCTGGTGTGGATGACCAAGCCGGAAGATTCCATGGCGGCGCTGGAACAGCTGACCGCCGACGCGGAGGACATTCTCCGCACGCTGGAACTGCCTTTTAGGCGGATACTGCTTTGTTCTGGCGATATGGGTTTTTCGTCAGCCAAGACTTACGACCTAGAGGTCTGGCTGCCTTCGGAAAACCGGTTCCGGGAAATTTCCTCCTGTTCCAACTGCACCGACTTTCAGGCGCGGAGGCTCAATACCCGCTTCAAACGGGAAAAGGGCGGCGCGCCGGAATTCGTGCATACCCTAAACGGGAGCGGCCTGGCGGTGGGCAGGACTTTCGCGGCTATTTTGGAAAACGGCCAGCAGAAAGACGGCACGGTCATGATTCCCGGTGCTTTGGTTCCTTATTTCGGCGTGGACAGGATTACCCCCGAAAAATCTAGATAAATGGATCGTATTATGAAAAAAGCGGCGCTGTTTCTGCTGTTCGGCTTTCTTTTCGCGCCTTTGCAGGCCAAATCCGTCATGCCGGAAGAGCTTGACTCGCATATAATGGCGGGCATTAAAGCTATTCACGCGCTCGATTTCGACAAGGCGGACGAGAATTTTAAGTGGGTGCTGGAAAAATACCCGGGCCAGCCGTATGGCTATTTCGGGCACGCCGTATGCGCCTGGGCCAGGCTGGAGTATAAAGAGGAGCAAAGCAGCCCCGCTCTGGAAGCTGAATTTAAAAAACTCACGGAAGACGCCGTGGTCTACGGAAAAAAGTGGGTGAAACAGTATCCCGACGACGCTTACGCCCACGTTTGCCTTGGCGGCATTTACGGGCTGCAGGCGCGGCTTGAGCTTATGCAGCATAAATGGGTGGTCGCTTTTTTTGACGGCAAAAAAGGGCTTTCCGAAATGCGCAAGGCCATAAAGCTTGACCCCGAGCTTTACGACGCTTATATCGGACCCGGCATGTACGAGTATTACGCCGGCACGCTGGGCGGCTTTCTCAAGGTTTTAAGCTACCTGTTCATTCGCGGCAACGCCGACGAAGGGATAAAAATGCTGCATACCGTGGAGCAGAAAGGGCACTTTAACAAAACGGCGGCAAAACTTCTGCTCATAGAAATTTACACGCAGACCGGCAGCAAATACGCCAATCCCGCCGACGCTTTGCGCATGGCGCGCGAAATCCGCGCCGAGTATCCCGACCATCCGCTTGTGCAGTTTGTGGAAATAGTTTCGCTTTACGAGTGCAAGAAGTATGACGAAGTGCGCGCGCTGGCTTTTGATTTCTTAAAGAAAATCGAGGAAGGGAAAAAAGACTATCTAGACCGGTATTATTCCCGCGCTTATACGGCTATAGCATCGTCTTATTTCGCGCAGAAGGATTACGCAAAGGCTCTTGAATACTTCGATAAGGCGGCAACCTACACCACGAAAGAAAAACCGAACCGCTGGGCGGTTTGGGCCGTTGTGCGCTCGGGCGAGATTTTTGACCTCAAAGGAGAGCGCGAGGAAGCTAAAAAGCAATATAACCGCGCCAATTCGTATGAGGATTTGTGGGGTTTTAAGGATTACATTACCGCACACCTGAAAAAGCCGTACACGCTTAGTGAGTTTCCCGGCCAGCTGCCGCCCCCGTAACAGCGCGGCCTGAGCCTCAAATATAAAAAGAGCGCCCGCCATATGGCGGGCGCTCTTTTGTTTCGCGTAAAACTCTGTTATTTCCCGGTTTTAGCCCTGCGGAAGGGTTTTTCCGGCGCCGCGGACGGCGTGCCGGACTCCACAAGCCAGCCGCGCGAACCCACCGTTTTATCAAGATCTTCGAACAGGGGATCGCCCAGCGCCACGCAGAGTTCGGTCTGGATAAGCGCTTTTTTCCCTTTCGGCAGTTCGGCAACAATATAAGCGGGCGTGTCGCCGCGGTGCGCGGTCAGAAGTTTTCCTAGCTCCTTCATTTTTAATTCTGGCGCGGCGGCTGATATCTTGATTTTTATGCACCGTCCGTATCTGGAAATAGCCTGCGAGAGCGGGATGACCTCATCCGCCACTATTTCCACTTCCGGCGGATCCGATTCGGGTCGGATGCTTATCCGCCCGCGGATGGCGACGATATTATCGGCCTTGATCGCGTTTGCGCTGGCCGGATAATTTTTCGGGAAAACGTTAACCGTTATTCTGCCGGTAAGGTCCTCCACAACAAGCTGCGCCCAAGGTTCTTTTTTTGCGCGGGACTGTTTTTTCTGTATCCCCGCGATTATGCCCGCTATGCAGGCCGTTTTGGCCTGCGGTTCCGGATTTTCTTCATCATCACTGCTGGTTTCGCTTAGCTCGCTTATCCTGTCAGCCGCGATCATATGCAGTTGTTTTTCATAGCGCACCAGCGGGTGGCCTGAAAGGTAAAAACCCAGCACTTCCTTTTCATTGTTTAAAAGCTCATGCTCGCTTAACGGCTCTATGGAACCGGCTTCCTGTGAAGTCTGGGCCGCGCAGGTCGCTTCATGTATGTCGAACAGGCTGCTTTGGCCCGAGTTTTCCTCCTCTTTGAGGCAGGCGGACGCGGCTATTTCCTTATCCAGGTCGGCAAGCACCCGGGCGCGGGCTTCTTCCCTGCCGAGTTCCGGGTAAAGCGAATCGAGCGCGCCGGCTTTTGACAGCGATTCCAGCGTTTTGCGGTTCGCCTGGCGCAGATCTATGCGCATGCATAGATCGTGGAGAGATTTGAATTTTCCGCTTTCCTCCCTGGTGGCGACCATGGAGCGGGACGCCTCGTCGCCCACGTTTTTTACCGCGTGCAGGCCGAAACGGATGGCCTTCTGCCCGTCTTCGGTGTCTTCTATGCTGAAATCCTGGAACGACGCCTGAATATCGGGACCCAGTACGGGAATGCCCATGCGGCGCGATTCGTCGAGATACGTGACGATTTTGTTTTCCTTGTCGTCCGCGCCGATGGCGTTGTGCCCGATTTCGCTGGTGAGCGCCGCGGTCATGAACTCGGCCGGATAATTGGCTTTCAGAAACGCAGTCTGGTAAGCCACCAGCGCGTAAGCCACGGAGTGGGACTTGTTGAACCCGTAGCTGGCGAACTGTTCCATCTGGTCGAAAATCTTTTTTGCGAGCGCGGGCTGGATATCCTTTTTTTTGCAGCCTTCCATAAAGCGTTCGCGCTCTTTCTGCATGGCCTCCATGTTCTTTTTACCCATGGCTTTGCGCAGCCCGTCGGACTGGCCCGGCGTGAACCCCGCCAGGGATTTGGAGATTTCCATAACCTGTTCCTGATAGACAAGCGTGCCGTAGGTTTCCTTTAAGATGGGTTCCAGAAGCGGGTGGTCATAGGTAATTTTCTTGCGCCCGTGTTTGCGGCTGACGAAGACTTCCAGCATGCCGCTTTGCATGGGGCCGGGCCGGTAAAGCGCGACCAGGGCCGATATGTCGCTGAACTGGCTGGGCTTGAGGGCTTTCACCAGGTCGCGCATGCCGCGGCTTTCCAGCTGGAACACACCCAGCGTGTCGCCCGCTTTAAGCAGGTCATAGGTTTTCGCGTCGTCGAGCCGGATTTTGCTGATGTCTAAGGGGATATTATGCTGTTTCTTGACCATTTCAACGGCTTTGTCAATAACCGTCAGCGTGCGCAGGCCCAGAAAGTCCATTTTGAGAAGGCCCAGCTTTTCCAAAATAACGCCTTCGTACTGGGTGGTGACGATTTTTTTCGCGCCCACGGAGAGCGGCGCATACTTCGGCAGTTCTTCCCTGGTTACCACCACGCCCGCGGCGTGCACGCCGGTATGGCGTTTCAGGCCTTCGATTTTCTG
>JBAYFS010000038.1:0-15979 GCA_041667045.1 Elusimicrobiaceae bacterium | reverse complement strand
CGGACCAGATGGCGGAATAACCGCCCTTTACGGCGTTTTTCTGAAGATACTCGAATATCTCCGTTGACGGGGTGCCCGGATAGCCGAACGCGCCGCCCAGTCCGGCGTCAAGCGCGGCCTGCCCCACAGCCTCATCGCCCAGCAAAAGCATTTTATCCATGTTGTTATCCTCGTTTAAGAAAAAAAGTGCTCTTCACATTTAACACGAGCCGCGACCGCCGCGCATTGATCTTTGACAATATCCCCGGCGCGCACGCTCATGCAATCGCTCGCGGCGGCGCCGAGCGCGAACTTCACGCAGTCTTTGTTGCTCATGCGTTTTAAAAACCCGTATAGCAGCCCGGCAAGGCAGGAGTCGCCCGCCCCGACCGGAGTGACAACCCTGATTTTAGGGGGGGAATACTTCCAGATGCGGCCCTTCGCCACGGCCCAAGCGGGCTTTGGCCCGTCCGTTACTATAAGGTATTGCGTTCCGGCCCGTTCGGCCCGCCTGAAAATTTTCAGCAGATTGGCGGGAGTCAGCCTGGCGCCCGCCAGAAACTCAAATTCCTCGCGGTTTATCTTTATGAGTTCCGGCCCGGCTTCAATAACTTTCCGCAAGGGCACGCCGCTGGTGTCAACAGCGCAAAGCACGCCCGCCCGCTTGGCAATGGCAATAAGTTTGTTGAAGAAATCGTGCGGCAGGCCCGCGCACATCCGCCCGCTGAGCGCCACCGCGTGGCAGTTTTCAAGCGCGCGTTCAAACCGCTTCACAAACCGGACCTGCGCCGAGCAGGGCACACTGTCGCCCTCCTCGTTAAATTCCATTGACACGCCGCCGGCGTCTGCGACGGAAAGGCAAAACCTGCTTTCGCCGGGCGAAAAGGGAACCAGTTCCGCCGGGAATCTTTCCTTTTTAAGCGTCTGCGCTATCCAGCTGCCGTTATTGCCCGCGATAAAACCTATAATCCGGGCCGAACAGCCAAGCGCACGGAGAGCCCGCGCCACATTCATGCCCTTGCCGCCGGGCAGGGTTTCTACGCGGGCGAGCCGGTATACCCGGAAATCGCGGAATTCGTCAACCACCGCGGTCTTCGCCACGGCAAAATTCAGATTAACCACCAAAATCTTGTTCATTCATAGTTAATCTAGCATTTTTCCATTTTTCACCGCAAAAAATACGCGAATGAAATTATATAATGTATACATGAAACTTTTCGCGCGCATCGTGGTTTACGGGATTCTGGGCTTTCTGCTTGCGGCTGTAGCCGCAGTTATCACGCTTAAAATCATATTTCCGCCCGAAAAACTGCGCACAATGGCAATCGAACGCATAGGAAAAACGCTGGACCGGCAGGTAAAGCTGGACTCCGTGTCCATAACCTGGCGCGGAATCTCGCTCAACAACCTGCAGATATCGGAGAAACCGGACTTCAGCGCCGGCACTTTCGTAAGCGCGAAAACCGCCGCGGTTATCCTACGAATACTGCCTTTCCTTAAAGGCAGAATCAATATATTCTCGCTTTACGCAAACGGGCTTGATATCTCAATCACCTCGCATGCCGACGGCAGCGCCAGTATTTCCGACCTTACCCAGCCGTCGGGCAAACCGTCCCGCGAGTTTTCCGGAGAAAATTTCTATATCAAAATCCTGTCGCTTGAAAACTGCTCGTTTACCTATAAAGACGAATCTTCCAGCACAACATTGAAGATAAGCGGCCTGCGGGCAAACTCGCGCAACATCACCGCGCGGGAGCCGTTCGACATCACCCTGAAAACCGATTTTCTGCTGGCCACGCCTTACGGCAATTGGGCGACGCCGATTGCCGCCAATATTGACGATATTGACCTCTCCGCCGGGTTTGCCGGCATGAAAGCGAAAGTGCAGGATATCGCGCTTTCATGGAACGGCATCGAGGGCGTTTTGTCGGGAGACATAGCGCGTTTCTATCCTCTTGATTCCAGCCTGAAGATTGCGGCTAAACCTTTCCGGTCCGAGTCTTTAAGCGGCATGTGGCCCGCCATTCCGCACACCATGATACCGCCAAGCGTTTTGAAAACGAAAGTGAAAATTGATTATGACGCGGGCCGCCTTACCGCCCAGAACATTAAACTCACCGTGAACGGCATAAGCGCCGCGGGCGGCGGTTTTGTGGACTGGAGCAAAGAAAACACGGACTACGATTTCACCGCCGCCGTCGCCGTGGAACCGCAAAGCGAAACAGCCGCGCTTAACACCATCATAAATTCGTGGAGCAAAACGCCGATCAACCCCGGCGACGTCAAGCTGACCGGCTCCATTACCGCCCAACGCAGCAGGATTGAAGGCAAGGATATTTCCTTCACGCTCAGAAAATCCAGCCTGGCAGGCAGTTTCCTTTTCACCGAACGCAATGACGACTGGTCCGGGACCCTGTACGTAAGCTCCATAACCAGCACGCTCGGCCAAATCGCCGGACTGTGCACAGACCGGAAAGACATTGTTCTGCTGGGAAAAGTTAGCGGCTCCGCGAAAGCGGACTTCTACGACGATAAAACCCTGCTGACCGCCGCCCTTTCCATTGACGACGAAGAAGGAAACCCCGCTTCGCCCTCCATAAAGCTGGGCGGGCAGGTTGAGATCTCCACCGGCGGGCTCGAAGGCCGCAATCTGACAGTGAAACTGGAAAAAACCACCGCGCGCGGCGGGTTCAGCCTCGCCAGGACAAACGCTTTATGGGACGGCACGGTCCGGATTACCGGCTTTAATTCCGATCTGGAGCAGTTCGCCAGTTTCGCGCCCCGCCTGAAAAGCTACGCGCTGGCCGGCTCCGTTTCCGGAGACCTCAGCGCGCGGATAAAAAGCAGCAGGTTTTTCTATAACGCCGGGATGAATATCACCGACGGCGGGATTACGCTTTTCAAAACGAACCGCTTCGCGGACATAGACGGGCATTTCACCCTGTCAAACGGCAAAGTAACCGCCAATGCGCTGACCGGCACATTCAACAATAGCGGATTTGCGGCCTCGTTCGGCCTAGAGAAAAGTTCGGATTCTGTTTCCATAACCGCGAACGCAGAAATAGGCGATCTGGACCTGACCATTTTCGACCAGCTGGAAAATTCCGATTCGGAACCCGAAGCCGGCGCCCCGGAAAAAGCGGCCCCGGCGGCGGTCCGGCCTTTGAACCTGAAATGCTCGCTGAACGTGTCCACGGCGACACAAAACAATTTCCTGGCCAAAGACGTGACGCTCACCACCGACCTGCGCAACATTGAACCGGACCTGCGCAGGCTATCCGGCACGGCGGCCCTGAAAATCAATGGCGGATACCTGACCGACATCGCGAAAAAAGACGACACCAGAGATTATGTTAAGATACTGGTGCTGCCGCTGGTGATGCTGCAAAGGATAACCGCCATCATCAGAATCCCGCTGTTTCCCGACCTGCGCAATATAACCTATACCAGCATCGAGGGTGACTACGCGTTTGAAAACGGCAGGATGCTCATTAAAAAATCCGTGATGGACTCCAGCGCCGCGCTGGTCAACATCAGCGGGGAAATCAATCTGGCGGACAGGGAAATTGACGCGCTCATATCCGCCAAGGTGCGCGGCCTGGTGGGAAGCGTCTCCGGCCCGCTGGTTTTCCACGTGGGCGGCACGTTCGGCAAACCGGATATAGATTTCAAGCCTTTGGAACTTATCAGCCTGCCCGGCAAGCCGTTCGAAAAACTTTATAACGCGACAAAATCGCTGTTTAAATGAGAGTTGCCATGAAAAAATTTCTTTTCCCGCTTATGTTTATCGCTCTCGCCGCCGGCTGTTCCGGCGCGAAGAAAGACACCATAACGGAATATTACGCGCCGTCCATAGAACGGGCCATGGACCGCATGAAACACACGTCCGGCGGACCGGAGCTTCTCGCTTATCTCGCCGAACACCCCATCCAGATCCGCTACGCCGACCTGCCGGGCCCCTGGCCTAAATACGACACGGTAATAAAGCAGATACAAATCCCCGAAACCGCCAAAGACAGCGACATGACCGTGGCTTTTCTTCTTGCGCGAGTGCTGGATATCTACCGCAACTACAATACCCTGCAGGCCCAGGAAATGAGCGTTGAAATGGAGGAAGCCGCCGCGCTGCGCGCCACGGAACTGGGCATCCAGATGGAGTTTGGCGGGAAAGACTGGCGCAATTCCCTGCCCGGGCAGCTGGTTATCGAAGAACTATGCTCCTATATGGCGGAAGGCACCGGCAGAATGCTTGAAAAAGTGCGCCGCAACTCCATGACGCGGTTCCCGCAGTACGGCAGGCCCTACAACTCGCTTGATAAAAGCCGGAGATGGCTTGAAAAAGCCAAAGCGGCAACGGCGGAAGGCAATCTGCACCTGCTCCTTTACCAAAGGGATCTGGATCAAATGCGCCGCGGCTTCATGTCGCCCGAGCAGGTGAACAAAAACGACGTGTCCGTCCGCTCCATGGATGAAGACAGCCTTTACCGCTACTTCAATCAATTTTTCTATGAAAGCATGCAGGTGCTGGACCGGCAGAAAAAAATGTACGACCAGCGCCTCGAACAGGACGCCGCCTGGCGCGCGCAGAACGGGGAACTGATTTCCAGCCAGCTGGAACACACGCCTTACTGCGGCACCTTCGTGCCTTCCGAAACGGACCGCCCCGCCGAACAGGAAGAATACAGAATCGAGAACAAGCCGGAACCGGGCAAATAAAAAACCGGCCCAGTTTTTCAACAGGGCCGGTTCCGTTAATTAGGGATAAACTGTTAAATCAGGCAACCATCCGTCCCTGCATTTTCTTCAGGAACCCGATAATTTCCTTGACGTTCTCGTAGGGAAGGCGGATACCGCGCTTGGTCCATCCTTTATACGAAACGTCTTCCTGCCATTCGCGCAGGTCAATGCCGGTGGAATCGCGGTAAATCGTTATGCGAGCGACCACGGACAGGCCGGGCCGTTTCGCGAATTTTCCCAGTTCCTGCTCGACTATCGCTTCCGGCTCGCCGGGCAGTTTTAAAAGCGCATCAAGCACGCCGTCCACTATTTCCTTGCTCATGGTGATTCCGGACCGGGTGGGCCCGTTATAGGAATCGCGTTTGAGGTATTTCCTTATAGAGGCGTATTTGTGGCCCCTGTACTCGTCTATCGAAAAACGTATTTCAGAGCCTTCAGTCGCGGGAAGGACTCCCATCTCTTCAAGAACTTTAAATCCTCCAGAAAGCATATAACGCTCCTTTGAAAACATTTATCCCTAATGGTTTTATTATACTTATCTTTCAAATTAATTGTCAAATGTAAGCGTAACCGATAATGTGATAAACTGAAAGATATCTTATAGGTATGGACGCTTATGCAAAACACCGCCATAATTTTAGGATCCGGAAGTTTTTGCGCGGACACGAAAAACGACGTCCGCAATCCCGCCGGCTACGCGGTTAAAACCGCCGGCGAAACAATTATCCTTGATCTCGGCTTCGGAAACGTCCGTGGCATCGCGCGGGCGGGACTGGATTATTCCGGCATCAGCCACGTGTTCCTGACGCATTTCCACCCGGACCACTGGGGCGATTTGCCGGCCCTGCTTTTCGCCTATCATTATAATGAAAAACCGAAAGACGGAAAGCTGGTAATCGCCGGGCCAGCCGGGACGAGCGAACTGGTGGGAAAAATTCTGGCGACCGCCCCCGCGCACCTGAACCCGCTCGGCTACAAACTCGCAATAACGGAACTTGCGCCGGGCGCGGAGATAAAGGGAAAAACCTTCCGGCTTGTCTGCGCAAAAGCCGAGCATTCGCCGGAAGCTCTGTCGTTTAAAATCTATACGGACGGAAAAACCCTAGGCTATACCGGCGACAGCGTGCTGTCGGAGGAACTAAAAACCTTCTGCCAAGACGCGGACGTGATTATCGCCGACGCCGGCGGCTCGGAAAACGCGCCGAAAAAAGCGCACATGACTCCGGCGGAAGCGGCCTCCCTGTCGGACCGAGCGGACATTTATCTTTCGCACCTGACTAAAGACTCCGCCCTGCAAGCCGCTGCGCTGGCAGGACCGCGCATAAAAACAGCCCTGGACCTGCTCAGCATTCCGCTTTAACCTCAAACCAAATCGCGGAGCCGAAAACCGCCATTGTTATAAAATATAGTTACAAATAGGTACGGTTTTATATATAATTTCACATATATAAGTTAAAAACTGGTATCGGAGAGGCTTTAAAAATACATGGCTGACGAACCGCATAATAACACCAAAACAAGCGATCCCATATTAGGCCTGGCTTTCGCGGGCTGCCGGATAATCGCGAAAATAGGCTCCGGCGCCATGGGCACGGTATATAAAGGCCATCACGACGAGCTGGACAAGGACATGTGCGTCAAAATCCTCGCGCCGGAACTGGCGGGGGACGAACGCAACATCCAGTTTTTTCTGCGCGAGGCCCGCTCCGCCGCCAAGCTGGAGCATAAGAACATCGTGCAGGTTTTTAACGCGGGGAAAGAACACGGGTATCACTTTCTCACGATGAGCTACATTGACGGCGTGACTCTGCAGACAGTAATAAAGGAAAAAGGCAGAATCCCCGTTCTTGAAACCGTCCAGATTTCGATAGGCATCCTTGAAGGCCTCGCCGCCGCCCACGCGCAGACTATCATACACCGGGACATCAAACCTTCCAATATTCTCGTGACGCGGGACGGCACCCCCAAAATAGTGGATTTCGGGCTGGCGCGCAAGATTCATGAAGAAAAACAGCTCACCATGGCGGGTGAAATGGTGGGCACAGCATACTATATGTCGCCGGAACAAGGCCTGGGCCTTACGGTGGACAACCGCGCCGACCTCTATTCCGTAGGCGTCACTATTTTCCACATGCTCACGGGGAAATTCCCGTTCGAAGGGAAAACATCGATTGAAGTCATCCACAAGCATATCAGCACCGAACCGCCGAGCCTGCTCATGCTCATGCCGGACACGCCGATGTGGCTTGCCGACATAATCTCCCGCCTCATGCGCAAAAAACCGGAGGACCGGTTCCAGTCCGCCGAGGAAGTCATTGCCGCGCTTAAAGAGGAACGGGGGGGCCTGTCGCTGACGCCTTTAAATACCGGGTCCGCCATAAAAACAATCTCCATCAACATTGACCACGAAAACGCGCCCGGACTCAGCGTAGAAGGCCTTGAAAAAACCACCAGGGCCGACGCCGATGAAATCCGCAAGAGCGTACCGGAAATGCTGTCCATGGAAGAAATAATGGAAGAGGCGCTTAAGTCCGGCCCGCTGGCGCCCGACGCCGCGAACGCGCAGACTGTCCAGTCCGCCGCGGCAAACAAACCGCCCGTGCCTCCTTCCGCGCCTTCGGCCCGCACTCCGGCAGCGCAAGGCGTGATACAAAATCCGGTGACGCTGCCGCAAAACGATTATAAACCCGGGCAGGCGCCAAAACCGCGCCCTGCGTCCGCGGTTATGCCGTCAAAGAAAAAACCGGGATTTTTTAAAACTTTGAAACCAATGCTGGGCGGGCTGTCGGCCTACGCAGCAATGATGACGGTTGCCTTGTCCGTTTCCTTTTACATGGGCATCAAGATGGAACCGCCGTCCGCGCCGCAGGCTTTTTTCGACCAGCTTGCCGGACCATGGACACAGGCCGGACCCGAACAGACGGGACTTCTGGCGGTCAGCCTGGCGTTCACCGTGCTGTCGCTGGTTCTGGGCTGGCAGGGCCTGCTGAGCGTGCAGACACTGTTTACTATCGGCTGCGTGCTGGCCGCTTACCTGGGCGGAATAACGCTCAATCCGGCGGCGGATCTGAGCGCCGGAGCAATAACGGCGAAAATTTTCTCCCAGTTCGGCGCGGTGAATAATTTTCTGGTTTACGGGGTGCTGGCTTTCCTTGCCGGCGGCCTCTGCCTCAGCGCGGAAAACCGTTCCGCGAAACAGAAAATTTCCGGGACCATACTGGCGCTGCTCTCGCTTTACTTTATAGGCCGGTTCAGCTTTCTTCAGGCCGCTACGAACGGGGAAAACGCTTTTCTCATGATAGCGGTGACTTCCGCGCTGGCGGCTATTTCCATCGGGGCGATGAACAAGAATTCGCAGATAGCGTCCATAAGCACCTGGGGCCTGCTGCTGCTGTCTCTGGCGTCGGTATGGGCTTACGGCACAAGCGGGAAAGCGGATATGTACCGGAGCATGATCGAGGCGCACCAGGAAAACGCCATCCAGTCCGCCCTGCGCCAGAAAGAAATGCTTGAATTCCAGCCGCAGGAACAGAACAAAGTAGTCGTTCCCCAACGCAAAACACTTGAGGAAATCACCAAAGAGGCCCGCAAAAAAGCCGGCATGGAACCGCTTTATAAATTCACGGCCCTGGCGGCGGAGAAGGCCTCATATCTGATGTCGGCGCTCCTGCTTTTCCTGCTTTGCGTTTTTCTGCATATCCGATATAACTTTGCCTCCCGCAGGTCATCAAGCGACTACGATTAAAGGACATTTATGAACTGTGCAAAATACAAGCTGGAATTCGCGAGCGTGACAGACAAGGGGAAAGTCCGGGCAAATAATGAGGACAGCGTCCTGCTGGATCCCGAAATCGGGTTCACCGCCGTGGCGGACGGCATGGGCGGGCACAATTCCGGCGAACTGGCCAGCACCATCGCGGTAAACACCATCCGCGACGCGGCCCGGAAAATGATTTCCGGCGCGGCGGAAACCGTGCAGATAGACGCGGACCTGTCAAAAGAAGCCAACCAGCTCTCGCTTGCCGCCAGCGAAGCCAACCTAAAAATTTTAAGCGACAAAAATCCCCAGAACAAGGGCATGGGAACAACGCTGAGCGCGATACTGATTAAAGACCGCCGCGCGGTTTTGGTCCATGTGGGTGATTCGCGGATCTACCTGCTGCGCCACAACGTGCTGACGCAGCTCACGGCGGACCACTCGCTGGTTGCCGAGCATGTGCGCAACGGGATCCTGACCGAGGAAGAGGCCCGTAAATCCAGCCTGCAGAACATCCTCACCCGCGCCATGGGAATAAGCCCCACCATCCTGCTGGACGTAGAAGAGCTGGAAATAAAACCGGGCGACAAAATCCTCCTGTGCACGGACGGGCTCAACAAAGTGGTCACCGACGCGGAGATAATAAAAGTCCTCATCGAAACGGACAGCGCCGCAATCATTTGCAAAACACTCACCGACGCCGCACTTCTGGCTGGCGCGCCGGACAATGTGACCGTTGCCGCCATTTTGGTGCACGGCGAATAAAAAATAATTAGCACTCGAATGCCGGGACTGCTTGACATGGTTTTGCAATTATGCTAAATTAGCATTCAGGACGGCAGAGTGCCAGAAATAGAGCGCCGTCCCGTAATTTTCGGAAACAAAAAATACATCAGGAGGAATAGCCGTTATGGCAGAAACAACCATACAGCCGTTAGGAGACAGAGTTCTCGTAAAGGCGATTGAAGCGCGGGAAGTCCGCAAAGGCGGAATCATTATCCCGGACACAGCCAAGGAAAAACCGCAGGAAGGCGAAATCATCGCCGCCGGACCCGGCAAAACCACTCCGGACGGAAAACGCGTGGCTATGGACGTTAAAGTAGGCGACAAGGTTCTTTACGGCAAATACGCCGGAACCGAAGTCAAGCTCGGTGATGATGAGTATCTCATCATGCATCAGGATGACATTTTGGGCGTCATCAAATAAATTTCCCGGAGGAAACAACTTGTATGGCAAAGCAGATAATATTCGCTGAAGAAGCACGCGGCCGCATTAAATCCGGCATAGACCAGATGGCGAAAGCCGTGAGAGTAACGCTCGGGCCCAAGGGCCGCAGCGTGGTAATTGAAAAAAAATTCGGCTCCCCGCTCGTTATTGACGACGGCGTAACCATCGCCAAGGAAATCGAGCTGGAGGACAAATTCGAGAACATGGGCGCGCAGCTTATCAAGGAAGTCGCGTCCAAAACCAACGACGTGGCGGGCGACGGCACCACCACCGCCACCGTGCTGGCCCACGCGCTTGTGACGGAAGGCGTCAAGAACATCACCGCCGGCGCGAACCCCACGCACATCCGCAACGGGATACACAAAGCCGTTGAAGCGGTCACCGAAAACCTTAAAAAGATGGCCAAGCCGGTCAACACAAAAGAAGAAAAAGCCCAGATAGCCACCATTTCCGCCAACGACGCGGAAATCGGCGAGCTTATCGCCCAGGCGATGGAAAAAGTGGGCCATGAAGGCGTTATCACTATTGAAGAGGGCAAGAGCGCGGTTACCGAACTCAACGTTGTGGAAGGCATGCAGTTTGACCGCGGCTACATCTCCCCTTACTTCGTGACTGACAGCGAAAGAATGGAAACCGTGCTGGAAGACGCCTATGTCATCCTCACGGACAAGAAAATCGCCACGATGAACGACCTGCTGCCCGTGCTTGAAAAAGTCGTGCAGACCGGCCGCCCTTTCCTCATCATCGCCGAAGACGTGGAAGGCGAGGCGCTGGCCACGTTGGTGGTCAACAAACTGCGCGGCACCCTTAAGGGCTGCGCGGTCAAGGCGCCGGGCTTTGGCGACAGACGCAAAGAAATGCTGTCCGACATCGCCACCCTCACCGGCGGCGAAGTCATCAGCGAAGACCGCGGCATGAAGCTTGAAAAAGCCGAAATCACCATGCTGGGCCGCGCGAAACGCGTCGTGATAGACAAAGAAAACACCACTATAGTGGACGGTATGGGCAACAAAGACGAAATCAAGGCCCGCACCGAACAGATCCGCAAACAAATCAAAGACACCACTTCGGATTACGACCGCGAGAAACTGGAAGAGCGGCTCGCCAAGCTGTCGGGCGGCGTGGCCGTCATCAGCGTGGGCGCGGCGACGGAAACCGAAATGAAGAACAAAAAAGCCAAGGTGGAAGACGCCAGGAACGCCACCCGCGCGGGCGTGCAGGAAGGCCTCGTGCCGGGCGGCGGAACGGCTCTTATCCGCTGCGAAGAAGTTTTGGATAAAGTCAAAGGCGCGAACGAAGACGAGCAGACCGGCATCAAAATAGTCCGCAAAGCCCTGTCGGCGCCCTTGCGCCAGCTCGGCGAAAACTCCGGCCTCGACGGCGCGGTTATCGTGGAAAAAGTCCGCCACCTCAAGGCGAACGAAGGCTTCAACGCCGAAACCAACGAATACTGCGACATGATCAAAGCCGGTATCGTGGACCCGGTCAAAGTGGTCAGAAGCGCGCTGGAAAACGCCGCCTCGGTGGCGAGCACGGTTCTCCTCACGGAAGCCCTCATCGCCGACAAGCCGGAAGAAAAAGGCGCGGCCATGCCCGCCATGCCCGGCGGAATGGGTGGAATGGGCGGCATGTACTAAGCGCCGCATCCCCGGAAAAAATTCGAGCCTCCCGTCTGAAAAGGCGGGAGGCTCTTTTGCGCCGCGGCGGAAAATTGCGTAAGGTATCAATTTTTGATAGAATGTGTCAAGCACATTTTATGCCGAAGTCAGGCAGAGTGGATAAAACTCTATGGCCCAAGCCCCGGTTACGGTCAGGTATGAGGAAGTCGCCAGCCGCGCAAGAAACGCATGCCTGCGCGCGGGCCGCGACCCCCAGACAGTGGAGATAATGGTCGTGACAAAATACGCCGGCATTAATTCCGTGGCGGAACTGGCGCAAAGCGGGCTTATCCGGCACATCGCCGAAAGCCGCATAGCGGATGCGGCGGCAAAATGGGCCGATCCCCTGCTGTTCCCTTTCTCCGATAAAGTCACAAAGCATTTCATAGGCCGCCTGCAAACCAATAAGGCGGGCAAAGCCGTAGCCTTCGCCGACAGCATAGATTCCATAGACAGTTCCCGCCTTGCCGAAACAGTTTCCCGGAAAGCGCAGGAAGCGGGGAAAACACTGCCGGTTCTAATCCAGATAAAACTTACGGACCGGGATACCCAGGGCGGCCTCGGCGAAAAAGAGGCGCGGGATCTGGCCGCAACCGCCGGCAGGCTACCGAACCTGAAAGTTAACGGTTATTTAGCCATCGCGCCGATAGCCGGTAATCCGGAAGATTTACGGCCTTTGTTCCGCCGTGTAAAACAGATTTTTGACGCGGATTTTCCGCAAAAGGGAGGAGTGTTGTCTTTAGGCATGAGCGGCGATTTCGAAATCGCTGTGGAAGAGGGGTCCACCTTGCCTAGAATCGGAAGCGCAATATTCGGGGGGAATTAGTTCGTAGCTCAGAAACACCGGGAGGAAGTGATGATCGTAAAAGTGCGAGTAATAACCAAATCTCCGGAAAATGAAGTGGTCAGCAGAATAGGCAGCGTACTGAGGGTAAAAGTGGTGTCGCCTGACTTAGATGACGAAGCGAACGACACGCTGCGCGCCTTCCTGGCTGATTTTTTTGACGTGGCCTCCGACTCCGTTAACATTATCAGAGGGGCCAAGGGCAGAGAAAAAACCGTGGAAATCAACGGCAAGAGTGAAGAAGCCCTTAAAAAAGTGATGGACTCAATTCCGTAAAATGATTAAGAAAGTAATCTGGAAAGGCAATTGCCTTGATATTCTGGACCAGCGCCTTCTGCCGGGCAAAATAAAGTTCGAGAAAGCCAAAACGCCCGGCCAGACCGCCCTCGCCATAAAAAACATGGTGACCCGCGGCGCGCCTTTAATCGGCTGCACCGCGGCTTACGGCTACGCGCTGGCCCTCAAAGAGCGCAAGCCGGCCTCCTGGCGGGAAGCGCAGTCGGTTCTGGAAAAAGCGGCGCGCACGCTCAAAGCGTCCCGCCCCACGGCTGTGGCGCTGGCTTACGCGGTAGACAGGCTGCACGCGAACGCGTCGGATTTCATATCAGTGAACAGGGCAAAACCTTTCACAGGGCAATTGCTGGAAAAACTCGCGGGCCGCATAGACCGGGAAGCGCAAGCCGTTTTCGACGAAGACGTTCGCGCAAATGACAGGCTCGCGACAATCGGCGCGAAACTCATCAAAAAAGGCTCCAACATCATAACGGTCTGCAACGCCGGAACCCTTGCCACCGCCGGCATAGGAACCGCCGTAGGCGTGATTTACAAAGCCCATGAACAGGGCAATGTCAGCCACGTTTATTCGCTGGAAACAAGGCCGTATCTGCAGGGCGCACGGCTCACCATGTATGAACTCATGCAAAACCACGTGCCGTGCAGCCTGATAACGGACAATATGGCCGCGCATATCATGAAGACCTGCCCCATCGGCGCCGTAATAGCCGGGGCGGACCGCATCGCCGCCAATGGCGACACGGCGAATAAAATCGGCACATATATGCTGGCCATTCTAGCGAAGCACCACAAAATCCCGTTTTACATAGCGGCCCCGATACCCACCATAGATCCCGCCATTCCGAACGGAGACCATATTCCCATTGAAGAGCGCTCAAGCGCGGAAGTGTGCGAGCTTAAAGGCATCCGCATCGCGCCCAAGGGCGCGCACGCGCGCCATCCGGCTTTCGACGTAACGCCCGCCGAGCTTATAACGGGAATAATTACGGAAAACGGCATTATCAAACCGGTAAACCGAAAAAACACGCTGAAAGTGTATAACAACGGCGTGGCGAAGTAGTTGTCAGGAGCGTAATATGCCGACAGAATACAGCGTAACCATGATAACCGTGCCGGACCAGAAGACCGCGGACGCCATTTCCGGCGAGGTTTTAAACCGGAAGCTGGCCGCCTGCGTCAGCCTGACGCCGGGCGTTAAATCCACCTACTGGTGGCAGGGGAAACTGGAAACGAGCGCGGAAATCATCATGCTGATAAAATCACGGCGGAACCTTTTTCCGGAATTAATGCTTGAGATTAGAAACCTTCACCCGTATAAAACTCCGGAAGTGATAACTTTCAACATTGAAGACGGCAATACCGAATATCTGGACTGGATAGGCGCGTCCTGCGCCGCACCGCGGAAAATACAGTAACCACCCAGCCATCCCCAAATAACGCATTACCAAGACTGTATAAACTCCGCAAGCGTGGACGGGGTTTTGTATAATTAATACACAATGGAAAAAATCATACTGGCATCCCAGTCGCCGCGGCGGCGCGAGCTTTTAAAAAAGGCGCAAATCCCCTTTGAAATCATCCCTTCCGGCGTGGATGAAAACACGCTTAAAACCAAGCCGTCCGCGATAGTGAAGGAACTGGCGCTTAAAAAAGCGCGCGACGTTGCCGGAAAACACCCCGGACGGACCGTACTGGGCGCGGACACGATAGTGTTCTGCAAAGGCCGCATTCTGGGCAAACCGGCGGACATCGGGGAAGCGCTTGAACTTTTAAAACTTGAAAACGACTCCTGGCAAAGCGTGTATACAGGCGTGGCGCTTGTGCACAAAAACCGCGGCGTGGAACTTTGCGGCTATGAAGTGTCGCGCTGCAAAGCCAGACGGCTCAGTAATGAGGAACTTGAAACGATAGCCGGCAAACACTTAGACAAAGCCGGCGGCTACGCCGTGCAGGATGACGACGACGTACTGATAGAAAAAATAGTGGGCCACTATGACAATGTGGTCGGCCTGCCGGTGGCTTTGGTTAAAAAACTCCTGAATAAAGCCGGAATTTTATGAAGAAAGCGGCCGCTGTGGCGCTGCTGTTTTTTTGCGCGGCTTCCTTCGCGGGAACCGTCCGCAAGGACGCGGCTCTCTACACCGATAAACTGCTGGAACTGGTCACCGAGGCGGATACTATTTTAAAAGACGCGCAGGAGCAGGAAAGTTCCTTTTACCGCCGGCTCGGCTGGCAGAACGGCAAGGTGCGCGGACTGATAGATTTGAAAACGCTGCTGTCCGTTCTGGAGAAAAGACAGGCTCTCGCGCGCTATTATGATGAGCGCAAGAACACGCTTCCCCAGCTTGCAGGCTTTGAAAAATCAGGCGCGGACATGAAAGAGTATTTCACCCTGCGCGCGAAGAACGAGAAGGAAAAAGCGGACGCGCTCGCCGCCATAATAGAAAACTGGAAACAGTCGCTCGCTTCCGACGAGAAAACAAAAAACTTCGCGGCTGAAGATATGTACAACACGCTTAATTTTTATCCGGCGGATAAGCTGGCAGGTCAGTGCCGCCTCCGCTGGGGCTCCGATTACCAAAACGAACTGAAACAAGGGGGGAAAAAATGAAACAGACCGATTTAATCATCATAGGCGCGGGACCGGCGGGCTGCACAGCCGCCATCTACGCGTCCCGCTCGGGCTTCGACTGCGCGCTGATAGGCGGTTCACTGCCGGGCGGACAGCTGCTTTATACCAGCACCATCGAAAATTTCCCAGGCACGCCTAACCCGTTAAGCGGCTACGATCTTATAGACAATATCCACAAACAGGTGAAACGGCTCGGCGTTGATATCATAAGGGAAAACGCGGAAAAGCTGGACCTTGGCACAAAACCCTATACCGTGACCCTTTCAAACGGGGAAAGCTATTGCGCGCCCGTCGTGTTGATAGCCGCGGGCGCGAACTCCCGCTGGCTGGGCATGGAATCGGAAAAGAAATACCGGGGACACGGCGTTTCCAGTTGCGCCACTTGCGACGGTTTCTTTTTCAAGGGAAAGGAAGTCTGCGTTATCGGCGGCGGCAACACCGCGCTGGAAGACGCGCTGTTCCTGACAAAATTCGTCGCCAAAGTAAGCCTCATCCACCGCCGGGCCGAATTCCGGGGCGACGCCGTCCTGGCGGAAGAAGTTAAACACAACCCCAAAATAGAGCTTGTTCTGGATTCCGTTCCCACAGAGTTCACCGGCTCCGAACTGCTGGAAGGCGTTAAAGTGAAAAATGAAAAAACCGGCGCGGAAAAAATCATTCCCTGCTCCGGCGCATTTGTGGCGATAGGCACGATTCCCAACACCGCGCTTGTCAAAGGACAACTGGCGCTGGACGAAAACGGCTATATAAAAACCGACGCCAACTGCCGGACTTCGCTTGAAGGCGTTTACGCCGCCGGCGATATTATGGACCCGATTTACCGGCAGGCCGTGATTGCCGCAGGCACGGG
>JBAYFS010000037.1:0-16168 GCA_041667045.1 Elusimicrobiaceae bacterium | reverse complement strand
CACCCCGTAATGCTTAACCGCGCACCTACCCTGCACAGGCTGGGTATTCAGGCTTTCGAACCCGTTCTTATAGAAGGAAAAGCGATTCAGCTGCATCCTTTGACCTGCGCGGCGTTCAACGCCGACTTTGACGGCGACCAGATGGCCGTTCACGTGCCTCTTTCCCTTGAGGCGCAGCTGGAAGCCCGCATGCTCATGCTGGCGACGAACAACATCCTGTCCCCGGCGTCAGGGAAACCGATCGCCGCTCCCTCGCACGACATGGTTTTGGGTATCAACTACCTCACCAAAATCAAGGACAACGAATCCGGCGAAGGCCGCATTTTCGGCGATTCCGAGGAAGTTATATCGGCTTACCATCACGGGCACCTGTCTCTGCACGCCAAGATTAAAGTGCGCGGCATCAACACGCTCATCGAAAAAGGCGTTACGCCAGATAAGATCTACGATGCCAAACAGTGGAAGGATTACACTTCCGTGGGCCGCGTCATATTCAACCGCGCCATGCCCAAGGGCTGGAAGTATGTTAACAGCAATGTCGGCAAGAAAGAGCTTTCCAAGATAGTTGAAACCTGCTACAAGGAGCCCAAGTACGGGCACTTTGAATCAGTGCACCTGCTTGACAGAATCATGCGGCTGGGTTACAACTATGCGACCAAGTCCGGTCTGTCCATCTCCATTGCGGATATGACCATTCCGGAAATTAAAAAGAAATATGTCGCTGAAGCGAAGCGGAAAGTCGCCCAGATCCAGTCTCAGGCCGAGGCCGGTATAATTACCGAGGGCGAACGCTATAACAAAGTCATTGACATCTGGACGCGCGTTACCGACGATGTGGCGGACCGCTTGTTCGAAGAGATGAAAAAGACCGAAGGCTCCCCTTTTAAAGAAGGCGAGCAGCGTTTCAATTCCATTTACATGATGGCCGATTCCGGAGCCCGCGGATCCAGACAGCAGGTCCGCCAGCTGGCCGGCATGCGCGGTCTGATGGCCAAGCCGCAGAAGAAACTGACCGGCGGCGTCGGCGAAATTATCGAATCGCCCATTATCGCCAATTTCCGCGAAGGCCTTACCGTGCTTGAATACTTCATCTCCACGCACGGCGGACGCAAAGGTCTGTCCGACACGGCTCTTAAAACTGCCGAAGCCGGTTACCTTACCCGCCGCCTGGTTGACGTGGGCCACAACGTGGTTGTTACCGAGGAAGACTGCGGAACCATCAACGGTATCGTGGTTAAGCCGCTGTTAAGCGGCGAAGAAGTCATTGAGTCGCTCAAGGACCGCATTATCGGCCGCACTTCTCTTGAAACCGTTACGGTCAAAAACGAGAAGGGCGAGGAAAAAACCCTCATCCGCGAAGGCCAGCTTATTACGCCGGAGATGGCGGACGCTATCGAAGCGGCTGAAATAGAGTCGCTGAGAATCCGCTCGGTGCTGACCTGCGAATCCGAAGTCGGTGTCTGCGCGAAATGCTACGGCCTCAATCTTGCGAACTGGCAGCCGGTCAATATGGGCGAAGCTGTGGGCATCATCGCGGCCCAGTCCATCGGCGAACCCGGAACCCAGCTGACGCTGAGAACTTTCCACATCGGCGGTACGGCGTCGCGCGTTCTGAGCCGGTCCAAAGCCGAAGCGGAAGTCGAAGGTAAAATAAAATTCCGCGATATCCGCGAATTAAACGACAGGTTCGGCAAACGCATCTGCGTGTCGCGCAACGGTTTCATAGAACTGACCGGGGCGAACGGGCATATGAAGGAATACAAAGTTCCTTACGGCGCGGCTCTGCACGTTAAAAACGGCGATACCATGAAAGTGGGCACCGTTATGGCGGAATGGGATCCGCACTCACTGCCGATCATATCCGAAATTGACGGTCTCATCGAATTGCGGGACGTTACCGAAGGTATCACCCTGCACGAAGAGCGCAACCGCGTAACTGGCCTTATCGAAAGGCGCATCGTCGGAAGCCGAGAAAGCAAAAAGAATCCCGTCATCACCATTAAGGGGAAAGAGAACAAGCTCAACTATCCTCTTCCCGTTGACACGATTCTGCTGACCGAATCCGGCGAAGAAGTGCGCTGCGGCGACATTCTCGCCAAAATTCCGCAGGAAGTGGGCGGCACGAAGGACATCACCGGCGGTCTGCCCCGCATCGCGGAACTGTTTGAAGCGCGCAAACCGCGCAACCCGGCCATTATTTCCGAAATTGAAGGCACGGTAAGCCTTGAAACGTCACCCAAGGGACTGATCGAGGTTTCCGTCCGCAACGACGAGACCGGCCAGGTCAAACAATACAGTATTCCCCACGGAAAACCCATTGTGGTTTACGAGGGCGACCATGTCGGAGTGGGCGAAGCGCTGACGGACGGCGCAGTCAACCCGCACGACATGCTGCATGTCAAGGGTATCAAAGACGTGCAGGAATTCCTTTTGAACGCCATTCAGGAAGTTTACAGACTGCAGGGCGTTACAATAAATGACAGACACATTGAAGTCATCGTGCGCCAGATGCTGGGTAACGTCCGCATCTTGGACGCTGGCGATACTTCATTCCTGAAAGGCGAGATCGTGAGCAAAGCCTCCGCTCTTGCCGAGAACAGGAAAATGAAAAAAGCCGGCAAAAAAGAGGCGCAGGCCGTGCCTATCCTTTTGGGCATAAGCAAGGCGTCTTTAGCGTCGGATTCGTTTATGTCGGCCGCCAGCTTCCAGGAAACCACAAAGGTTTTGACGGATGCGGCAATAATGGGACAGGTGGACCCCCTCAAGGGTCTGAAGGAAAACGTAATAGTCGGACATCTGATTCCAGCGGGAACAGGAATTGCCGCGCGGAAATTTTATGTCGGCGATTCCGAAGAATAATAACAAGGAGCGGTAAGTTGCTATGCCTACAATCAACCAGTTGATCAGAAACGGAAGAAGCAAGCAAAGTCAGAGAACAAAGGCGCCCGCGCTCGTATCCTGCCCGCAGAGAAGGGGAGTGTGCACGAGAGTGTGGACCGTAACTCCCAAAAAGCCGAATTCGGCCCTGCGGAAAGTTGCGCGCGTCAAACTGACTTCGAAGTTTGAAGTCACAGCCTATATCCCCGGCGTCGGCCATAACCTGCAGGAGCACTCGATAGTGCTTGTCAGGGGCGGACGCGTTAAAGATTTGCCGGGTGTGAGATACCATATTATCCGCGGCGCTTTAGACGCGGCAGGTGTCGAGAACAGAAAACAGGGTCGGTCGCTTTACGGTGTAAAGAGACCCAAGCCGTCAAAATAAGCACATATTGAGGAAATGACATGCCGAGAAAAGGTCTAAAACCCAGAGAAAGAAGAGAAATGCCCGTGCCGGATTCCAAATGCAATTCGGTGCTGGTTGCGCGGTTTATCAACAAAATCAACCATCGCGGACAGAAAAACACGGCGGAGCGGATATTTTACGACGCGCTCGTGATAATAAAAGAGAAAACCGGCGCTGAGCCGATTGAAACTTTCAACAAGGCGATCGAGAACGTCCGCCCGCTGGTGGAAGTGAAACCCCGCAGAGTCGGCGGAGCGACGTATCAGGTGCCCATCGAAGTGAAACCTGTGCGCAGCACGTCCGTGGCGATGCGGTGGATTCTCACCGCGGCGCGTAGCCGCAAAGGCCGGCCCATGGCGGAAAAGCTCGCTGAAGAGCTTTTGCTGGGCGCCAAAAAGGAAGGAACTGCTTTCAAAAAACGTGAGGACACTCACAAAATGGCCGAAGCGAACCGCGCTTTTGCTCATTACCGCTGGTAATCTAACGATAACGGGAACATTAGCGTATGCCTAGAGAATACCCATTGAACAAAATACGGAACATCGGAATCATCGCGCACATTGACGCCGGCAAGACAACAACGACTGAGCGTATACTTTTCTACACAGGCCGCATTCACAAGATCGGCGAAGTGCACGACGGCGCCACAACCACAGACTGGATGGAGCAGGAGCGCGAGCGCGGCATCACTATCACCGCCGCCGCCACCTACTGCACCTGGCAGGACTGTCAGGTGAATATTATCGACACTCCGGGACACGTGGATTTTACCGCCGAAGTGGAGCGCAGTCTTCGCGTGCTTGACGGCGCTGTCGTCGTTTTCGACGGCGTGCAGGGTGTGGAACCGCAGTCCGAAACGGTATGGCGCCAGGCCGACAAATATAATGTTCCCCGTGTGGCTTATATCAATAAGCTTGACCGCCTGGGCGCTGATTTCCAGCGCTCGGTGTCGTCCATCCGCGAAAAACTGGGCGGCAACGCCTGCCCTATCCAGATACCGATAGGCGCGGAAGAAAACCTCAAGGGCCTTGTTGACTTGGTCCAGATGAAAGCCTATATCTGGGAAAGCGACGAAACGGGCGCGAAATTCAACATCGTAGACATCCCCGAGGATTACAAAGAAGCGGCCGAAGAGGCGCACGCTTTCATGATCGAGAAAATCGCCGATTATGACGAAAGCATTATGGAGCGTTATCTGGGCGGCGAAACCGTTTTCACCGTGGAAGAGATACGCAAGGCGATCCGCACCGGCGTGCTGGGCGGAAAATTCTTCCCGGTAATCTGCGGTTCCTCCTACAAAAACAAGGGCGTGCAGTGCCTGCTTGACAGCGTGTGCTACTATCTGCCTTCTCCGATAGAAAGACCCGCCGTTAAGGGAACCAACCCCTTAAACGATGATCCCGTCGAGCGCACCGCCGATGACAAGGCGCCGTTCAGCGCGCTGCTGTTTAAAATTCAGACCGACCCTTACGTCGGAAAACTTACTTTCCTCCGCGTTTATTCCGGCACGCTGGCCGCCGGCGACACCGTGATGTTCGCGCGCAACCGCGCCACCGAACGCATCGGCCGCTTGCTGCGCATGCACGCCGACAAGCGTGAGGAAATAAAGGAAATTTACGCGGGCGACATCGCCGCCACCGTGGCTCTTAAAAACGCCAAAGTCGGCGAAACGATGTGCGATCCGAAACAGCCCGTACTGCTTGAGACGATCACGTTCCCCGAACCGGTCATCTCCATCGCCATCGAGCCGAAATCGAAGGAAGACGAAGAGAGAATGTCCATCGCGCTGGGCCGCCTGGCCGAAGAAGACCAGACTTTCCGCGTCAGAACCGACGAGGAAACCGCGCAGACCATTATCTCCGGCATGGGCGAACTGCATCTTGATATTATCGTCGACCGCATGCGCCGCGAATTTAAAGTGCAGGCGAATATCGGCAAGCCGCAGGTCGCGTACCGTGAAACCATCCGCAAAATCGCGGAGCAGGAAGGAAAATTCATTCGCCAGTCCGGCGGACGCGGTCAGTATGGACACGTGTTTATCCGTGTCGAACCGCTCCCGATAGGCAAGGGCCTGGAGTTTGTGGACGAAATTAAGCAGGGCAGAATTCCCAAAGAATTCATTCCTGCCGTCGAGAAAGGCGTCCTCGAGGCGTGCGACAGCGGCGCTTTGGCCGGCTATCCGCTCGTTGACGTGCGCATAGCTCTGTTCGACGGTTCGTTCCATGACGTGGACTCTTCCGAAATCGCGTTTAAGATCGCCGGCGCCATGGCGCTTCGCGCGGCCTGCAAAAACGCGCATCCGGTCATCTTAGAGCCTATCATGAAATTCGAGGTCGTCACCCCTGAAGAAAACATGGGCGATATCATCGGCGACCTTAACTCGCGCCGCGGTAAAATAGGCGAAATGGGCAGTCGCGGAAACGTAAGATTCATTCGCGGCACCGTTCCCATGTCCGAAATGTTCGGCTACGCGACAACCGTGCGTTCCCTGTCCCAGGGTCGCGCCTCCTTCAACCTGGAGCCCAGCCACTACGAAGAAGTGCCGGGCAATATCTCGAAAGTTATCGTCGAGAAACGGGTTGAGTCAGATAAGGTTGCAAAAAGCTGATTTCGCGAATAAACAGTTTTCGCGGAATTAGTTTGCTATAATATTGTAAATAGCGCGGGCGGGGTTTAAATCCCGCCCGCGTAAAAAGAAGGACCGGACCACGCGTCCGGTGAACGGCAGATATTGCATTAAGCGTTTGCAGCTTGTGCATATTGAACCCTGAGGGGCGGTGTTGCCCGTATAAGGCAAATACCGGCTCTGCGCAGGGGGAAATAACCCGCTTTCCCGCAAAAGTGGGTCCTCCCTAAAAGGAGGCCGTTTGTCCGGGAGATATTACCGAATTGATGTGAATTTTTCGGCTAATCTTCTGGGATGGACGAGACTGCGCCGGAACACAGCATAGCTGTTTTCTGGCGTTGCGCGGGAGACAGCCGTGCGGTTTCTTGGGCCGAACTGAACACATGCGAAGCACTGCGTGGAGACAGTAAACCGGCGAAACTGACACGGCGGGGCGCTGTCTGTCTTATTAAAGCGTGTTCCATAATGTGCCGGAATATGCTAGAATTTCTAATAAGATATCTGTCGCAACGAAAAAAGGAACCAAGGTATGACAGAAGAAAATAAAAAAAGTGGAAATATCCTTGAAGGACAAGAGCGCATCCGCATTAAACTGCGCTCCTACGACCACAGGATGCTCGACCAGTCAGTGGGGCGTATCGTTGATACCGCCCGCCGGACAGGCGCGATCGTGGCCGGCCCGGTGCTTCTTCCGACCAAAATCCGGAAATACACCGTTCTCAGCTCTCCTCACGTAGACAAGAAATCCCGTGAGCAGTTTGAAATGCGCATACATAAGCGGCTTATTGACCTTAAGAGCCCGACCTCCAAAACGGTTGACGAACTCATGAAGCTCGATCTTCCCGCTGGCGTGGATGTAGCCATAAAGATGTAATTCGAGGATAACTATGGCAGACGAAAAGATTGAAACAGCGGCAACAGCCGCGATAAAAGAAGCGCCCGCCACATTGCGGGCCATGCTCGGCGAGAAAGTCGGGATGACACAGGTTTTTGACGAAAGCGGACAGGTGCACGGCGTATCCGTAGTAAAGGTAAGCCCCTGCAAAGTGACCAATATCCGCACCAAAGAACGCGACGGCTATACGGCAGTTTGCCTGGGCTACGGAGATAAATCCTCCGAAAAGCTCTGCAAACCGTTAGCCGGGCAGTTTAAAAAAGCGAATCTCACGCCGGCCAAACACCAGCGCGAATTCCGCATCGGCAGCGTTGACGGATTTGAAATAGGGCAGACGGTTTCTCCCGCAGCGAGATTCAAAGCGGGCGATTTCGTGGATGTCCAGGGCGTGACCAAAGGCAAAGGCTTCGGCGGCGGTATGAAACGCCACGGCTTCCACGGTCTTCCCGCTTCCCACGGCGCGTCCGACAAAGAGCGTTCCCCCGGATCGCTGGCTTGCCAGCGTTCGCTGGGCCGCGTTATACCCGGACAGAGAATGGCCGGCCACACCGGTCAAATTACTGTAACGGTGTCAAAGGTGAAAGTGATCAAGGTGGATTCCGAGACTGGATGTATCTATATCAACGGATCCGTGCCCGGTGCCAACGGCACTGTGGTGAACGTTCTTGAAACCTCGAAACCTCGTAAATCGGCTGTTAAATAACTTTTAAGGAAACAGAACAATGGAAACAGCAGTTTTAAACACAAAGGGTGAAAAGGTGGGAAAGTGCGAAATGCCTGAAAAGGTTTTCGGAGTCACCCCCGATAAGCACTTTCTTTATGAAGCGATAACGTCATACCTCGCCAACCAGCGTGTGGGCACAGCCTGCGCAAAAACCCGCGCTGAAGTCAGCGGCGGCGGCAAGAAGCCTTGGAAGCAGAAAGGCACCGGCCGCGCCAGACAGGGCTCTATCCGCTCTCCTTTATGGACAGGCGGCGGCGTAGTCTTCGGACCCCGCCCGCATTCGTTCCGCAAGGAAATGTCCCAGACCAAACGCCATCGCGCTTTGGCTCAGGCCTTAAGCGGGAAAATGGCTGATGGTGTGATAACGGTAGTTGACAAGCTTGCGCTGTCTGAAGCGAAGACCGCCCAGCTTGCCGCTATCCTCAAAACGCTTTCGGCCGGCAAAAAGCCGATGCTTGTTACCGGTGGAGAAGACCAGAACGTCATCATCGCGGGACGCAACATTTCGGGACTCCGGCATCTCCGGCCCGAAAATCTTAACGCCTATGAAGTGCTTAACAGCAGCCGCATCGTCATCACCACGGACGCGCTGTCTAAAGTTAGCACCATGTGGGACGGAAAAGGGGAATAACAATGGCAAGAGATATTTTTAACGTCCTTGTAAGACCGCTTCTCACCGAGAAAAGCCTTACCCTCAAAGAAAAGCAGAACAAATACAGCTTTGAGGTCGCCAAGAACGCCAACAAGATTGAAATCCGCCGCGCAGTTGAAACATTGTTCAAAGTGACGGTAACCGGAGTTACGACAGTCAGCGTTAAAGGCAAATACCACCGCGTGGGCCGCTATGAAGGCAAACGTCCGGATTGGAAAAAAGCGATCGTGACACTCAAGACTGGCCAGAAAATCGACGTCACGGACGCCGGCTAGAGGAGAAAATTCATATGCCCAAGTTGTATAAACCGTATACACCGTCCAGAAGATTTATTTCCGTAGCGGACTTCTCTGAAATAACGCGGACAACCCCGGAAAAAAGCCTTACCAAAGGCCTTAGAAAATCCGGCGGCCGCAACAACACCGGAATGGTTATGGTCCGCCACATCGGCGGAGGCCATAAACAGGCTTACCGGAAAATCGATTTCAGAAGGGACAAATTCGGAGTGCCGGCGAAGGTCGTGTCAGTGGAATACGATCCGAACCGCAGTTCCCGTATTTGCCTGCTGCATTACGCAGACGGGGAAAAGAGATATATTCTTCACCCCATCGGTGTTAAAGTGGGAGACACGCTGATGAGCGGGACGACGTCCGACATCAGGCCCGGCAATGCGCTTCCTCTTAAGAACATCCCGGAAGGTACCTTTATTCACGCGTTAGAACTCTCGGTAGGCAAAGGCGCGCAGATGGTCCGGTCGGCTGGCTCACAAGCCCAGCTGCTGGCGCGGGAAGGCAAGTACGCGCACATCCGCATGCCATCGGGCGAAATCAGGCTGCTGCCCGTGGATTGCATGGCTACCGTAGGCCAGGTCGGAAACGTGGAGCACAATACCATTGTGATCGGCAACGCCGGTCGCAAACGCCATCGCGGTATCAAACCGACAGTGCGCGGCGCGGCTATGAACGCTGTTGACCACCCGCTGGGCGGCGGACGCGGACATTCCAAGGGCGGAAACATTCCGCGCTCTCCTTGGAACCAGAAGTCAAACGGCTTGAAAACACGCCCCGCTAAAGTTTGGGACTGGATGATAGTCGAAGACAGACGCAAGTCCAAACAGCGTGATTAATCGAGAGGATTGAAAAATGGGAAGATCTACTAAAAAAGGTCCGTACATAGACGCCAACCTGCAGGAAAAGGTCCGCGAGATGAACGAAGCCAGTTCCAAGCGCCCGATTAAGACATGGGCGCGGGCCTGCACGATAAGCCCGGAATTTGTGGGCAACACGTTCATGGTGCACAATGGTCAGAAGTTCCTTCCGGTCTATGTGACAGAAAGGATGGTAGGGCACAAAATTGGCGAGTTCGCTTTCACCCGCACGTTCAAGGGTCATGGCGATTCTCATACCAAGAAATCTGCGTCCCTCACCTAATACGGTTTAAAAGGATAGAATTATGGAAGCTGTGTCAAAAGCCAAATTTCAGAGATACGGTAGGCGCAAAGTAGGCCAGATCGCCGACCAGATTCGCGGAAAAAGCGTCCACGTAGCGGAACAGCTTGTGGAAATGGCGCCCCGGCGCGCATCGGAAATGGTCCGCAAGGCTATCCATGCCGCTGCGGCGAACCTGTCCGTGAAGCTGGGCAAGCCGCTTAATCCGGACGCTATGTGGGTTAAGACTATTTACTCCGACTCGGGTCCGATGAAACACCTTAAACGGGTTCAGCCCGGTCCCCAGGGACGAGCCATGCCTTATAAGAGGAAAGTATGCCATCTTACGGTCGTGGTGTCTGACTCGAAAAAGGAGGAAGGGAAATAATCCCGAACAACTATGGGTCATAAAATACATCCTAGATCAATGCGGCTGGGCTATATTCAGGACTGGCAGAGCAGGTGGTTTTCTCCCAAGAATATGCCCAAGCTGTTAAACGAGGACTTTGAAATCCGCAATATGGTGAAGATCCGCTATCCGCTTGCCGCGATAAGCTGGGTCGGCATCGAGAGAGCGGGTTCGTTCCTCAGAGTGAATATCCACACTGCGCGTCCCGGTGTCGTTATCGGGAAAAAAGGATCCGATATTGAAACCCTGCGCAAGAGCATCCAGCAGCTGACGGGCAACCGGACTTCGGTCAACGTAATGGAGATCAAGAACCCGGAAACAGACTCGCAGCTGGTTGCAGAAGCCGTCGCCATGCAGATTGAGCGCCGCGCTCATTACGGCAGCGTGATTAAACGCGCCATTGACCGTGCCATGTCGGCTAAAGCCCTTGGCATCAAAATAATGGTGGCGGGCCGTCTGGGCGGTGGAGAAATAGCGCGCACGGAATGGAAACGCGAAGGCCGCGTGCCGTTGCATACGCTCTGCGCCGATATTGACTACGGTTTCACCGAAGCCGATACCATCAGCGGAAAAATCGGAGTCAAGGTTTGGATTTACAAGAAAGATCATTTCGCCAAATCGCCCAAGGAAATTCTTGCCGAAATGCGCAAGAGCGGCGGTTTCGACGACGGAACTGTTGCCGTTCCCGCCGAAGGCGAGCAAAAAACTGTGAAGGAGGCGTCTAACCATGCTGATGCCTAAGAGAATGAAATACCGCAAGCCGCACAGCGCGCCCAAAAACAGAGGCAACGCCAGCCGCGGCACGACGGTGGCTTTCGGCGAATACGGAATGAAAGCGCTTGAGCCGCATTGGCTTTCCTCCCGCCAGATAGAGTCCGCCCGTATCACTTTGTCCAAGTTTATCAAGAAGAAAGGCAAACTCTGGATAAGAATATTCCCCGACAAGGCGATAACCAAGCATGCCGCGGGAACCCGCATGGGAAAAGGGAAAGGCGCTCCGGAGAGCTGGGTTGCGGTGGTTAAACCGGGCCGTGTTCTTTATGAAATCGAGGGTTTGACCCTTGACGAAGCGAAAGAAGCCGTAAGACAGGCGTCGGCAAAACTGCCGATCCGCACCAAGCTTGTGACACGGCGATAAGGGAAATACTATGAAAGTTAAAGAAATAGAAGCTTTGCGCAATCAGACCGCAGAAGAATTAAAGGCCGAGCTACGCCAGACAAGGGAAAAGCAGTTTTCTCTTTCGTTTAAGCATACCACCACGCCTTTGACAAATCCGCTTGAACTGAGGCAGATCCGCCGCAGAATAGCGTTAATAAATACCTTAATCAGCGAAAAGGAAATTGGGGAGTAAATGATGAGTGAAGAAACACGACCCAGCAGAAAAACCTTTCAGGGTGTAGTCGTTTCCGACAAAATGGACAAAACCCGTGTTATCCGCATTGAGCGGCAGTACAAGCATCCGAAATACAGCAAAGTTATTCGCGTTTCGGACCGCTATTATGCGCATGACGAAGGCAATACCAGCAAGCTCGGAGACTTGGTGGAAATTATGAGCACCCGCCCGCTTTCTAAACTTAAGCGGTGGCGTGTAACGCGCGTTATCACAGCCTTCACGGTGTAATGATTGCGGCGTTGAAAAACAGTTCGGAGAAACAGAGTTATGATTCAGCTCAGAACAATAGTAGACGTGGCGGATAACTCGGGCGCCAGAAAATTGCAGTGTTTCAAGGTGAAAGGCGGCAGCCACCGCAAGTTCGCCAGGCTGGGAGACATTGTGGTTTGCTCGGTGCGCGACGCCATACCGACCTCTCCTTTGAAGAAAGGCGAAGTTGTGAAAGCGGTGGTGGTCCGGATGAGAAAGGAAACCCGCCGCTCCGACGGTTCTTATATCCGCTTCGATGATAACGCGGTGTGCGTCATTAACGAAACCATGGAACCCAAAGGGACCCGTGTATTCGGGCCGATAGCGCGCGAGTTGCGCGAGAAAAACTTTCTCAAAATAATCTCGCTCGCCCCCGAAGTGGTTTAACGAGGACACGGACAATGAATATAAAGAAGAAAGATACCGTTCTTATTCTGACCGGCAAAGACGCCGGCGAAACGGGCGAGATTCGCAAGATCCTCCCCGAGAAAAGCCGCGTTATGGTGACGGGCCGGAACATGATAACCAAACATGCCAAGCCCTCCCAGGGAAAACCGGGCGGCATCCAGAAGCAGGAAGGCACCATTCACATATCCAATGTCGAGCTGGTTTGCCCGAAATGCAAAAAGGCCTGCCGGCCGAAATCAGGTCGTCTTGAGTCAGGCGAAAAGATCCGGATTTGCCGCAAATGCGGAGAGACTATTCTCTAATCCGAAGTTTCCGCCGGTTTGAAGATAAAGCTAAGTTATTTAAGGAAAAAACGAGATGGCAAAAAAGAAAGAAACACAAGGTACGGAACAACAGCCCGTGCCGAAAGATTATCAGCCTCGGCTGAAAGTAATATACAGGGAGAAGATCCTGCCCGTTCTTTTAAAGGATTTGAATACCACCTCCCCCATGGCGGTTCCGAAGTTGCAGAAGGTTGTTATCAATATGGGCCTTTCCGAGGCCAAGGACAACATCCAGGTTTTGGACCAAGCGAGAGAGGATTTGGCGAAAATCACCGGCCAGATGCCTCAGATTCGCCGCGCTAAAAAGTCCATATCCAACTTCAAGCTGCGCGAAGGCATGCCTATAGCGGTGCGCGTTACTCTCCGCGGCGACAAGATGTACGAGTTCGTTGACCGTTTCATCGCGGTCGCCTGTCCCCGAATCAGGGACTTCCAGGGGTTTTCGCCTGATTGTTTCGACGGTCGCGGCAATTACAACCTGGGTATGAGGGAACACCACATTTTTCCGGAAGTAGATGTGGAAAAATCCCCTCGTGCGTGGGGCATGAACATCACGTTCGTGACCTCCGCCGCAAATGACGGGACCGGCCGCATGCTGCTCGAGCATATCGGCATCCCGTTCAAGAAGAAATAAGGAGAGAAGTCAAATGGCCACATACGCTTGGATGGCAAAAATGCGCAAGCCGCAGAAATATGCTGTGAGATACCGCAACCGCTGTCAGATTTGCGGTCGTCCCAGAGGATATTACCGGGACTTCGGTCTCTGCCGTATATGTCTACGGAAAATGGCTCACGAGGGATTAATCCCCGGAGTCCGGAAATCTAGCTGGTAAGAGGGGAATATGGATCCAATAGCAAATCTTCTTACACAAATAAGAAACGCCGCGATGAAAAGAAAGGAGCGGATTGACACTCCTTTGTCTAAGGTGAAAACCGAAGTGGCCCGCGTCCTCAAAGAGGAAGGCTACATCGCGAATTACAAGGAAGTTACCGTTGAAGGCGCTTCCCGGCCCGTACTCAGAGTGTTCCTCAAGTACTCGGACGGAAACACATGCGTCATCAGCGGACTTAAAAGAATTTCCCGACCGGGTTGCAGAATTTACCGGTCATATCTTGAAATCCCGAGGGTCCGCGGACCGTTCGGAATTTCGATATTATCCACATCCAAAGGCGTGATGTCCGACGCCGACGCGAAGAGCAACAAAGTCGGCGGCGAAGTGCTCTGCCAGGTGTGGTAAGACAGGATTAACGGGTATAAAATTATGAGCAGAGTAGGCAAAAAACCCATCACGATACCTGCCAAGGTAAAAGTGACAGTGAACGGCTCCGAGGTTAAGGCCGAAGGGCCGCTCGGCAAGCTGGAATTTACGCTGCCGAAAACGATCAGCGCCACAATAGACGGGAACCAGCTCCTTGTTACAAAGGACGAGGCAGTCTACGGAAACGGCGCACTCTTCGGCACTGCGCGGGCCAGAATCAACAATCTGGTACACGGCGTTTTGTCGGGATTTGAGAAAGTCCTGATAGTCAACGGACTCGGCTATCGCGCCCAGGTGCAGGGGCAAAAGCTCAATCTTGAGCTTGGCTTCTCCCATCCCGTGCTGCTGGACATTCCGGCTGGCGTGAGCGTGGAATACGACGCGAAGAATAACAAGCTTATTGTCAAAGGCGCCGATAAGGCGCTGGTCGGCAATTTCGCGGCTTCCGTCCGTAGGTTCCGTTTGCCCGAACCCTATAAGGGAACCGGCATCCGCTACGAAGACGAACATGTTGCCCGCAAGGCCGGAAAAGCGGCCGCGACAGGCAAGAAGTAACGCGGAGGCGACCAAATGACGACAAAATTAGAAAGATATTATTACAGAAAGCAACGCGTGCGTGATCATATCACGCACTGCAATACCGTGCGGCCGAGACTCAGCGTTTACCGCAGCCTCCGCTATATTTACGCCCAGGTTATCGACGATAACACCGGCAAGACTCTGGCTTCCGCCTCCACTCTTTCCAAAGAGCTTAACGGCAAGCTTGAGAGTTCTAACAAAAGCATAGCGGCAGCCGCGGCGCTTGGCGAGCTTATCGCCAAAAAAGCGCTGGAAGCCGGCATTAAAGAAGTTTGTTTTGACCGCGGTGGACGCGTTTATCACGGCAGAATCAAAGCCGTGGCGGACGGCGCGCGCAAAGCCGGTCTTAAGATATAAGGAGCCATTTAACATGTCTGAAAAGGCGCTTAACAGAAACGAAACAAAACCCAAAACGGGTCAGACCGGCGACAACCTGAAGAAACAGCAGGTCACGTCCGTTGACGAGCCCGTTGAGAAAACCACGGTAGTCAACCTCTCCCGCACTTCCAAAGTCGTGAAGGGCGGAAAGCGGTTTTCTTTCCGCGCGCTGGTAGTCGTGGGCCACGGCAACGGCGAAGTCGGCGTGTCGATCGGCAAAGCGAACCAGGTGCAGCTCGCCATCCAGAAGGCTTCGACTCACGCCAAACGGAACATGATCAAGTTCCCGCTCAAAGAGGACACCATTCCTCATGAGGTGATCGGCCATTTCGGAGCCGGCAAGGTGTGGATGAAACCCGCCGCTCCCGGAACCGGCGTTATTGCCGGCGCGGGCGTGCGCGCGGTGCTTGAGGCCGCCGGAGTGAAGGATATTCTGGCCAAGAGCCTTGGCAGCTCCAACGCTTTCAACATGGTTTACGCCACTCTTGAAGCGCTTAAGCAACTGAAAACCCGTGAAATGGTTAACGCCGTCCGCGGCAAAGGCGCGTAAAAGCATTTAGCAGAAAAAGAGGCAGAAAATGACAGGACTTAATACACTTTCACCGAAGAAAGGCTCTACCCATCGCAAAAAACGGGTAGGGACCGGCAGAGGTTCAGGCCACGGGGAAACAAGCACCCGCGGCAAAAACGGACAGACCTGCCGTTCAGGCAACAACCGCAAGGAATCCAAAGAAGGCGGTCAGATGCCGCTTTTCCGCAGAATCCCGAAAAGCGGTTTTTCCAACGTCGCGTTTGCGCAGACCACCGAATGGGTGAACCTTTCGACTATCGACAAACGGTTTGCGGCTAACTCGGAAGTTACGCCCGACGCTCTTTTGAAAAAGGGCATAGTGAGCTGTGCCTGCCGCGTTAAAATTCTCGGCAATGGCGACATCGCTCACCCGGTAAAAATACAGGCCCACGGTTTTTCAAAATCCGCCAAGGAAAAAATTGAAAAAGCCGGCGGAACCGTTACCGTAATCGAAACAAAAAATTGAGGCGTTAAAACATGCAGTCAGGATTGGCAAACTTGTTCCGTATACCGGAACTGAAGAAGCGCCTGCTGTTCGTGCTTATCGCGCTGGCGATTTACCGGGTGGGGGCTACAATCCCCATTCCGGGAATCAACAGCGACGCGCTTCGCGCTCTGTTTGACGCGAACCGAAACAACCTGCTGGGCTTTCTGGATATTTTTTCCGGAGGCGCGCTGGGCCGGTTTTCAATTTTCTCGATGGGAGTGATGCCGTACATCAACGCTTCCATCATCATGAGCCTTTTGCAGGGCGCACATGTTATCCCTTATTTGGACAGGCTCTCCAAGGAAGGCGAACTGGGCCGGCGCAAGATTAACCAGATAACCCGCACGTTCACGCTGGTGCTGGCGGCTTTCCAGAGTTTCGGCCTCACCATGGCGATAGCGCATATGCCAACTCCGGGCAGTGTGCCGATCGTGATTGATCCGTCCAAGCTGTTTTTCGTTACCACCGTTCTTACGCTCGTAACCGGCACCATGTTCATCATGT
>JBAYFS010000036.1:0-16316 GCA_041667045.1 Elusimicrobiaceae bacterium | reverse complement strand
TCAAATTCCAGAGCCGACAGATCCTGTTTGAGCTGGGCTTCCGCCTGATTGACTTTCTGCTGGTAAGTGTCTTTGTCTATCTCCACAAGCAGATATAGAAAAAGCCATGGGGTCAAGATAATGAAAAAAACACTTATAGCAGCGCTGGCGATTGTCGCAGTTTGCGGATGCGCCAAAAAAGACACCGAGCAGCAGATACCCGTCGTTCCAGTAAAAATGACAAAAGCCGAAAAGAAAACCATGCCGGTGCAGATAACCGCCGTGGGCACCATTGACGCGTATAACAAAGTGGACATTATTCCGCGCGTCGAGGGCCAGATAGAAAGGATGCCTTTCAAGGAAGGCCAGGAAGTAAAAAAAGGCGATCTGCTGGTGGAGATAGACAAAGACACCTACCAGCAGAAAGTCAATCAGGCGGAAGCCCAGCTCAAACAGGATCTGTCGGCTCTGGAATTTGATAAAGCGGACGCCGAACGCTACACCAACCTGCTTAAGGAAGGCGCTGTGGCAACGGCGGACGCGCAGCAGCACCAAACCACCCACCAGATGCAGGAACAGACAGTGAACGCGGACAAAGCCGCGCTCCAGCAGGCAAAGCTCAATCTGGGCTACTGCGACATCCGCTCGCCCATTGACGGCGTGACCAGCAGTTACCTGGCCAATATAGGAGCGATAGTCTCGCAGAACCAGACTAAAATACTCACGGTTACGCAGATCAAACCCATTTATGTGACCTTCTCCGTACCGGAAAAATTCCTTCCCGCCATACGGACCGCCATGAGCAAAGGCAATGTGGAAGTGCGCGCCACGCCCGCCGGCGGAACGGAAAAAACCGGAAAACTTACTTTCATTGACAATACCGTTGATTCCAACACCGGCATGATCATGCTAAAAGCCACTTTCCCGAACGCAGACAAGCAGCTCTGGCCGGGCCAGTTCGCCCAGGTTGTGCTGAAGCTTTCCGAACAGATGGACGCGGTGGTCGTCCCGTCCAACGCGGTTGTGCCGGGCGACAATGGGAAAGCCTACGTTTATCTGGTCGGGCCCGACAACGTTGTAAAACATGTGGAAGTGACTGTGGACCGAACGGTTGGCACCCAGTCCGTAATAAGCGCAGGTCTTACCGGAGCAGAAACCATAGTGCTGGACGGACAGCTGAAACTGCGCGACGGCTTTAAAGTAAGCGAAAGCCCCATACAGCTAGAAGCGGTGGACACAATAAACGACGGGAACTAAATAAATGAATCTATCAATCTTATGGATTAAACGCCCGGTAATGACCACGTTGGTCATGTTCTCCGTGCTGTTCTTCGGCGCGGTGGCGTATAAGCAGCTGCCAATAAACAACCTGCCGGACGTGGAATTCCCCACCATTCAGGTAAGCGCGGGGATGCCCGGCTCTATTCCGGAACAGATAGCGTCTACGATAGCCACGCCTCTGGAAAAACAGTTCACCACGATAACGGGCCTGCAGTCGATGAGTTCGAAAAGCGTGCAGGGCGCAACCACCATAACCCTGCAGTTCGACCTGGACCGCAATATTGACGCCGCCGCCCAGGACGTGAACGCCGCCATTTCGGCCGCCAGCGGCTTCCTGCCGTCGGGAATGCCATCGCCGCCCACCTACCAGAAAGTGAATCCGGCCGACCAGCCGGTTATCTACTTCGCGCTCACTTCGGAAACCATGCCGATTACCGACGTGAACGAAAACGCGGACACCTTCGTGTCGCAGTATTTCTCCACCATCAAGGGCGTTTCGCAGGTGCAGTTGCTGGGCCAGCAGAAATTCGCCGTGCGCGTACAGGCCGACCCGAACCTGCTGACCAACAAGGGCATTTCGATAAGCGAAGTGGCGGACTCCGTGGCCATGGCCAACTCCAACACGCCCACCGGCATGCTGGACGGCGAAAATAAAATCTACATGCTGCAGGCGCAGGGCCAGCTGACCAAAGCCGAGGAATACAGCAACCTGATAGTGAAATACGTCAACGGCAGCCCCGTGCGCGTGCGGGACGTGGGCCGAGCCATTAACGGCGTGGAAACGGACACTACGGAAGCCTGGTACGGCAACAGGGACTCGATAAGGCAGGGTATAATAATAGGCGTGAAAAAACAGCCGGGCTCAAACACGGTGGAAGTTGTTAACCGCATAAAAGCCATGCTGCCTTACGTCAAATCACTGCTGCCGCAGGCGATAGATTTCCACATCATGTTCGACCAGTCGTTATATATCGAGGAATCCATAGACGACGTGCAGTTCACCCTGCTGCTGACCATCGCGCTGGTTATTATGGTCATTCTGGTTTTCCTTAAGGCGTTTAAGCCCACGATAATTCCGAGCGTGGCGGTGCCTCTGTCGCTGGTGGCCACGTTCATTGTAATGTACGCGCTCGGCTTCAGTTTAAATAACCTTACCTTAATGGCCATGACGCTGGCTGTCGGTTTCGTGGTGGACGACGCCATCGTGGTGCTTGAAAACATAGTGCGCCACATGGAAATGGGCAAAAACGCCATGGACGCGGCGATAGACGGTGCGGGCGAGATAGGCTTCACCGTGCTTTCGATGACGCTTTCGCTCGTAGTCGTGTTCGTGCCGATTATTTTCATGGGCGGCGTGGTGGGCCGGCTGTTCAGGGAATTCGCCATCACGATAGGCGCGTCAATCCTGATTTCAGGCATTGTTTCGCTCACGCTCACGCCCATGATGGCGGCGCGCTTCCTGACCGGCTGGAAAGAAACGAAAGGCACAGGCCTCTTTAAGATAACCGAAATGGGCCTGGACTGGATGCAGAAATTCTACGCCCGCACGCTCAGTATGGCTTTAGACCGCCAATGGATATCTCTAGTGCTTACGGTGATAGTGCTTATCGGCACCGGTATATTGTTCTCAGTTATGCCGAAAGGTTTTATCCCCAGCCAGGACATGAACTATTTTCTTGTGTACACCCAGGCGGCGGACCAGATATCGTTCGACGATATGGCGCGCCACCAGAAAACCGTGGCCGATATCGCGCGCACCATCCCCGAACAGGAAACCGTTATTTCCGTCGCGGGCCTGAACTCAATAAACAGCGGTTTCGCTTTCATCGGGCTAAAGCCGCTTGGCGAACGGGACCGCTCGCTTAACGAAATCATCCGGGAATACCGCGGCAAGTTCAACGCCGTGCCCGGCATGTTCTGCTACCCGTATAACCCGCCGCCCATCCAGATAGGCGGCAAGCAGACCAACGCGGAATGGCAGTATGAAATACAAAGCCCATACCTCGATGATTTGTACAAATACACGCCGGTAATGATGCAGAAACTCTCCGCCATCGGCGGTTTGGTGGACCTCAACTCGGATCTGAACACCAAAATGCCTAAACTGGAAATCGCCATAGACCGCGACAAAGCGTCGGCCCTGGGCCTTAACGCGGACGAAATTTTGCGCGCCTTCCAGTCGGCCTACGGCACGCGCAAAGTGTCCACCATCTACGGCAACACGAACGAATATTACGTTATCGTGGAGTTTGAGAAAAGCTATCAGCGCAATCCGGACCAGCTGGCCATGCTGTATGTGAAAGCCAACACCGGCAGACTGGTGCCCGTTACGACGTTCGCGAAAATAACGGAAACCACCTCCCCGATAAGCGTGAACCATTCGGGCCTGATGCCGGCGGCGACTATTTCGTTCAACCTGAAAAAAGGCTATTCGATAAGCCAGGCCATGGACGCCATAAAGAAAGCCGAACAGAATGTCCTGCCCGCCACGGTGCATACGCAGTTCTCGGGCTCGGCGCAGGAATTCGCGTCGTCGTTCTCGAACATGGGGTTCCTGCTCTTCGTCACGGTACTGATAATTTATATCGTGCTGGGCATACTGTATGAAAACTTCATACACCCCATAACCATATTGACCGCGCTGCCGCTGGCGGCGTTCGGCGCGCTGATCTCTTTGTGGCTGCTCGGCATGGAACTTGATATTTACGCCTACGTGGGCATAATAATGCTCGTGGGGCTGGTAAAGAAAAACGGCATCATGATGGTGGACTTCGCGGTGGAAAGTGAACGCGCGGGCAAAAAATCCGGGCGGGACGCGATTTACGAAGCCTGTCTGGTGCGCTTCCGCCCCATTATGATGACCACGATGGCGGCCCTGCTTGGCACCATGCCCATAGCTTTAGGCATGGGCGCCGGCGGCGACGCGCGCCAGCCGATGGGCGTGGCGGTGGTGGGCGGACTGTTCTTCTCGCAGCTCCTGACGCTTTACGTTACCCCAGCTTTTTATATCTACTTCGACAGGCTCAACAAGTGGCTGTCCGGAGAAAGCAAAAGCTAATACCGGCAATAAGCGAATATGAAAAGGCCGGCCCATATGGGCCGGCCTTTTTACTTGTAATGTGCCTTAAAACTATAAATTCTCATCCAGCCATTGCGCCGCTTCCTCGTAAGAATCATCGGGGGCAAGCGTATGCCCGCCCGTGAATTCAATCCACTTTGTTTTCCAGCCGCGTTTTTCAAGGAAATCCCGGTCGCGATGCATTTCCGTATACCGGAAATCCGTAGGGCTGGCTAAAAAAACCGCCAGCTTATTTTTAGGATAAGAGTCGTTCATATCGTCCGCGTACATCATGCCGGTGTTAGCGACCACGGCCCGCACAAGATCGGGATACAGGAGAGCCATAATGTAAGAGCCCATCGCGCCGCCGGAAATGCCGGTCGCGATTATTTTGTTCCGGTCAATCCTGTTGCGCGCGCAGAACTCCTCCGAAATTATTTCAGCCAGTCCGGCCAGGACATCTTCTGCGCCGGTTCCGTTTTTGAATTTTTTAGACGCCAGAACCAGCAGTTTATGCTTTTGGGCGGTTTGCTTCCATTTGTTTATCATGGCGTTCGCGTCGGCTGACGGGGAAAGCGCGATAACCAGCGGATAAGTTTTTTTTGCGCTCAGGCCCGGCGGCGTATAAAGCAGATAGAGCGGTTCGTCTGAAACGCCGCCTTTTGGCGCGCCCGCGCAAACCTGAGAAACCAGCGCTGAAAACAGCGCCAACGACACAACAATCGTTTTTTTCATGCCCTACCCCATTTTGCTGGCCAGATCGCCCAGCGAAAGCATCGGCAGAAACATCGCTATAACTATTCCGCCGATAACCACGCCCATAAATACCATGATAAGAGGCTCAATCATTGAAGTAAGTCCTTTAACGGCGGTGTCCACTTCCTGATCATAAAAATCAGCCACGCGCATCAGCATGGTGTCAAGGCTGCCGGTTTCTTCTCCCACGCCGATCATCTGCACAACCATAGGCGGAAAGAGATTGGATTTTCGAAGCGGCTCCACCAGCCGTCCGCCGTCTTTCACCGATTCGCGGCAGCTTAAAATAGCCCCTTCGATAATCACATTCCCCGACGTGGCGGCGACCGTTTCCAAACCCTGCAAAATAGGTACGCCGGACCGCATCAGGGTGCCCAGCGTTCGGGTAAATTTCGCTATCGCAACTTTTTTAAGCAGGATACCGAACACGGGCAGCTTCAGGGACTGGGAATCAATCATTCGCTTTCCGGACTCCGTTTTCGCGAATTTTTTGAACGCGAAAAACCCGGCCACTGGCATAGCGAGTACAATGAAAATGTGGCCTTTTATAAAATCTGAAATTCCTATAACCACTCGCGTAGGCAGCGGCAGTTCGGACCCAAAACTGGAGAAAATATCCTTGAACGTGGGGATGACGAAAAGCATGAGAAAAATAGTTATCGTGCCCGCGATAATAGCAACAATGACCGGATACATCATCGCCGCTTTCACCTTGGCTTTCAAAGCTTCCGACTGCTCAAGATAAGCGGACAGCCTTTCAAGAATCGTGTCCAAAATACCGCCCACTTCGCCAGCCCGGATCATGGACACGTAAAGCGTGGAAAACACGGCGGGGAATTTCTTCATGGCGTCTGCTATGCCCAAACCCGCCTCGATATCGGTTTTGACGCTTGTTAGAACTGCTTTAAAAACGGGCGTTTCGGCCTGCTGTTCCAGAATGCCCAATCCCTGCACGATAGGCACGCCCGCTCCCACCAGCGTGGAAAGCTGGCGCGAAAAAATAACGAGTTCCTTTGACTTTACTTTTCCCTTGAAAGGATTGATTTTGGCGATCAGCAATTCGAACTGCGAAGGGATTTTTTCCTTGAGGTCTATAACGGAAAGCTTCAGCGTATTGCGCAAACGCTCAGCCGCAAGTTTCTGGTCAGGCGCGTCAAGCACGCCTGTGACTATTTTCCCTTCCGCGTCGCGCGCCTGATATTCAAACTTCATTGGCTCACCCCTTTTTAATTACCGCTGGAAAGTCCCCGCTGCAGATATTTCTTCAGATCTTCCGGATCGGGTGAGCGGGTTATGGCTTCCTGATACGAAATTTTCTGTTTGAGATACAGGTCTGAAAGCGACTGGTTCATGGTGATCATGCCGTATTTGCCGCCGGTCTGCATGGTGGTGATAATCTGCTCGACCTTCTGCTCGCGCACCAGGTTGCGCACGGCGGAAGTGACGATAAGCACTTCGCAGGCCAGTTCGCGGCCCTTGCCGCTGGCCGCCGTTACCAGCTGCTGCGCCAGCACCGACTGCAAAACGAAAGACAGCTGCACCCGGATCTGCTCCTGCTGGTGCGGCGGGAACACGTCCACAATGCGGTTAACGGTCTGGGAAGCATCGTTCGTGTGCAGGGTGGCAAGAACAAGGTGTCCGGTTTCCGCAATGTTAAGCGCGGCCTGAATGGTTTCCATGTCGCGTAACTCGCCGATAAGGATAACGTCCGGATCCTGGCGCAGAATGTGCCGCAGCGCGGCGCCGAAAGTCTGCGTATCCGCGCCCACTTCGCGCTGGTTGATGATGCTACGCTTGTGCGCGTGCACATATTCGATGGGATCTTCCACTGTGACGATATGGTATTTAAACTGTTCGTTTAAGTAATCAATCATGCTGGCAAGCGTGGTGGATTTTCCGGAACCGGTCGGGCCGGTTACCAGAATCAGGCCTTTGCGCAGTTTCATTAAATCGTAAATTACGGGAGGAAGATTAAGTTCCTCGAACGTTTTATAGGCGGCGGGAATGGAACGTATCGCCGCGCCCACAAGCCCGCGCTGGCGGTAAACGTTCATCCTCAGGCGGCCCATTCCCTTGATGCCGAACGCGAAATCTATTTCGTTAGTGGCCTCAAAGCGCTGGCGCTGGGAGTCGGTCATAAGAGAAAACACCAGACTCTGGCACAAATCTCCCGTCAAACGCTCAAAAGGCGTGGGGGTCAAATCGCCGTCTATGCGGAGTATCGGAGGCGCGCCCGCAGTAAGGTGCAGATCGGACGCGTTCTTATCGTGCATCATGATAAACAAATCGCTCATTGTAACCATTGCTAGTTCTCCAAACCCGGCGTTATTTTCCGGGTTAAAAACAAATCAGTAAGTCTGCACAGCGCGGTGGCGGCTGTTTTCCTCATCCATCATCCTGTCGTAATGATCCGTCTCCTCTTTCGTCATTTCCTGAATAAGGAGACGCACCTTGGGGCGGCCTGCGGCAGGATCTTTCGGCAGAGGCAGTTGGTCCGGCATCCCCTCATACGTTGTGCGTTTACGAAGCGGAACCTTCTTCTTGGAAACGGACGCCTTCACTTTCTTGACCGGCTCGGGTGCCGGTTCCGGCATGACTTCGTCAACAACGTCCGGCGGCGCGGCCTCGGCGGGCTCGGTTTTTTTGACCGGAGCTTGAGAACCTGTTTCCACGGCGCCGCTCTCCGGCGCGGAAACGGGCGAGATATCAGCCGGCTTCGGCGCCGCCGGCGCGCCTGAACCGAAAGTACCGTCGTCTTTGCCCAGCAGTTCCACGGCTTTGTTGTTTATGCCGCTTTTTATGACGCTCTTTTCTATATCAACCACAAAACCGTATTGCACCGGCTCTTTTCTGGGCTGAAGCAGTTTGTAATACACGTAGCAGGTATTGCGGTAACAGGATTTCGCCTCCCAGCGTTCTTCATAAGGCTGGGAGCCAAGGCCCGCGACTAGCGAATTGGCCAGCCAGCCTTCAACAGTGCCCTTGCCGCCCGGCAAAAGATGTTTTTTAACTATATTGATGGCGAACTCGGATTTGGCGCCGGAGGATTCAGGGGCCGGAGTGAATTGCGGCGCGGCCTCAGGCGCGGCTTGCGCCGTGGGCGCGACCGCGGCGGAACTCGGAACAACCGCCGAAGCATTCTCCTGCGAAATTGCTGCGCCCGGTGTTTCCGCGACGGACGAATCGGTTTTCTTAACGCGTCCGCCGGAATCACTCTTTAAAAGCAGCATCAACACTATGCCGATAACAGCCAGCACCATAACCGCGACAAAAAGAATGATAACTCTTTTCCCGCCGGACGGGGCTTCATCCCTGCCGGTCAGCCTGGCGTTTCTCAGTTCGGCGGCGACGTGCACGGTTTTCATGTCGTTAACGGTGCCGGCCATGGTAGCCTGCGTCTGCCTGAAAAGCGAAGAACCGACAGTTTCGGCCTTCGCGCCCGCATCGGACGGAGAAAGCCGTCTGGTGCCGGAAATTTCCGTCCGGCTCAAATCGGCGATTTCCTTCTGCGGCTCGCTCATGAGCGACATACCAGAATCGCCTGCGGAAGGAGTCTTGCCGCTTTCGACCGGAGCAGGTTTCGCTCCTGAGAAAACACCGCTACCGCCGAAGAAACCCGCTTTGGGCAAAGCACCGTTTTCCGCCGGTTTTGCTTCCGGAATAAGAAAATCTTTTTTAGGCTGAACAGAGGGATCCACGGTATCGCGCGCCAGGAAAGACAAATCCTTGCGGCCCAGCGGAATATTGCCGGAAATTGTTTCCATCGGCGTCGCGCCCGGTCCGCTTTTTGAGGACTCGGACGGCTGAGGCTCTTTCGCGCGCTCTGAAACGCCGCTGGCCAGATCGGCTAAACTTTCCTCCGGAGCCGGCTCCCCTGCCGCCGTTTCAAACAGACTGGCCGGCACGCGGTCAGGATAATCCATCATATCATCGCGGCCGTGGCCTTCGGATGATTCCGCTTCCGGCTCGGCTTTGAGTAAAGCTTTTTCCACGGCAGGCAAGCGTACCGATCCGCGCGGAGAGGTTTTATATTCTTCGGTTCTGGGTTGTTCGGTCCGCGCTTTTTTCTCCGGCCCGCGAGCGGACAGTCCCGCGGCGGCGTCCCCGCCGTTTAAAGAACGCGCCCGGGGCTGGTCTACCATATAATCAGCCGCGGTTTCCTCTTCCTCGGAATCCTGCGCGGTAAAACTCATGGAATCGTTCGCCATTTCCTGCAAAATTTCGTTTTCGTCTAGAATTTTTATCCAGTCGGGGGCCACATCGCCCAGCTCGCGCGGCAAGCGCATCGTATCGCCGGAGGAGGTCCGGACGCCGGAAGACGGCATTTTCCTTTCCAGTTCCGAAACCACTCGTGCCGTTTTCTTCACGTTGGTTTGTTCCAGTTCCCTGGCTAACGCCAGTTCGTCAGCGTTCAGGTCCGACTCTTTCGTCCCACCTTCCAAATCCATGCCGTCCAGCTCGGCTATCTCGGCGTCGCTGTAACCCAGGCTTTTTAAAAGAGCGACGGTTTCCTTGTCATAATCAGGTTCGGAAAGCGGTTTCGGTGTTTCCGTATTTTGCGGCGCAGGTCCGGACGCTTTCGCTTTGGCTGATACAGAGGCTTTTTCCGGAGTGGCCTCAGGCTTGACCTCGGCCGGTTTCCGCTTGAGCAATTTGTTTATCTCGGAATTTTTATAACCGAGTTTGCGCAGGAACAGTTCGGAGGAACTCGCTTCATGCCCGGCGTCCTCAGGAACCGCGATTTCAGGCGCGCGTTTCAGCTCGAAAGAGTCATCCTTGCGCGGAGGCTCCTCGGGATCCAAAGGATCGCCGATAACGCGTTCAATATCAAACTCAGGAATCAAACCGGGGTCCGTTTCGGTTTCGGGACCGGGCTTCTCCGCCGGCACGCTTTGCTCAGGCAGATAAGGCGCATCCGCGCGGCCCGAACTGTCCAGCGCGGCGCGCAGCTCGTCAAACTCCGACGCGCACATCCAGTCCTCGCTGGACTCGCCTAATTTATCCTCGGGACAAACTAGAGATGTCGGCCGGAAATCATCCCGGCCGACAAGCTCGTCAATATTGAAGGGTCCCTCAATATCGCCCTTGGAATACAGCCAATAGGCCACTAAACTTTCTCCCCTTCCTCCGCGGAACAAAGCGGCAAAGCCGCCTTGAGGCGTTCAACCACCTTTTCCCTGCCCATGTACTCAAGCATGAGAAAAAGGGTAGGCCCCTGAGTCCGTCCACTGACGGAAACGCGCAGAGGATGAAAAACCTGTCCGGCTTTAAGCCCGTTCGCTTCGGCGAATTTTCGCGCCGCCGCTTCCAGCTCGGCTTCCCGGAAATCGGGCAGGGCGGCGTAAACGCCGCAAATGCCTTCTAGAATCTTGCGGGCCGCCGGGTTTTTAAGCACTTTCCCCACGGAAGCTTCGTCGAATTTCACTTCCTTGGTGAAGAAAAAATCAAGCAATCCGGGAATATCGGTGAGCACTTTATATTTTTCCTGCTCGATACCGACTATTTTCACCAGCGTTTCGCGGCTGACTGCGCCGGTGGCTATGCCTGCCTTTTGAAGAAAAGGCAACGCGCGGTCGGCAAGGTCTTCCCGGCTCAGCATGCGGATATACTCGCCGTTCATCCACCGCAGTTTCACGGGATCGAACACGGCCGGGTTTTTCTGGCAGCCGGCGATATCGAATTTCTGCTCCAGTTCGCCCGGCGCAAAAATCTGCTGGCTATCCGGAGTGGACCAGCCCAGCAGCGCCAGATAATTGCGCATGGCTTCCGGCAGGAAGCCTTCCGCCTCGTACTCGAAAACGCCCGTGTGCCCGTGCCGTTTGGACAGCTTGGTGCCGTCCGGCCCGTGAATCATGGAAAGATGGATAAACACCGGATGCTCGAATTTGAGCGCGTTGTACAGGTTTATCTGGTGCGCCGTGTTGGAAATATGATCGTCACCGCGGATAACGTGCGAGATCTTCATCAGGTGATCGTCTATGACGCAGGCGAAGTTATAGGTCGGATAACCGGATTCCTTTCTCATCACGAAATCGTAAAGGAGTTTATTCTCAAATCTTATTTCGCCCCGCACCGGATCGGTGAAAACCGTGGCGTTTTCCGTAGGCATTTTAAAACGGACAACGGGCTTGCGGCCCTGCGCCTCAAATTCCCCGCGCTGGGCTTCAGTCAGATTTCGGCAGCGTCCGTTATAGCGCGGAGGCCGTTTTTCGAGAAGGGCTCGTTTGCGTTCCTCCTCCAGCTCCTCGGGCGTGCAATAGCAGTAATACGCGTGGCCCTCGGCAAGAAGGCGGTCGACAAAAGGAGTGTAAACCCCGGTGTCGGCGCGCCGGCTTTGCAGATAAGGACCGTATTCGCCTTTCTCTACTCCGGACGGAACCGGACCCTCGTCCCAGTCAAGGCCGAGCCAGGTCATGCCCCGGATAATAGAGTCTTCAAACTCCGCGGTTGAGCGTAGTTCATCCGTATCTTCGATACGGAGAATAAAAGTGCCTTTGTGCCTGCGGGCCAAAAGCCAGTTGAATAATGCCGTGCGGGCTCCGCCTAGATGCAGATTGCCCGTGGGCGATGGTGCAAATCGGACTCTTAATGTCATACATTAAATAATAACATATTATAACGGACAAAAAACAGGGAAGCCTTTTCCGAGAGGCTTCCCTGTTTTAAGTTAAAAACCGTTTAAGCAACCGGTATCTGCTTTAATATTTCGCCGAATTCCTTGGCCGTTTTTATGCGCGAGTGATAATCTTCGTTGAGCGATTTTTCAAGCAGTTCGTCAATCGCGCGCGGCAGCGTGGAGTCTATCTGTGTGGGCGCGACAAGATATTCGCCGCCCTGGTCCACGCCGTCAAGCTCCCACGGCACGTGGCCCGTGAGCACTTCGTAAAGGCAGATTCCCAGGGAATAGATGTCCGACTCGCGCCGCACAATGCCTTTGCGCTGTTCGGGCGCCATGTAAGCCGGCGTGCCGGACACGGTTTTGGAGGAGACAGTGCCGTTTATGTCCCGCGATACTCCGAAATCCATGACCTTTATTTCCCCTTTCTTGGTTATCATGATGTTCGAGGGTTTCAAATCCCTGTGGATAATCCCGTTCTCGTGCGCGTATTCAAGCGCGCCGCAGATGCCGGAAAAAATGGGGACCGCGTCATCCAAAGACAGCTTGCCGTCCCGGTTAAGCATGTCCTCCAGCGTTTCGCCGGCGATATATTCAAACACCAGATACAAATCGTTATTTTCCTTAAACACCGTGTAAATATCCACAATGTTCGGGTGGTGCAGGGCCGCCACGGTGCGCGCTTCCGCCAGCAGCTGCTCTTTGGCGGCGGTGCTCATGCCTATTTCGGTGCGAACTTTCTTGATGGCGACCTTGCGGTTTAAAGCGCGGTCCGTGGCAAGATAAACTTCGCCCATTCCGCCTTCGCCTAGTTTTTTGACAATCTCATAATTATGCATGGAAGACGGCACCGACCCGCCATCCCGAACCATTCCGATCCGCTTGCCGTGCCTGAAAACCTTAATTACGGTTATAAGCAAAAACAGGAAAATTATCAGACCGATTAGACCCATGTACAGCTTGAGCGTTCCGCTATCCTGCGAAACTGGTTTTTTCGCCGTATTTCCGGGTATCGCGGACAGGCTGTCCAGATCGGCCGGGAGAATATTAAGCTCAGGATTAAACTCAAAATCGGAAAGAATATCTTTATATCTGCGGTAATTATCCAGAATCTGGGTTCTAAGGCGGATAAATCCCGCCTTGTCGTTGCGCGATTTAGCGTAAAGAGCCGCGGACTGAAGCTCCTGCATCATCTGCCTTATTTCCTTTACAGCGCCTTCGCGGTTGCCCTGCTTTCCCAAAGCCCACGCTTTAAGGGTGTGAGCTTGAGCGCGCTGTTCGGCGAATCTGGGATCCTGACCGAGTCCGGCCAAAGCCTTGTCAGCGTCGGCGTTAACATCCTCGGGATCGGCGTTCAGACGTTTTTGATTATACGCCGCGCGACGCAGATACAAATAAGGATTATTTCCCTCTTTATCAATCGCCTTCGAAAGGAACCCGACCGCTTTGTCAAAATCGCCGATCGCGGCGTGGCTGTCGCCCGCCTTCACCAAAGCCGCGGACCGCGGCGCGGGAGCATAGGCGGAATTGTCCGCTTTTAAGTCGCCGGAACGAGAGGCGTCTTCGCCAGCGGCATATCGGGGCGACGATTTGCTCGAATACGCGCCGCCGATCTGCAAAGGGGTATTGTCACCGGCAGAGGAATTGTTTGTGGCCGCAGCCAAAAGGGCTTTTCCCGAACGGCTCTGGCTGACGCCCGGAGCGTTATAATCAGATTTGGACTCAAGCTCTTCGGTTTTTTTAGCCGCTTCGGCGTTTTTCGCGGATCTTTCTGAAGCGTTGACAATAGCCTCCATGGCTTCCTCATCGCTCATGGGCCCGCCCTGCGAATGGCCGCCCGGACGCTGGGCCCGCTCAAACTGGACATTATTATTTTTGGCGCCGCCTATTATCATCAGCACGTCATAAGGGTAATTTATCACTTCCTGCATGTATTTGCCGTTATAACGTTCGTTAAGGAATTTCAGCACAGGCTCGTCAATGACGCTGTTCTTCTTCCCTTCAAAATACTTCACTATAGTCTGAGCCGTGGAAGACGGTTTAAGGTCCTTGGTCAGTTTTTCCCATTCCTCCGGCGTGGTGCAGGAGCTCGGCTCAAGCAGGTCCAGATCGCTCGGTTTGCCGGTCATTGTGAAAGCGACTATTTTTTTGCCGGTAACGCTCACGTCTTTGATAATCTGGGCTGAATCCAAACCCGCGCACTTCTCGCCGGTTTCAGGCCTGGCCACCGCCTTTTTGGCGCACTCCGTAAAAGCCTTGTCCCAAAAAGAGTCCACATCCGCTTTGGTCATTTCCTTGCCGCGCTTGCGGAATTCCTCGCGCATGCGCATAAATTTCGGTTTTTGTTCTTCATTGGCACAAACGAGCGTGGGATTGGTGACGGCAATTTCGCACTTCTGCTCGCGCACTTCCTTCATAAGCTGCTGGTGCGCATCCATGGAACAGGACTGCTCGCCCGCACCGGCGCCGAACGCGCAAGCCACGGGCAACAAAAACAGTGGAAGAAGTTTTCTTAGAAAATTGCGTAACATAAATACTCCGAACACATCCGCTACGCAGGAACGCGCACGAATGTTCTCGTATATTAATTAAACATAGAATACCCTTTATGGCCCGTACAGTCAATAGCCAAAGGACTCATGCCGGCATAGGTCTTTAGACCTATGAAATAATCATTATGTTCTAAGGAAGATTAGTTAAAAACCCAGCTTATTTTGAGCACTGGACACCAGGACAGAGCCGCGGACTCCTTTAAAACGGTGTCCGCATGTTTCACATACAGGCCGTTCACTTCAAGCGCGAGCCACGCGCCGCCGATATTTTTCTTTACGCCCAAAAGGGCCGTAAACACAGGTTTAGCCGATCCGGCGGAATGGCCTTCATTCATGACCGAAGCGTTGGTGATGTTAAAGTTGATTCCGGTGAATGACATGCCCGCCCCGCCGCGCGCATAAGGCGCAAAACCGCCTTTCCATTCATACCCAATTTCCGCCGCCAGAATATTTACGCCGCCCGACGTTTTCACGCTCATGTTCGTGAAATCGTGCGTTTCGGACCGGAGGGCCAGCACAGCCCCGCGCGCGCCAATCTGGAATCCGGACGGGAATTTAAAGAAATAACCCGCCCCGAAAGTCAAGCCCGACGTGCCGGGACTGAAAGAACCGGCGCCGTAGCTTTGCATATACAGCTTCATACCGTTAAGCCACATTCCCGCGTCCAGTTCCAAAATTCCGGAAACGCCTTTTCCGAAATAACCGGCCTTAAACTGCCCGGCGGCATTAACTTCCGCGTAAGGCCCCGCTTGCGCGGCGGTTTTTGTTTCCGCCATGGGCGGCGCGGGAACCGGAACCCCGCTTTGCGTTACCGTCGCGGTGGAAGCCTCCGGAGCGGAATCCGCCGGTTCCACTTTTTCGATGTCGGCGCGCGGTATTTCCACAATTCCGTTCGCGGAAGAAACCTTCATCGCCTCCGCGGAGACATCGGCGATAATCCCTTCGAGCCGCTGCCCGTTTTTCAAAGTTACCACGAAGCGGTCTTTCTCGACGCAGTCAATTTCATCACGCGAGAAACGCGCGACGCCGGAGGAGGTGACAACCTCGACCGTCCCGCCGCCGTCAATCACGGAACCTTTCAAAACCGTTCCGCTTTTAAGATAAACGGTTTCGGCGAAAACTGCTTGCGGCGCAAGAAACGCCGCAAGCAAAACCAAACCGCCGATACCGGTATTCCGTTTTATTTGCAGCATCCTTCTTTGTGATGCTCTTTAACCGTGTCCCGCAGGGTCCGCATGTTCTGGGCGGTTTCCACCACCACTTTTATGCATTCCGACAGCGCGTAAAACACCATCGCCACTATCGCGCCCAGCGCGCCCATCAACAGCGTTGAAAGAACCGCTTTTTTCATAAACTGGGACATATATTCCGCCGGCACCTGAGAATACATCTGCCAGATATCGGCGATCTGCAAAAGGGCGAACGCCACTGAAAGCCAGCACACCACTTTAAACGCGATCGCGATTTTCCGCAAAGGCCCGTGCTCAAGTTTCAGTTCCGAACCCGGCCTGCCTTTTCCTGAGCAGCAGCAGGGCTTGCTTTCTTCCGTCTTTCCGACACCCGGCTCCGTAACGGAAGACGCCGCCGCTTCCTCAGCGGGGCTGCCCGCTTTGTTTTCCATTTCCTTTTCTTCTGCCATTTTTCTCTCCTTTAACCATATGTATTTGAAAAATCGTCACGCCGCGCATTCGCGCAAAAGTTCCCGGGCGTGGTTGACCGCGGCCGCTCCGCGCACGTCCTTTCCGCCCAGCATGCGCGCTATCTCGGACACGCGGCCCTCTCCTTCCAGCTGGGCTATTTCTGTGCGCGCGGCTTTGCCGTTCAGGGTTTTTTCAACACGGAAATGCCGGCCCGCGTAAGCCGCCACGGTGGCGAGATGCGTCACGCACAGCACCTGGTGCTCTTTGCCTATCCGGGCAAGCTTTTCACCTACCAGACTGCCGGTCTCGCCGCCTATCCCCGCGTCCACTTCGTCGAAAACAAGCACCGGCACGCGGTCCGCGCCGGCCAGCACGGTTTTAAGGCCGAGCATAACGCGCGACATTTCGCCGCCGGAGGCTATGTCCTTAAGCGG
>JBAYFS010000035.1:0-16492 GCA_041667045.1 Elusimicrobiaceae bacterium | reverse complement strand
TGTGCTCAACCGCCTGATATAAGCGCGGATTTTGGCGCCTATAACCGCGATCGGCATATCAGCCTTTACAAAATCCACTGCGCCGCTGTTGTAAATATCGACAATATCCTGAGGAGTGAGATTATCATTATCGAAATCTTCCAGCACTATTATGTTAACGTCGCCGGAGCTGCCGAGAATCCGCAGGGCCGAAAGAGTGTTTTTGAAGCTGGCGGCGCTTAGAACAAGAACGACTTTCTCATTGGGCAGAACGTCTTTTAAAAAATCCTCTATATTCTCGATGTACAACACTTTGCATTCACACGCGCTTAGCTGTTCTTTAAGGCGGAAATACAAATCCTTCGTCGGAGAGCATATGTATATTGCTATTTCTCCCATTCATCATCCCAAGGGCAAAGTTAAACAATAATAGCAATAAAGTGTATTATTGTCAAACGGTTAACGGGCCAAAATATACGCCCCGGAAACCGCTCCCAATCTTTACAACTCCGCATACCGGCATTTACAAGTATACCCCGCCGGGAGTGATAAGTCATCGTGACTTTTGTCACAATAAATAGCTAGCCCAAATACCTCGCAAAAAGCAAAGGGGGTAACGCCATCTTGCCATACGCTAAATATATTAGGTTAGCTTTAAATATTGGATTATCGTGCGGGCCGAAAATTTCAATCCACAGGGATCTTTACCGTCTCATTTTTCATATTTCTCGGCTCTTTTCTAAAGAATTGGACCCATAGCATCAGCGCTGTGGCAAGCACGGACGCAATAAAGGTAACAAGGTTCGCGCGAAAAGGGAAAATATTCATGAAAACCAAAAAAGCCAGCGGGATGACGATTATGGACGCCAGACCCGCCAGTTCCTTGTTTCTAGTGGTCTTGGCACATAGGTAGTAAAAAGCCACAAAAAACAGCATGGTGGGCGGATTTACCACCAAAATAGCCCCTCCGGTGGCGGCCACGCCCTGTCCGCCGTGGAATTTCATCTGCGCGGGGAAAATGTGCCCGGCAACCACACATACCATAGCCAAAGCGATGTTCGCGGACTGCGCGTCGGTAACAATGCCAAAAGGAAGCGTTATATCAGCGCCATTTCCTGCCAGCAGCATACCCAGCAAAACAGCCGCGACTCCTTTTAAGACATCAATAACAGCTATCAAAACATAGAATTTCCTGCCCAGAAGACGTCCAGCGTTAGTGGCACCCGCGTTGCCGGTGTCGTGTTTCCGGATATCTATGCCTGTTTTCATCCTGACAATATAGAAAGCAGGAGACAGGCATCCAACCACATAGCTTAATAAGGCGGTTATTATAAAGTTCATAAAAATCTCCTATTAGTCAACGAATTGGCCTTTTTCCATTGTAATAGCCTTGCTGTAACCAATATTCTCCAGAGAATCCACCGCTACGGCGCGCAGATAGAATTTTGACGCCGGGAGGCTTTTTTTCGGCGTTGTCATACTATACGGAGGGATAAAATAATACCTGCCGAAACGACTCCAGTTAAAACCGTCATAGGACATTTCCAGCCAAGCCATTTCAATATCCTGGCCTATAGCGGAAAACGAGATGATAACATCCCCTCCGTCCTCACGGACGTCAAGAGCGCGGGGAACAACCTTGAGATTATTCTCAGGGACAAGCTTCACCGCCATTGCCGGCGCGAAAGCGCCTACCGGCATATCGAACGCGTTTTTACCGCCACGCGGAGGAGTGCCCTTTAAATCCCTGACTATCCAGACCTCGGCCTCGCCACTAGCCTTTCTTGGCGCGCCGGCGACAACAGGGGATTTCCCCGCTTCCGTGAACAATTCCGCCTCTGACCACAGGGCCAGATAATTAGGCTTGGCAGGGGATATTTCCTCAATAGGAACCTCCGTCCAGAACCATTGCGCGCCGCCAACGCCTTTTATGCTTTCCTTCGGCAGCGGTTCAAGGGGGATATCCTGATTGTCAATGAGGAAATAGCTTTGCCGGGAGGAGAACTCGCCTGACTGGGAAAGACCCATAAAAACCTTCCCCTCGGCAGGTTTGCTTTCCCATGGCCTTTGCGGAATAGGAAAGCTTTTGGCCCTGCCCAATTTGGAGCCGATATAAGCCTTCTTATAGCCCCTTGTTTCCATCGGCGGAAGCTTTACCACCCAGCAGTTGTTATAGCCGGCATACCAGTTGCCGTCCCAGCCGCCGTCAGCGTAAAAATAAAACTCGCTTAAATCACCGTTTAAAGCCTGATAAAACGGCACGTTAGCGGGCCCTGTTTCCACCTTTCTGGCGTCCTGGGCGGAACAGACAGGGAACCGGACCGCGGAGCAAACCAGCAATACAAACCATAGCCTTTTCCGCATGCGTCAGTTCCGTCCGGATATAAGCCCGGCTATTCGTTCGAGGTCCTCAAGACTGTGATAATGGATGACCAGAGTGCCTTTCCCGTTTCTGGCCTGTTTTAGTTCTATTCTTGTGCCGAGATGTTCCCGCAGTCTGCTTTCAAACTCGGCCTCTTCAGTGGATTTTTTGTTTTTGCGAGCCGCGGACTTATCCGTCGCGCCCGTTTTGCGGGACATATCCTCAAGATCGCGGACGGTAAGCTTCTTCTCCACCGCGAAGTGAAAAATGCGCTTGCGTTCGTCTTTGTCGGCAACCGTAAGAAGAGCGCGGGCATGGCCTTCGCTGATCAGCCCGGTCTGAATGGAACGCTGGATATCGCCATCCAGTTCCAGAAGCCTTAAGGTGTTGGAAATGGCCGATTTGGACTTGCCGCAATAGCGGGCCAGTTCCGTTTGCGGAACGTTGAATTTCTTTACAAGTTCGCTATACGCCATGGCGGTGTCAATGGCGTTTAAATCTTCGCGCTGGATATTCTCGATAAGAGCCAAACCGAGCATTTGCTCGTCCGGCATGGCCTCGTGGACAACCGCGTCTATTTCCATTATTCCCGCCATCTGACAGGCCCGCCAGCGCCGTTCCCCGGCTATTATCTGGTAAATCTTTTCCTCGGGATCATAAGCGGTGATTATCGGCTGGGCAAGGCCGTGCTGTTTTATTGACTGAGCCAGTTCAGCCAGCGACTCCTCGCTGAAAACCCGTCTCGGCTGGAATTTATTGGGCCGTATCTTGTCTGTAGGGATTTTCTTTACCGAGGCGGAATCACGGTCCGCGATATCTCCCGTTCTTTTAATAAGTGCGTCCAGTCCTTTTCCTAAAGCTTGTCTCATAGTTTTAATCTCCTAAATCGTAATCCATCATTTCATCGGCGATAAAAGGCTTAGCTTCAGCCAAAACCGCGGGGTCGGCTCCGCGCCTGACAAGAAACTCCTTGCCAAGCTCGAAATACGCTGTGGCCCCCCTGCACGCGGGGTCATAGCTGAAAATTGGCTGCCCGAAACTGGGCGCTTCCGCAAGGCGGATATTGCGCGGCACCGGAGTCTGGTAAAGCCGTTTCCCGAAAAACTTTGTAACCTCGGTGCGGACCTGGTTGGAAAGGTTTATCCGGGCGTCAAACATGGTCATGACACCGCCGTCAATTTTCAGCCGGGGATTTATAAAGGTTTGAATCTTTGAAATAGTATCCATAAAGTGCGCCAGCCCTTCCATGGCGTAATATTCGCACTGGACGGGGATAATAACGGAGTCGGACGCGGTCAGGGCGTTAAGAGTAAGAAGGCCCAAAGAGGGGGGACAATCTATCAGGATAAACCTGTACATCTCCTTTAAGGGCGCCAGGGCTTTTTTCAGGACTCCTTCCCGCCCCTCCATGGAAACGAGTTCCACTTCCGCGCCAGCCAAATCGCGGCTGGCCGGAATAACGTCAAGCCATTCCATGGAAGACGGCACTATGGCTTCCTCGGCAGTGGCGGTCCCGCTTATCACATCATATATTGATTTTCTGACGGAAGACTGCTCCACCCCCAGCCCGGAAGTGGCGTTGCTTTGGGGATCCATATCAATCACCAAAACTTCCTGATTGAGACAGGCTAAAGCATACGACAGGTTAATGGTTGTGGTGGTTTTACCCACGCCCCCTTTCTGATTTGCTATCGAGATTATTTCGCCCATGTTTGACCCCTCTTGGTAATTTATCCCTGAAAATCCGCCTGATAGTTTTCACATGAAAACTTTAAGGGATTTGGCGCGTGAAATACACGCCACGCGTAAATATGTTACCACAATTCGGCATAAAAAGACAACAAGGCAGAGTTTTCATGTGAAAACTCTGCCTTATCTAAACAGGTTATATTTCGTGAATTAAGCTTTTCGGACTTTAAGAGTGAATCTGTCTATTTTCTGGACTATAATTTTAGCTCCCGAGGCTATTTCCTCGTCGGAGACTGCGTCCCACAGTTCCCCGTCAACCAAAACCGTGCCCTTACCGGTTATTGCGGTTTTAGCGATACCGTGCGCGCCTATCAAAGATTCCCGGCCTGTTACAACTTTCCGGCCGAAAGCCTTGGCGACAATATAAACCATTATCCCTGTCACACAGGCCAATCCGGCGCTGGTCCAGAACATAACGGAATAGGAAACGGACAAACCAAATGAAGATTCAGTATTAAACAGCATAAGCATCCCCAAAATAAGAGATATAATTCCGCCCGCAGTAAGCAGGCCGTAACTCACAACTTTAATTTCAACAAGAAACAACATAAAACCAAGAAGGATAAGCCCTATACCGGCGTAATTGGCGGACAGGGTTTGAAACGAATAAAAAGCCAGCACCAGAGATATAGCTCCCACCACACCGGGGAAAATCAACCCGGGGCTGTAAAGTTCAATAAACAAACCGGCCGCGCCGAGACTCATCAAAATCATCGCCACATTAGGATCGCTTATCGTGGCAAGTATTTTCTGGCGGCGGCTTAAAACATAATCCTCAAGAACCGATTTTTCGGTATTCAAAGCGCCGAACCCGCGTATTTCACGGCCATTGAGTTTTTTGACAAGATCCGCCATATCGTCGGCGACAAAATCAACCACTCCCAGCTTAACCGCCTCTTCAGCGGAGATGGAATTACTCTCCCTTACCGCCTTAACCGCCCACTCCACATTGCGGCTCCGCTTCTGGGTTATGGCCTGGATATAGGCGGAAGCATCGTTTAAGACTTTCTCCTCCATAGGGGATTTTCCGCCGCTTTCCTTGTCATCTTTTTTAGAAGGGAATTTTTCCGCCGAGGAAGGTCCGCCCAGCATAACCGGATGGGCCGCGCCGATATTGGTGCCGGGAGCCATTACCGCCACATCAGCCGCCATGGTGATAAAAACTCCGGCCGAGGCTGCGCGTCCGCCCTGGGGGGAAACATAAACTATGATGGGAACCGTTGATCCCAGTTCGGCTTTGATTATATCCCGCATGGACAAATCAAGCCCGCCGGGAGTGTCCAGCCTGATAATTACGGCCTGATAACCGCCGGAAACACCTTTTTCTATAGCGTCCGAAAGATATTCGGCGGAAACCGGATTGATAACCCCGTTATAAGCCGCGACTAAAATACGCGCCGGCCCGTCCGCTTTTTTGGGAACGGCCACGCCTTCCGACATAACTCCGCCGGCGAGCACAGCCGAAACCGCCAGCGCAGATAAAAGAACTTTACCTATTTTCATAATTCTCCCCCGAACAAATTATCTTATTCCCCGCATCCGCGCAGGCGGCCAGTAAATAAACCAGCCGGACCCTTTGATATTGCCATCAGGCACAGGACCCCAGAACCGGGAATCACAGGAATGGTCCCTGTTATCTCCCATTACAAAGTAACTGGCAGGAGGAACAGTGACCGGTCCGAAATTATCGCGCACACGCTCGCCGTATTTCCGGCCAAGCTCCCTTGATTCCCAAAGAGATTGATAGGCCGCGGAGCTCTCTTCAACAGCGGGAGGCGGAATTCTGTTCCCGTCCTTGTATTGCGCGTAACTTTCCTCATTCTGGTTCGGACGTCCGTTAACCAGTAGTACTCCTTCGCGAATCTCTACAGTATCGCCCGGCAGACCAACAACCCTCTTTATAAACTCTTTCGAATACTGCACGCCGCCGCAATGTATCTCTGCGGGATTCGCGCTCGGAAATCCGAAAACGATAACATCTTCCTTGTCTACTTTGTTGATTTTGGCGATGCGTTTATCGGTAAACGGCACATGCAACCCATATTTTATTTTATTTACAAACAAATGGTCGCCTTCCTCAAGAGTAGAGCGCATGGAAGCGGAAGGAATTTTAAAAGCCTGAACAAAAAAGAACATGACAACAGCCGCCAGCAAAATAGCCGAGGTCAGGGTTTCAGACCATTCCAGATTTTCCTTTATAACCTCAGCCATTTTCGCGGAATCATCTTTCCGGTGTTTGAAAAATCCCCAAATCGCTCCCGCAATGGTCCCGGCAACCCATATTATAAGCTGGAATTTAGTGATACTGTAAACTGTGGTCACGGGATTTCTGCCTTGTGACGATAAAATAAAAACCATCATCGTTATAAAAAACACGAAGGCCCAAAACAAAGCGTTCCATAAAACCGCCTTAAGCGGTTTTTCAAACGCCTTCGTTTTTATGTAATATTTTGTTCCTAACGCATATGCGCCCATAGCTAAACCAACAATAAACAACTTCCCTTCCATATCATTCTCCTAAATTTCGTTATAACTATAACGATTATTGTTCTTCTTTGCTTATTTTAAGCATGGCGACAAAAGCTTCCTGCGGCATTTCAACGTTGCCTAGGTGTTTCATCCGCTTTTTACCTTCCTTCTGTTTTTCCAGCAATTTGCGTTTGCGCGTAATATCGCCGCCGTAACACTTTGCGATAACATCCTTACGGACCGCGGGGATATCCTCGCGGGCGATTATCTTACCGCGCACCCTTGCCTGCAACGCTATTTCAAACTGCTGGCGCGGAATAAGTTCTTTCAATTTCTTGCATAAAGCGCGGCCCTGATACTGCGCTTTATCCTTATGGGTCATAACGGAGAGTGCGTCCACCGGCTCGCCGTGCACCATAATTTCCATGACAACAATTTCGGAAGCCTTTTCGCCCGCCATTTCATAATCAAAAGACGCGTAGCCTTTCGACACCGATTTCAATTTATCATAGAAATCCATAACCATTTCGCCAAGCGGCATGTCAAACCTAACAATAACGCGCGAATTGCCGATATGTTCAAGACTGCCGAAAGTGCCCCTTTTTTCCTTCAAAAGGATCATTACACCTTCCATATAAGCAACCGGTGTTACGATAGTAACAGTGACATAAGGCTCCAGAACTTCCAGAACCTCGCCGAAATACGGAAAATTCGCCGGATTGTCTATAGTAAGGTAACTGTCTTTTTCCGTGCCGACCGCTCCTTCGATATGAGTGGTTTTTGTTCTCAATTTCACACGGTAAACAACGTTAGGACTGGTTACAATAAGAGGAATTTTAAATTCCCTTTCAAGCCGCTCCTTAACGATCTCCATATGTAAAAGACCCATAAAACCCAGCCGAAAACCAAAACCCAGCGCCCTTGAAGACTCGGCGGCATACTGAAACGAAGAATCGGACAGATGCAGCTTTTCAATCGCCAGTTTCAGCGCCTGGTAATCCGTGGAGGTTACAGGGAAAAGGCTGGCGAACACCACGGGCTTTGAATCACGGTAGCCGGGCAACGGTTCCTCGGGAAGACGGGAATTATCCATTACGGTATCGCCTATTTTCACCATATGGATATCTTTAATTCCGGCTATGAGGTATCCGACTTCTCCGGCCTTTAAGGACTCGGATTTTTTAAGTTCAGGCACCATATAGCCTATTTCTTCCGCCTTTGACACAAGGCCCGAAGAAAACAACCGCACCTGCATGCCGGGCTTAAGTTCGCCCTCCACGATACGGATATAAACGATCACGCCGCGGAAGCTGTCATAGAATGAATCGAAAATCAAAGCGCGTAAAGGCGCGTTGACGCTTCCCTTAGGCTGTGGAATTTCCCGGACAATGCGCTCCAGCAGACCGGAAACGCCAAGGCCTGTTTTCGCGCTTACGCGTTCGGCCATAATCGGCTCGTGCATAACGTCCCACAGCTGTTCTTCGCTCGCGTCGGCGTCGCTTTGGGAAAGATCAACCTTGTTTAAAACGGGAATTATCTTAAGGCCAAGACTCATCGCCAGATTGGCGTGCGCCACGGTCTGCGCTTCAACACCCTGCGCCGCGTCCACCAAAAGCAGCACGCCTTCGCTGGCGCGCAGGGAACGCGCCACTTCGTAGGAAAAATCCACGTGGCCCGGAGTGTCTATCAGGTTAAGCTGGTATTTTTCACCGTTTCCGTCGGTATAAGACATGCGCACGGCTTTGGCCTTTATGGTTATGCCGCGCTCGCGCTCCAAGTCCATACCGTCGAGAATCTGCGCGCGCATGTTCCGGTGCGCGATAGTGCCGGTATCTTCCAGCAGCCTGTCGGCAAGAGTACTCTTGCCGTGATCGATGTGTGCAACAATGGAGAAGTTACGGATTTTCATCTAGTGCCGTGTACATAAGTTCGCGCACTTCCTCGCCTGCGGCCAGAACAAGCGCCTGCTGCGCCAGCTGGGCGCAGCGCTGGAAACTGAGCGAACGTATCGAGTGTTTGATTTTGTAATACTTGCGCGGCGGAACGGAAAGCGTGTCCACGCCGAGCCCGATTAAAAGAGCCGCGCTGACCGGATCGGACGCCATTTCCCCGCAAACGCTGACTTCTTTCCCTTTTTTGTGCGCCGTCTGAATAACCAGATGGATGAGCCGCAGTACGGCCGGATTATAGGAATCATACATATCGGCGACATGCTGGTTTATCCGGTCCACGGCGAGAACATACTGGATTAAATCGTTCGTGCCGATGGAAACGAAATCAATTTCAGACAGAATCCCGTCTATGGTTATCGCGGCCGAAGGGACTTCCACCATCACGCCCAGTTCCGGCTTGACGGACAAAGGCTTTCCGTCCCGTGCCGACTCTACATAAATGTCATTTATTATTTTCTTTACGGCCTTCACCTCGGAAACCGTCGTAACCATGGGGATCATGATTTTAACGTGGCCCGTCTGGGCAGTGCGCAAAACGGCGCGCAGCTGGGTCCTGAGCAGATCGGTATGTTTAAGGAAAAGACGTATACCGCGCAGACCCATAAACGGGTTCGCCTCCGGCTCGGTCGAGCCGACGCCGATCTCGGCCAGCTTGTCGCCGCCGATATCCGCCAGGCGCACCGTAACAGGCTTGTTTTCAAAAGCGCGGAGAATGCCGGTATAAATATTGAAATGGTCTTCCTCGCTCGGCGTGACGGAGCGGTTCATGTAAATGGCTTCCGTGCGGACCAGGCCGACACCGTCCGATTTAAGAGCCGCAGGTCCGGCCGGGTCCTCGCGCGGATCGAGATTGAGCACGAGATTTATTTTTTTTCCGTCGCGGGTTACGCAGGGCAGGTCCTTAACCCGTTCCAGATTCTTTTCGTCTTTCTTGGCTTTGCGTTTTGTTTTCTGGTATTTATCAAGCGCTTCGGGGCCCGGATTAATAATCACGATGCCGCGGTCGCCATCTATAATAACGATATCGCCGTTTTTAATCTGGCGCGTCACGTCGGAGAGGCCCACCACAGCCGGAATTTCCATGCTTTGGGCCAGCAGGGCGGTGTGGCTGGTTTTGCCGCCGATATCGGTGCAGAAACCGAGCACTTCGCTTTCGCGCAGGTAAATCGTGTCCGACGGGTAGAGGTTGTGCGCTATTAAAATTACGGGTTCTTTTATATCGTAAAGCGATTTCCTGTTTTCAGACACCAGATGCCCGATAAGCCGCTTGCCCACGTCGAAAAGGTCGTGGCGGCGTTCGCGGAAGAATTCGTCGTCTATTTTTTCGAAATTGCGGTTCGCCTGCTCCAGAATCTGGCTGAGCGCGTATTCGGCGTTAATCTCCTCGCGCATTATACGGGTCTGCACTTCCTGCGTTATCAGGGGATCCTTTAAAATCAGCCTGTGCGTTTCAATCAGTTTGGCGTGCTGTTTGCCCAGCATGCGGAGAACTTTCTCTTCGGTGGCGTCAAGATCCTTATATGTCATGCGCACGGCTTCTTTAAACCGTTTGACCTCGTTTTTCAGCTCGGCCTTGTCGATCATGCGCTTTTCAACCACAAGCGTATCATCCTCATGCACATAGGCTTTGCCGATCGCTATGCCGGAACTTGCCGGGACACCTTTTATTATTATCATAAACGTCCGCTATTCCTCTTCAAATTTCTTCTCAAAAAGCTTCTTAAGCTCAACCATCGCTGTTTTTTCGTCGGGCCCGTCCACGACAAGCGTAATCGCCGTGCCGCAGCCTGCGGCGAGCATCATCATGCCCATAACGCTTTTACCGTTAACCTCGGAGCCGTCCTTGCGCACAAACACATCGCTTTCAAACCGCGTCGCGGTCTGAACGAACATGGCGGCGGGCCGCGCATGAAGGCCGAGCCGGTTTATTATCTTCACATCTTCCGTAATCACATTATCTCCGCAAAAAAAGAATTGTACAGCATAGCCAACCCGATAACCGTGAGATACAAATACACGCTCGATATTCCCCTGCGCCTGAAAAACAAAGCCGCAACACCCAGCAATGGGACACATATCAAGGAAATGACCGTTTCGCGGTTCAGCCCGGCTTTTATAACCTCTTGAAAAAAGGTGGCCACAAACAGCGTGGCGACAAGTATAGAAAGAGCGTAACCCCAGCGGCGCAAAACCTTTATTACGTTCTGCCAGTTAAAATAATCCATTCCGCAGCTACGGTTGCCTTCGCAAATATACCCGTAGCTTATACCGCGCCATCGGATCCACACGGGCAACGCGTTGTAAACCGCCAGGCCCGCCGCCACGCCCAGCACGATGCCGACGTAATTATCCGAATAATACGTGTGCCGCAGCGACCACGGCGCCATCATCCAGAATTTAAAACCCGCAAGCCACCAGACAAAAAGCAGCGTCGCAAAACCGCACGAGCGCACCGTGCCCCAAAACAGCCTGTCGCCTATCGCCGCGGTAACCGTGCTGAGCGCTTTCTTCATCGCTGAAATTTTCAGCCATTCCCGCTCCATCTCGGCCTGCGGCAGGAGCGCCGCGCGCTCCTCCATCCGGACCACCATCCCCAAAGTAAAACTCGCCATAAAGGGCTGGGTATTGAAAACTTCCAGGTGCCTCTTCATCGCGGCGTATAAAGTGGGGCCGGAATAAAATTTCCTTAACGCCGGCTCCACCGAAAACAGGAACCCGATATTCTGCATTCCCTCAAAATTCCAGCCGCTTTGAAGGAAAAAAGATCTGAAAAAAATCTTAGTTTGCAGCGTTCTGTCCATTCTTAACCTTTTGCGGCTTCAAACTGGCCGCCAATATAACGAACCCGATCCAGGGCACGGCGTAAAAACCCGTTTCAATCGCCCGCGTTACCGCCGCAGGCATAATATTCGCCGAATACCACACAAGCGGACATACTACGGCGCTGACGATATAAACAAATCCCGCTCCGGCGACAAACTGCAACGTGACTGATTTGGCGATCCACTTGTCAACGGCGGCCGGATGCCCGTCCAGTTCGTCAATAATCTTGCTGTTCCAGCCGGAGCGCATGTTTCGGAGCGCTATCTCGCAAAAAGAAAAAAGCTTTCCGCCGAACAAGCCCACAAGAAAAGCCACCGGTATGGGAACGCCGAAAATGTCAGCCGCTGAAACAGCCATGGCAACCGCTATCAGTCCGCTTGGCGGCACGCTGGCGCCTACCGGCACATACCCCGTGTATAAAAGTTCAAACCACAGGCCCAGCAAAACGCCGGCCTCGACATTATTGGCCACGAAACCAAGAATGAGTCCCGCTATAACCGGACGGGAAACCAGGAACTGGCCCGCGTAGGCGGTGTCCAGCTCCAGCAGTCCGGCCACCAGCGCAAAAATCAGCAGTTCAGACATCAGCTTTCAGCGCAAACCTGAACTCTCCGTCCGCGGGCAGTTCAATATCATACACGAACATCACCACACTGCCCTGATAGCACATTTCAAAACCGCCTTCGGACTGGGACACCGTTTCAAGCGGAAAGCCCCACGCCGTGCAGGGCTTATCAACCGTGAGTTTCAGATTGCCGTAATAATTATCCTTAAATTCCAATTCGCTTGCATTGCTTTTCTCAAATTCACCGCACACATTCCGATCGGAAAACAAAAACGCGGTTTCAAGCCCGAATTTAAACGCTTCGCGCCTGCCGGAATTGTTATGTATGCGGTATTCGGCTTTCCAGCCTCCGCCGCACATTATGATGTTTTTTTCCACCGTCACCGGAACACGCCGGTCGCCGCACCACACATTGCCTTTGCGCTTAAGCGCAAGTCCGGCGGATTTTTCATGCAGGCCGCAGTCTTGTACGGTGTACTTTTCAACTACAAAATCGCCCTGCTCTCCGTAACGAGCCTTTTTAAAATCTCCCAAACTGGTTGAAGGAAGCAGGAAGTGGTCAAGCAGGCAGTTGCGGTCATGCCAGTCATAAAAAATCTTCTCGGAAAGGCCGGGTTCGCGCGCCACTATCTGGCCCGGCAGGACCGGGCCGCTCCCGTCTCGGACAACAGCTTTGGCCACATCCGCGTGATAAGCCTCTTTCCGCCTGCTGATATTATTTATAAGGTTAAATTCCCTTTTCTTGACATCCCACTGGAACAAACATCCGCCCTTGGCGGGATTGAAATACCAGCTGCCGCCGGGCCCTTCGATTAATACTTCCGACTGGCCGTCACCGTCGAAATCAATACCCTTTTTCGTGAAAACTTCCTTTTTGCCGGACTGCCTGTGATATTCGTCAACGGCCTTTTCCGCGCGGATGAGATTGGCGTGGTTCGCCCCACGCAAATGCGCCAGATAAAGCCCGCCGAAAACACCGTGCCAGTAGCCGCAGTTGCACTGCGCCTGCCATAAATAGTCCAGCGCTTTATCCTTCAAAGGCCCGTCGGGCATGGCGTGCACTTTCTCGCTCACCAGAAGCCCTTTGCGGTACATGCGGTTCACTTCCGGGTATTTCGCTATAAAATCCCGGAACTGCCCACCCCGCAGAAACGGCTTTAAATTTTCCCCGGCGGTTTTGTAAAACTCATGCAGGTCAACCGCCGCGTCGGGCAGCAGCGCCCACTGAGTAAATTCAAAGTACGAACTGGCCGGCAGATAGCACAAACCTTTAGACGGATACCGGTCCATAACTTCAGAAAACAGCGAAGTCCTCAGCCAGTCCGAGTTTTCGATAAGCAGCGAGAAAAACCGCTCCAGCCACCCGTCCCCGTAAACCGCGCTGTGAGTTTCGGGCCAGAGCCCGAATTTCTCGCCGTCGTCAGCCATGACAAAAACGGCGTCGCCGCAATTTCTAAACTGTTTCAAATAATCAATGGTTTCCTGCGGGTCTTTAAAAGGAATTAGATAGCGCAGCTTTTTGCTAATCGGGAACACCGCCGTATGCCGCCCTTCGTATTCCGCCGTGAAATAGCCGGTCAGATCGTTTTCCCGTTTGCCGTTGTAGAAAAAATGCAGATCATCCAGAACAGTATAATCAATGCCCGCTTTATCAATTTCCGCGGCGAGCGCCGGTTCCCATATCCGCTCGGCGAGCCACATGCCGCGCGGCTGCACGCCGAACGTGCGCCGGATATAACTGTTCATCTTCAAAATCTGGCCCTGCCTGTCTTTTTCCGGCAGAACGGCCAGAGGCGGTTCATAATAAGCGCCGGACAAAAGCTCCGCCTGCCCCGAATGGGCCATGCGGGCCAGCATTTCCAGATATTCGGGATGCGTTTTTTCAAACCAGTCATACAGTATGCCGGTAAAATGCAGGTTGGCCTTTATTTCGGGAAAACGCATCAGCGCTTCGACAAAGGGATAATAAGCTTTGTCATACGCCTCGTCGAGCACGTGATCGAAATTCCCGACCGGCTGATGGTTATGCACGCAGAATATGAGTTCAATCATTTTTTCACTTATTCCCGAAAACGTCCAAAAAATTGCGCGCTGAATCGCTCGGCACGCCGCGGCCTTCCAGCTTAACGCCGTTCTCCGCTATGGCTTTTAGGCACTTGATATTTTCATCGTCTAAAAACACAGCCCGCCCTATCTGGGTCCTGCCCACGGAATAATGCATGCCGCCCACGTTTATGCTTCCCGGCTTATAGCCGTTCTTAATAAGATTCACCGCCTCTTCCGGGCTGGCCAGCAGCACCAGGGTGCGCTTGGCGGAACTGGCGTTTTTGTTAAGATACAGGGCTCCTTCCTTCGCGTCCATGATTTCAAGCCCTATTTCATCCGGCAGGGAAAGCCGCATGAGGGTTTTTCTGATTTCATCTTGCGCTGCGTCTTCGTTAATTACAACAACCTCGTTAACGTCAAGATACGGAATCCATCCTTCCACCACCTGTCCGTGGATAAGCCGGTCGTCAATTCTCACAAAAACAATAGCCATATCACACCTTCTCTCGGGCCTGGGCCTTCGCGAAAAGCCCCGACACGTCGCAAATGGACTTGATCCCGTCAGCCAGCACTTTTTTCACCAGTTCGGGATGGGAAAGTTTTCCGCGATAGCTAAACGCGGACAGAAGCATATTGAGATTCACGCCGCTGATAACCGCCATATTTTCCCTGCCCTGCACCTTGGGTATGGAAATATTGGTGGGCGTGCCGCCCAAAATATCGGTGAAAATTATCGCCCCGTCTTCCGCAAATTTTTCAATAACCGCGCTCAGCCGCTCGGAAGCCTTTTCCACGGGAATGCGCTGGGAGATGGGAACCAGTTCCACGCCTTCTTTCTGCACCCCGATAATCATTTCGGCCGCTTCCACCAGGTAAGCGCCGAAATCGCCGTGTGTGACAATTATGATATTCGTCATCTTTTTTTAATATCCCGGTGGAACTCAACCACGCTGTGCCCGCTTTCTTTAAGCGCGGCGGCCAGCCGGTTAGCCACAAAAACGCTGCGGTGTTTGCCGCCGGTGCAACCGATGGCGATAGTCAGATAGGATTTACCCTCTTTCATATAAAGCGGGACCAGCTGTTTTATCACCTTCGTGTAGGCCCGGAGGAAAATCCCGGCGTTGCGATCCTTCAAAACATAATCCGCGACCGGTTTATCCAACCCCGTTTTAAGGCGCAATCTATTGACGTAATAAGGGTTCGGCATAAAACGCACGTCCATTACAATGTCCGCGTCCAGAGGAATGCCGTATTTAAACCCGAAAGACAGCACCGTCAATTTCATCTCACCGGACTTGGTGAGTTCCAGAATGCCGCCAATCTTTTCCTTAAATTCGCCCAATGTTAGGTTACTGGTGTCAATTTCCTTATCCGCGATCGCTTTCAGTTCGACTAAAAGCTTGCGCTCTTTCTTTATGGACTCGGCGATGTTTTCACCCAGCGGATGGCGGTGCCGGGTTTCGGAAAAACGAGTCACCAGAACGGAATCAGCCGCCTCAAGAAAAATCACCTTTATCCCGTAGCCGGCTTTTTTCAGTTCCTTCACCGTATCGGGAATATTGCGGATTTTCTTGCCTTCCCGGATATCAAGACCCAGCGCTATATCGCCGAAAGACTCGGCGGCCGTCAGCTTAAGCAGGTTTTTTAAAAGCTCGACCGGCAGATTATCCACGCAGTAAAACCCCAGATCCTCGAAGCATTTGAGGGCCTGGCTGCGGCCGGCGCCGGACATCCCGGTCACGATAAAGACTTTTTTATTCTGTTTTTGTGGCATTTTTCTTTTTTAAAGCCGCCATGCTGCCTATAAGCTTTCTGTTAAATTCTTTAGCCGCGAAAATTCCCTGCTCCTTTAACCGGTGGTTAAGAGCCGCCACTTCGATTAAAACAGCCAGATTCCGGCCCGGCGTAACTGGAATACAGATAGAGGGAATGGAAACGCCCAGAATAACCGACGAGCTCTGCTCCAGTCCGGTACGGTCGCAGTAAGTCTGTTTGTCAGCCGGCAGAAGCCGCACTTCCATTTCAATGCGCGATGTATCCATAACGGAACCTATGCCGAACAGCAGTTCCATGTCTATTATGCCCAGCCCGCGCACTTCCATGTAATGTTTTAAAATGACGGGGCAATTGCCGAACAAAACGTCGCCGCGCCGGCGTTCAATTTCCACGATATCGTCGGCCACAAGACGGTGGCCTCTTTTCACCAGTTCCAGCGCGCATTCTGATTTTCCGATGCCCGCTCCGCCCTGAATAAGCACACCTATGCCGTAAACGTTCACCAAAACCCCATGCAGGCGGGTATCCGGGGCAAGCCGGTCCTCAAGATAGGCGTTAAGCTTTTTTATAAAAGTCGCCGTGTCGTGAGAAGTGGAGAGAAGGGGGACTCCGGTCTTGTCGCATGCTTCGGTAAGGACAGGGGTGGGTTTTAGTCCGCCCGTAAGAACCAGACAGGGAGTGTCTGACCCTTTGAGCATGCGCATGATATTTTTTTCTATCAGGCGCCTGGGCTGTTTGGCGCAAAAAGCGTATTCGCCCCGCCCGATAATC
>JBAYFS010000034.1:0-16563 GCA_041667045.1 Elusimicrobiaceae bacterium | reverse complement strand
TCTGGCGGTCGCGCTGGCAGCCGCAGGCGCCGCGGCAACAGCTCAGGATTTCGATTTCAAGGGAGTGTCCTCTAGTAAAGTTAAGTCGCTGAAGGAAAAAACATCCCGCATGGCGCGTTTTGCCCCGGCAAATTTTTTATTTAAGTCATCCGGCAAAGCCTTTGCCTGCCCGTTTGACGAAGACGTCCCGGCGGATATACAAAAACAGATTAAAGAAGATATGGCCTTTATCGGCACCGTTAAAGGCTCCGCGGCATCCCAGCTGCATCAGAAAATTTTCGGAGCTATTGACGGGCCGAGCTACCAGAAATTCTTCGGCACCCGCGTCAAAGCCATCGGGATGGACGACTGCGGCAGTTCAAACGCCGTCGCTTGCGTTATACCTTACGCCTCCCCTTCGAAAATGTGGCTTACCCAGAACTATATCAAGTTCAGCCATCCGCAAATCGCGCGGCTTATGGTGGTGTTCCACGAATCCCGCCACACCGAAACCGCGAACGGCTTCTGGAGCCATGCGCGCTGCCCCGTGCCGTTTGTGGACGCCAGCGGCAAACCGATAACCAGCATCTGGACAGGATCCTCCCTCGCCGGAGAACCGGCTTGCGACGCAACGCCGTTCGGCTCCTACGGTTCTTCGATGATCATGCTCAAAAACATCCAGAAATTCTGCACCAACTGCACCGATAAAGTGAAAATGGACGCCGGGATATACGCTGATGACCAATATAAGCGGATAACCGACGCCAAAGCAGCGCTGCAGATCAAAAACGACCTTTATAAATGAGAAGGAAAGCTCTTTTCGCTGTCGCGATTGCCGTAACTATTCTTGCGTGTTACGGCATCGCGAAGCATTGGCCCGCCGGCAAAACGGCACAGATGACAGCCGTTTCGGATGGGACTGCCCAACCAGCGGACGAAGCCGGGGAAGTGGCGCGCAAACTCGCCGTGCTTGATGAAATATTCCTTTCAAAAAACGATAACGACCCGCGCCTTGATACTGAGTTCAACAATATTTCTCCGGAATTGGGAAACGCCTTGAGATCCAAATACCGGGCGCTGCCCCGCGAAAGCCTAAATGAGCGCGGCACCATAGTGTTCCTGCTCAGAAAAAACATGTCGCGGGAAGACTGGGCTTTCCTGAAACAAGTAGCCGCCGAGCCGCCCTGCCTCAGCCTTGCCGACTGCGCCAAAGGTGAAAAACTTACGGGCGGACATCGGGAACTTGGCCTTGAAATATCGTTGTCATATCCCGCGATGGTCGCGTTAAAACAGGCCGAACTGGCGTTAACCGAAGAACAAAGCGCACAGGCTGCGCTTGAAGTAATACGGGCCGGAAAAACGTCCAAAGCGCCGGTAGTGGCAGACACCGCCGCCCGGCTCGAAGCAAAGTTCCCCCCCGCCAGATAAGAACTGCAACTCCTTCCGTCCGCCGAAATACCGACAAAATATCCAGCGAACCGCCGTCCTTACAACTCCCGTCCCTATTTCAACGGAACCTTATTGTGGTTGACGGAGCGGAACGCTATTAAATACCATTATCATATGCGCGTTCTCCTGATATGGCTCATAACACTGCTGCCGTTTTTCTGCGCCGTCGCTTATGCGGACGAGGCTGCCGGATCATCGGCAACGACGCAAGAATATCTGCCTGCCGCGCCGAACACCGGAACACCGGCATGCATAACAGTGTCATCGGAAACGACGAACAACTCTTTTTCGGTTATACCCAGCACCGAAACACCCTCGGACATTGCCGTTTCGTCAGGAATCGGCAGGGAAGCTTTTTCCGCGCCTGGGGCGTCTTCGCAAACCACCAAGGCGGCGCAAACGGCGGCTTCCCATATCCACCAACGGATGATGGCTTATGTGAACACCATGCATTCGTCTTTGTCCGACCGGTTTCTTTCAACGGTAGGGAAAGTAGACAACTATTTCGGCGACCGCTATTTCATAACCAGCCGCCAGGAAAGCGCCGCCAGAATATCGCTTAACACGAGCTTCCGCGAGGGCGGCGTAGTAATGTTCAATCCCGAAGTGGACGTACAGATTTCCATGCCGAAAACGCAGAACAGGTTCAACATCGTTTTCAACCATGTAAGGCAAGCGGCGCTGTCCGAGCTATCGGCCACGGACCGCCTCCGTTCGTCGCAAGATTCGCTGGCCCGGGCCGTCACAAACGAAAACACCGAAACGGAGAACGCAACCTTCATTGGCCTGCGTTATGCTAAACCGCTTAGCCGATATCTGGCCAATCACATTGATCTGGGCGTTGATTATTCGTTTCTGCCGAAGCCGTGGGAAATGCCGAAACCCTACGCGAGCTACAACCTCAATTTAAATCAGAAAATCGGCCGGTTCCTGCTAAGGCAGGATAACCAGATGTACTGGCAATACCGCCGGAACACAGGCTACACCGGAGCGGTGCTTCTGACCTACAACGTGTCGGACAAAATGCTTTTAAACTCGGAACTGGACGGCAACCGCACGGTGGACAAACCCAACTGGTCGTTTCTTGAAACGGTGTCGCTAAACTGGATCGTCTCGGACCGCGACATTATCACGCCGCTCCTGCAAACCTCATGGCACAGCACGCCGGCTTTCTCGGACGATATGTACACCGTGGCGGTAAGCTGGCGCAGACGCCTTTACGAACAGTGGATGTTCTTTGGCGCGGTACCGCAGATAGACTATCCGCAAACGCGGGCGTTCAGGCCGAAATACAGCATGACCGTATCCGTGGAATTCATTTTCGGGTTTATCACCGACAAAACCGTCAAACCGAATTAACGCAAAAGTATCCGTTCCTGCAGTCCGCGCAAATTGATAAAATCACGTTATGAGCTATAAAGACACAAGCGTCCTACTGGCGAAAACTTCCGGTTTCTGTCCGGGAGTGAAAAAAGCCATTGATTCGGTTCTGGAACTCGCCCAGAAAGGGCGCAAGCCGATTTACACGCTGGGACCGCTCATTCACAATCCCCAGGTAATCCAGATGCTTGAGGAAAAAAATATCCGCGCCGTTAAATCGCTTGACGAAATTAAGGACACGGGCGGCGTCATCGTCCTGCGCGCGCACGGCATCACGCCGGAGCTGGAGGCGAAAGTCCGCGCCACCAACATGGAAGTGGTGGACGCGACCTGCCCGCTGGTCAAACGCGTCCAGAAAGTTATAGAAGAATACGCCGGACAGGGATACCACACGGTCATAGTTGGCGATGAGGGCCACGCCGAAGTTACCGGGCTCATGGGCTACGCCAAAGGCAACGGAACCGTGGTTTCCGGGCCGGAAGCCGCGCGGCAGCTGCCGCGCTTCGAAAAAGTCAACGTGGTTTCCCAAACCACGCAGGAGGAAAAAATCTTCTCCGAAACAGCGGCGGTAATAAAGGCGAACGCAAAAATCTGCGTCATCTCCAACACCATATGCCAGCCCACTAAAGCCAGGCAGAGTGAAATCGTGGAACTTTCACAAAACGTGGATTTAATGATCGTTGTGGGCGGAAAACACAGCGCCAATACGACGCGCCTGGCCGAACTCTGCTCGCGGCTCTGCCCCAACACCATACATGTGGAATCGGAAGATGAACTTAATCCCGCGGCGGTCAGGGCCGCTGAAAACATAGGAATAACAGCCGGCGCCTCCACGCCGAACTGGATGACCGACCGGGTGCTCTCCCGCGCCGTTGATATCCGCAAAAATATCAGTCTGGCCAGCGTGGGCGGCCTGGAAAAACTTTGGCGCACGGTTATCTATTCTTGCGTATACACCGCTTTTTCCGCCGTGGCGCTGGGCTACGTCTGCATGAAAATGCAGGCGATAAAACCGGATTTGCGGTTTCTCGCCCTGATCTGGTTTTACGTTCTGAGCATGCACATCATAAACCGCGCGTCCGAAAAAGGTATAGGCACTTCCGATTCGGTTAAAAGCTTCCTCTATAAAAAACACCGCGCGCTGATGATAACTATCGGCCTGCTTGCGGGCGCGGCGGCCCTGCTTACGGCCGCGTTTTTGGGCCGGCGGGTTTTTACGCTGATGATACTGTTCAGCATTTTCGGTCTCCTTTATCCGTTCCGCCATTTTATCAGAAAGGGCGACGACGCTTTCCCCGGCTCCAAAGACATTGTCACCGCGCTGGGCTGGACCGCCGTGGCGGTTTTCGTGCCGGCTATGTTTTACGGCGTTCACTTCTCCGCGATAGACATTATCGCCGCGGTATACGCCAGCCTGCTGGTTTTCATGCGCTCGGTCATGCTGGGCATAAGCGCGGTGAAAACGGATTTCATTATCGGCAAGGAACACCTGTGCAAAGCGCTGGGCGACAAGGCGGCGAAAAACATCATGCTGGCGCTCGCCGCCGCGGTGACGGTTCTGGTGCTTGCCACCGCCGCCTGGGGCTGGGAACCGAAGATGTCTGCGGCGCTTCTCGCAGGCAATGTCTACATGATCATCGCGCTGATCGTTTATTACAAGGGAACGGTGCCAAAAACCGTTTACGCGGAAACCATGCTTGATGGGCAGTTTATTTTTCTGGCCGCCGCTACTCTTATTTCAACAACCACGTAAAAAATACCGCTGGCTTTTTTTTTCGTGACTTTCTATAATGTATGTAACGAACAGATCGCATAAGTTCGCCGGCGCGAAAACGCCAGTTATAAATACAGAGGAAAAGTAAATAATATGAAAGGCAAAGTAAAATGGTTTAACAATCAGAAGGGTTACGGCTTCATTACTCCTGAGGACGGATCACAGGATTTATTCGTTCACTTCTCGGAAATTCAGGGCGACGGTTATAAATCCCTTGAGGAAGGCCAGGAAGTAGAATTTGAGACCTCCGGGTCCGAAAAAGGCCCCAAGGCCACAGCCGTTAGAGTGATTTAACGCTATTTCTGCATCTTGAAACCAATAACCCCGGGTTTAGCCCGGGGTTGTTTTTTTGTCACTTGAAGTTCAGGAAACAGTTGGTGGAGAAAACCGGATTGACGCGCAGAATTTTTATCGCCACGGAAAACCCGAATCTGGAAAATTCCATGTTCTGCGGTATAAGGTGCAGGCCGTAACGGCTGTAATCCGCGATACGGAAGGAAAGTTCGCTGTTTTTTACGCGGTTTATCTCGCGTATCTGCCCGTTATCGGAAAGCTTGAGTTCATAACCGTTACCTCCAATTTTTTTTCCGCCCCAGCCGGAGGAATATTCCGCCGAACCCTCCTCATAATAAACCCCGGAGAAGTAATCCCAAAGCAAAGACATCACGTCTTTTGAAAGAGCAGCGAACCTTTCGTCTTCATAACCGAGCAGGTTGACCGCGTCCTGACTGAAACTTAAAACTCCGTCTTTTTTCACCAGTTCCGCTTTCCACACAGGAGTGAACATGGGGCCCGTTACGGTAAGCGTAAGCTTTTCGTTGCCGGCAAAATTAATAATGCCCTTGAAACTGCCGCTTTTGCCCATCATCTTAAATTCCACGTTGCAAAGCCCCGAGAATTTCTCATAGCCGCCAAAAACCTGCCGGAGATACAGGGGATAAAGAACACCCAGCTGCCCGTCGCCTAAAAGATCGGCGGCGTTTTTTATTTTTTTATCAAGCTGCGCGTCGGCGCCGTCGCTTAAAACCGCAGCGACGCTGTAGCCCTTCCAGGCGTGTCCGGTTGACTTTAACACGCTGTAAATATCCCCCAGATGCTCCCAGATATCGGCGTCGTAAGGACTGCTTTTAATCGCCGCCTTTATTTCCGCCAGCGCCTTCTCATACTGCCCCGTCTTGTAAGAAATCCAGCCCAGCGAATCCTGCACGGCGCCGTTGTTCGGCGCCAGTTTGGCGGCTTTTTCCACAAGAACACGGGCCTCATCCAGCTTTAACCCCCGGTCGGCCAAAGCGTAGCCCAGATAATTGAGGACAATAACGTCGTCCGGCTCTTTTTCCAGAATGGAACGGAACGCCTCCTCCATTTCCGGCAATTTATTAAGCTTTTCCGCCGCTACGCCGTATTGCATTATTACCTGGATATTGGCGGGATTTTTCTTATACAAAGCCAAAAAGATGTCATAGGCTTTCTGGAAATCGTTCAGATCAAAAAGACCGAGCGCGTAGAAATACGCCACATCGTCGTTAGCCGGCCAGCGGAGATAGGCCGCGCCAAGCACGTCAACGGCTTCCCTGAATTTCTTCTGCTGGGTAAGATAATAACTGCGCCTCAGCCACAAGGAAACATCGCTGTCGTAATCGCCGGACGCTTTGACATAAGCCGCGGCCGCCGCGTAATCTTTCCGTGTTTCTGATATCGCCGCGAACCAGAGATTCGCCGCCGCGTTGTCCGGTTCCAGTTCCAGAACCTTTTTAAGATAAGGTTCTGCCTGGAGATACTGCTGGGATTTTACGTATAAATCCGCAACTTTAAGATATAAAGCCACATTCTTTTCATCCTTGGCGATTATCTCCTCGTAAACGTTAACAACCGCTTCGGTGTCCCCGCGAACCTCGTAAAGCTGGGCAAGCGCATAACGCGGCTGCAAAAAATCCGGACTATAATCGGCGGCTTTTCTGAAACCCGCCATAGCGCCGTCGACATCGCCAAGCTTGAGCTTCAGAACGGCGATATCAAATTCCGCTTTCGGCACTTCGGGCGGGTTTGTCGCCGCGTAACGCTGCAGATAATGCAAAGAGGCCTTAGGGTCGGTGTCCCGCAGCAGCAACGAAAGCTGGTAAAGCACGTCCGGGTTCTGCGGGTCCAGTTCCAGGCCTTTTTTGTAATCAGCCAGCGCCTCGGGAATTTTCCCGTTGCCCCAATTTATCATGCCGGAAAGCGCGTAATTTTCCGCTTTATCCGGCTCTTTCGCCAAAACCATCCCGATATATTTTTCGGCTTCCTTTATATGCCCGGTGCGCAAGGCCGTTTTAATGGCGTCACGGTATGCTTCCAGCGCGTCGGGATCGTCCTTAATGGCGTCCGCGAAATTGGAGAATGCGGCGCTGTAATCGCCGCTGGACTCGTTAATAAGCCCCTCGAGGTATTTCTCAGCCGAAGCCTGATCCCACGCCCTGGCCAAACCGCCGGTGAAGCAAAAAGAAAAAACCGCCGCAATCAAAAACACTTTTCTATTCACAATTCAACCTCATTAAAATAGCGTCTTCCCGTCCGCGATAATACCCGGGCCTGCGGCCCACGCCGGAAAATCCAGCCCGTTCATAAAAGCCCAAAGCGGCGATATTATGCTCGTTAACCTCAAGATAAACGGAACCGCACCCGCCCTCACGAACCAAAGCTATGAAACCGGACAGCAAAAAACCGCCCAGCCCGTTGCGCCGGAACCCCGAGCATACCGCGATATTGTCAATTTCCGCTTCCGGCGGAATAAGACGACCCGCGATAAAACCGTAAATTTTTCCGTCTTTTTCGGCCTTGAGTAAAACCCCGCCCGGATTTTTCAGGAGTTCTTTGTACCCGTCCACGCTCCAGTGTCCGGAAAACTCGCAGGCGCCGTCAATTTCAAAAATGGAAAACAAATCCTCGTGCCCGGCCCGGGAAACGGTTACGCCGTTCATCTGCCGGATCCGGTCATTTCGAATCTGGCCGGTTTCAGATAAAGCGGCCCGACAGGAACTTCCGCGGGGTTTCCCATAACGCAATCCCGCGCGAAAACAGCCGTGTCCAGCAGGGACGACGACTTGGGCGCGTGATGGAAGCCGGGCAGCAAAGAGTTTAAAACCGCCCCGTTTTCACCCCGGCCCGTGACATAAAGCGGCGCTGTTTCAGCAGCCAGATAAGCTTTAAGTTCATCGAGCGACAGCCAGCGCGGTTCGGCGCGGCCGGGTTCAAAAAACTGGCAGAAATACTCGCTCCGGAAAGCGTGTAAAACCACCGCTATCCTGCCGGACGGATTGGCTTTTTTCCAGCGCGTGTAGTCCCGCGTGCGCGCGGTCTGCTTCGCCAAAGCGGTGAAAACAGTTTCGGCGTACACGTCCGCCCCGTTAAGCTCATGGAGCATGGACGCGAACGTCAGCCCTATCCGTATGCCGGTGAAGCGGCCCGGCCCCCGCAGAACGCACACTTTTTTTATATCGCCAAGCCCGATACCCGCTTTTTCCACAAGCGCGCGCACGGCAGGGAAAAGATATTCCTCCTGCTTGACGCCGCGGCGGGAAACACGGTAAACCTTTTCGCCGCAAAGCAAAGCGACGCGCAGGGGAGCCTGCGTGCTGTCAACCGCCAGAACCGGCGATGAAAAGTTATTTATAGGATTCATTAAGCACATTAAGAAGCCGTTCGCTGACCGGGCCCGCCGCCGTGGCCTTGATTTTGCGGCTGTCGCCTTTCTGCAATTCAAAATCCAGCTCAAGCCGGTCTTTAGGCATGAAAGCGGAAATAATATCCGGCCATTCGGCAAGAATGATGGCTTTGGGATCTTCCAGCATGGACTCGAAACCCAGATTCCGCAGATCGCTTTCTTTAAGCCGGAACAGGTCTATGTGGTATATCCGCGCGGTGCGGCTCTGGTATTCTTTCAACAGCGAAAAGCTCGCGCTTACGGGGCTTGCCGGCATACCCATAGCCTCCGCCACGCCTTTGACAAAAGTGGTTTTCCCCGCGCCGATAGGCCCGCGCAGAAAAACTATTTCCCCGCCTTCCAGCACCTCGGCTAACAGAGACGACAGGCGCAGCGTGTCCTGCGGCGAATGGGATTTAAAAGTGCTCGAAAACAGACGTTTTTTTAATATCACAAGTTATTCCTTTCTCTTTTTTCATGCGGCCAAGCGGATAAGCCTGCGCAAGCAGGCCGCGAACCAGCGCGGCCTTATCCGGCGAAACGGTGAAGACCAGCCCGTAATCCTCGCCGCCGAACAGAGCGTATTTGCGCCAATCTTTATTATACAAACGACAATAACGCTTTAGAATAGGGCTAAGTGCCACCTCCCCCACGTTTATCTCCGCGCCGCAGCCCGACATGGCGGCCAGCGTTTCAACGCAGCGGTACAGGCCGTCGGAATTGTCTATCATGGCTCCGGCCAAACCGTTCTCGGCTATGATTTTCCCTTCCGCCAGACAGGGCCGGGGCCGCCAGAACGAAGCCAGCAAAGAAGCGCCGCGCGTTTTACCGAGCAGCACTTCAAGGCCAGCGCGCGCCTCTCCCGCGCGGCCCACACCGAAAATATAATCGCCGGGCTTTGCGCCGGAACGCTTTATATAAGGACCGCTTATTTCGCCCGCCACGGTCATTGTTAGATGGAATTTGGAAGACCGCGCCAGGTTACCGCCCGCAAGAGTCATTTTATAGCGCGCGCACTCTTTAACGAGGCTTTTAAGAAAGATGTCCGTCCACTTCGCGGGTGTGTTCTTTGGCATGGAAAGAGTGCAAAGCGCGAACACGGGCTTCACCGAACCCATAGCAGCCAGATCGCTTACATTCATGCCGGCAAGCTTTGCGGCGATTTCAGCGGGATACTGAAGCGGCTTTACGAAATGGGTGCCTTCGCACATTTCATCAACCGAAAAAGCGTAAAACGAGCCGCCGGTTTTCACCACGGCGCAATCGTCGCCGGGGCCGAGAATAACTTCAGGCGTCCTGAACAGGCCGGCCTGTTTGTATATTCCAGCCAGGATATCGCTTTCACTCTTGCGGTTGCGTTTCATAATGTTGCCAATTCCATTTAAAGATATATTATAATTTTATGGGGGGCGATGTCCCCTAAAACACTATTGAGGACCACTATGAAAAAAGCGCTATTTCTGCTGACTCTGCTTTTAGCCGCAATGCATTCGCCCGTGCTGGCTGACGGGGATAAAAATTTCCTTTACGCGCCCGCCGTAATCGCCGAAAGCGTGCCGCTGGAAACCAGCTACGGTTCTTCCTTAACCCGCCGCGCGCCCGAGTTATGGCTTGAACTTTTCAGCGGAGCGCAAAAATCCATTGATATCGAGGTTTTCTACATAGACAGCCGCGAAAACACCGCTCTGGCTGAAGTGCTTTCCGCCATAAAAAGCGCGGCGGGCCGCGGCGTTAAAGTGCGCATAATAATAGATTCCGTGTTCTACAAAAAAATGCCGAAAACGGCGGACGAACTGAAAGCCGTTAAAGGCATTGAACTGCGCGTTATAAATTTCGGGAAGCTGGGCGGCGGAATAATGCACGCGAAGTATTTCGTTATTGATGTGGAAAGCGTCTATCTGGGCTCCCAGAACTTCGACTGGCGCTCCCTTGAGCAGATCCATGAAGTAGGAGTGCTGGTCCGCAACGGACAGCTCGCCTCCAATTTTCTTGACGTATTTAACCTCGACTGGCAGTTGGCGGACAATCCGGTAAAACCGGCTAAAATGCCCGCGGCTCTTCATCCTGCGACACGGCAGAACCCGGTAACGCTTTCCTTCCAGGCTCCGGTCGGTGAGAGCGGAACCGGAGATGTCATTGCCATAACCCCGGCAGACACGCAGAATTCAGACACCGGCCAAAATTCCGGAGCAGAAACAGCCTCAGATTCCGGCGCCAGCCAAAACGATTATACGCAGGACAGTTCCGAAACCTATCACGTCGGCTTCATAAGCGGCGGGGATGAAAGTTCCGCGTCCGTTGCCGCGCCGGAAACCGCGCCCGTTTCCGGCAACGGGGACACCGTTACGGCGTATTCCGCGATCAGCCCCGCGGATTTCACCCCGAAAGGGCTGGATAAAGAGATAACGGAACTGTTGCACATAATAGCGTCGGCAAAAAAATCGCTCAAAATACAGGTAATGAATTTCAAAATCAAAAAAGGAAAAAGCTCCTGGACCGAACTGGACGCCGCACTCAGGGCGGCGGCTGGCCGAGGAGTGAAAGTGCAGCTGATCGTGGCGGACTGGACAATGTACGGCGCGGGCGCCGACTTCATAAAAGATTTGTCAAGAACGAAAAACATTGAAATCAAGGTTTCAGCCATCCCCCAGTATTCCAAAGAATTCGTGGAATTCGCGCGTGTGGAACACTGCAAATACATGACGGCAGACGGCATTTATTCCTTCGTCAGCACGTCAAACTGGGAGTATGACTATTTTTACAAATCGCGCAACGCCGCCATTATTTTAAAAGGCGCACCAATAGCCCAGGCGCTCGAAGACGTTTTCAGCATTGACTGGAACAGCCCCTATGCCAGCGCCGTGGACATTAACAGGGAATATAAAGCCCCCGACCGCAACAAACCAACCGCAAACTAAATTATATGACAAAAATTAAAATGCCTTCGGAAATAGAACTGCGAAGAAAATACTCCGTACCCATAATCGCTTTTTTTGTGCTGTTTTTCGCGTGGACAGCAATAGGCAGCGAAACTTACACTTTAAAGTCCTATTATCCAAGCCCATACGGATCCTACAGCCGTTTTCTCACAACCGGACGTACCCTCCTGGCAAGAGACAACGACGGTGTTGGCATCGGGACCAGCACTCCGAAAGCGAAACTGCATGTTGCCAGCTCCAGTAAAGGCGCTTTTATACTGCAGGACGGAACCGAAGGTCTTAATAAAGTGCTTATATCGGACAAAAATGGCGTTGCCACTTGGGACAACCGGCTTGATATCGGATTGGAAATTGTTACCAACACTGGCGATATAGGTTTCCCCTCCAGTTTAACAACTTCATGTCCACAAGGAAAAAAAGTTTTAGACTGTGGCTGCTATCTAAGCCATTATTATTTAAATGGAGTTTATCCTGATTCACCCACCTCGTGCAAATGTTCCAATTCCAGCAGCCTTAAAGCCTCCGCAACCGGTTACGCGATTTGCGCGAGAGTACAATAATTTCCTGAGAACAGGCTTCACTCCTGAAAGAAACAAGCCCCGCGTTTCCAGTGAAACGCGGGGCTTTTATTCGTCTGTAAGTTATTTACTGTTCGCCTATCAGCGTTTTCTTGATGGCGCGCGGCAGTCTTTCCAGCAGTTCGCTGGCTAGCACGCAGTATTCCGTCAGTTCGCGCCGGGCCAGAATCCCGCATTCGCCGTGCAGATAAACAGCCGCACAGGCTGATTCAAAAGCGGTTTCCGCCGTGAAGCCGCGCGACTTTCCGGCCTGCGCCCAAAAACCGGCCATCAGGCCCGCCAGCACGTCGCCGCTGCCGGCTTTTGCCAGCTCGCAGGAACCGTTGTTGTTTACGGCTGAACAGCGCGGACTGTCGCCGTTATCAACACAGCCGATAACGGTCTCATGTCCTTTAAGCACACCAACGCCATTCGCCATGGCAGCCAGCCGCAATGACGACTGCTCTTTGAATATCTCGATGGTTTCATTATCCGTTTTCAGGATACGCTCGGCCTCGCGCACATGCGGCGTGAGAATACGCACAGGACCGCCCTTGCCGAAAAATGAATCCGGTTTGTCGATGCTGGCGATGGCGTTTAGCGCGTCCGCGTCCACAATAGCCGGCAGAGGACACTCCTTCAGGAATTTCTGGACAAATTCCACCGCGCCCGCGGAAGCGCCGAGCCCCGGCCCGATAAGCAGCAGGTCAAACTTATGGCGCTCGATAATCTTTAAAAGTTCGCCCGCGGCCTGCGGAGCTATGGCTCCTTCCAGAGTTTCGCTAAGGCCGTAAGACGTAGCTTCGATAACGTGTCCGGCGGTGCACACCTGCAAGCTGGCGGGCAAAGCCATGGAAACAAGCCCCGCGCCCGCTTTCAGCGCGGCGCGCGTTGTCAGCACCGCGGCGCCCGTCATTTCGCGCGAACCAGCCACCACAAGCACACGCCCGAAATCACCCTTATGCCCGTCCTTCCTGCGCGACGGTATGAATTCCCCCACTGTTTCAGGACTAAGTACAAGCATTTTTCCCCCCTTCGATCTTTACATAAAGCATATTAAGCTTCCCTCAATATATCCCGTTTTACTCAACCGTGACGCTTTTCGCCAGATTGCGCGGCTGGTCAATCTCGCAGCCTCGGCAGGCCGCCACGTGATACGCAAACAGCTGCAGCGGAATAACCGTCAATAGCGGCGAAAAGAACTCATTTACTTTCGGAATGTCAAACCGTGCGGACAAGCCGCAGCCGGCGCCCAACCCGTCGGTCAGGATACCGATTACCCGCGCACCGCGCGCAAGCGCCTCCTGCAAATTGGAAGCCATTTTATCCTGCGTTGAAGATTCCACCGCGATACCTATCACGGGCATTCCCTCTTCGATTATGGCTATCGGGCCGTGCTTCATCTCCCCGCCGGCGAACGCTTCAGCGTGCACATACGAAATTTCTTTCAGCTTAAGTGCGCCTTCCAGCGCTATGGGGAAATTGGCGTTGCGGCCCAAAAACAGATAGCTGCCGTTTTTGTGTATTTCCCAGGCGAACGCGGCGATTTTGGCGCCCTGCTTTAAAGTGTCGTCCATAAGGCGGGGCAGCGTCATCAGTTCGGCGGATAAAGACTGGCCTTCCCGCTCGCCGATAACTCCGCGCGCGCGCCCCAGTTGCAGCGCGAAAGCGAACAGCGCCGCCAGCTGGCCCGTGAAAGCCTTGGTGGACGCTACGCCGATTTCCGGTCCGCAGTGCGTATAACAGGTGAAATCGGTTTCGCGGGTCAGCGTGGAGCCGACCACGTTGCAGACAGCCAGGCTGCTGAACCCTTTGCTCCGGCAGTCGCGCACGGCGGCCAAAGTGTCGGCTGTTTCGCCGGACTGGCTTATCGCCATGATGAGCGTGCCTTCTTCCAAAACCGGGTTTCTGTAGCGGAACTCGGACGCCACGTCAATATCCACCGGCACTCTGGCAAAATGCTCAATGGCGTATTTGCCGACATAACCGGCGTGGTAAGCCGTTCCGCAGGCTATAACCTGAATGCGTTTTATTTTTTTGGCGATCTCGCGGCTCATGCCGTATTCGCGCAGGAAAGTTTCGTCATCAAGGCTGGCTCGGCCCAGCAGGGTTTCCTCAACGGCCATGGGCTGCTCGTAAATTTCCTTGAGCATGAAATGCGCGTAGCCGCCTTTTTCCGCCAGCGCGCGGTCCCATTTGATTTCCGTGACTTCAGCTTTGACGGCTTTGCCGTCCGCATTGAAAACCTCGATCGTGCCGGGTTTTAAAACGGCTATCTCCCCGTCGTTTAAGAACACTACGTTGCGGGAATACTCCATGAACGCGGGCACGTCGGAGGCGAGAAAGCTTTCACCCTCGCCGATCCCGGCGATAAGCGGGCTGTGCTTGCGCGCGCCCACCAGAGTATCCGGGCACTCCTGCCACAAAACGCCGATGGCGAAAGCGCCTTCAATTGTTTTAAGGGTGAGGCGAACAGCCTCAAAAAGAATTTTATCCTTGGAAAAAGCGCTGCCTTTCGCCACTATGGCGCGCACATGATCTTCCACCAGATGCGCCACGACCTCGGTGTCCGTTTCGGACTGGAAAACGTGGCCTTTTGCGATGAGTTTTTTGCGCAGCGGCGCGAAATTTTCGATAATGCCGTTATGCACAACCGCGATATCGCCGCAGCAGGAGGTGTGCGGATGCGCGTTCGCTTCGCTGGGACGCCCGTGCGTGGCCCAGCGCGTGTGGCCCACGCCGCAATGGCCGGAAAGTTTTTTCGCCGAAACCCTGCCTTCAAGCTCGGAAACCTTACCCTTGCTTTTGATGACCGTCAGTTCGCCGTTCATAACGGCTATGCCCGCGGAATCGTAGCCGCGGTATTCAAGCCGTTTGAGCCCGTTTATTATAACGGGCACCGAATCTCCCTTCCCTACATATCCGACTATTCCGCACATATTATGACAAAAGCTCCTTCATTTCCTTTACCGCCGCGGGCAAACCGACATAAAGCGACCGCGCGATAATGGCAAACCCGATGTTGAACGCCGCGAACCCGTCAATCTGGGAAACAGGAACGGCATTGGTATAATCCAGCCCATGACCCGCGTGCAATTCGAAATCAAGTTCGCGCGACATGATGGCGGCCACGGCGAGATTCTCCAGTTCGGCGGAAACGGCTTTGCGGTTTTTGCTTTCGGCGTAAGTTTTGGTGCAAAGTTCAACCGTCTTTATGCCCATTTTATGCGCCGTCCGCAGAGCGTTGGGCTCCGCGTCCAGAAAAAGACTTACGCCTATTCCCTTTTTCATTAGTCTGGAGGAAAGTTTTTCCACGCCGAGCGCCGTTTTTCCCTTCAGGTCCAGTCCGCCGCCCGTCGTCAGTTCGCCTTTTTTCTCGGGCACGATACACACCGAGCAGGGTTTATATTTCAAAGCTATTTTTTCCATTTCTTCCGTGCAGGCCATTTCAAGATGCAGTCTGCCGCCGGCGGCAAGAGCCTTGATATCGCTTTCCTGCATATGGCGGCGGTCGCCGCGCAGATGCGCCACCAGAAAATCGGCGCCGGAAGCGAGCGCAAGCTCGGCGGCGTCGGCAACGGACGGAAAATCCGCTCCGCGCGCCTGGCGAAGCGTCGCCACGTGATCAATATTGACTCCAAGTTTTAACCGCATAGTGCCCCCTTCATTTTTTCACGATACATTTTTTCAATTTCGTCCGAAACGTAACGCACCTTGGCCGCGTCCGGCCCTTCAACCAGAATACGGAGCTTCGGCTCCGTGCCGGAATAGCGGATGAAAACGCGGCTTCCCGGCCCGAGCGATTTTTCCAGCTTCTTCACCGCGCCGTCGAAACCCGCCAGTTTGGAAAGCGGCGTTTTCTCTTTGACCTTTACCGCGCGAAGTTCGGTGGGATATCTGGTCCACAAATTTCTAAACCAGCTCAGTTTGCGTCCGCTTTTACGCATAATGGAAAGCACCTGCACGGCGGTAAGCAGTCCGTCGCCGGTGGGCGCGAAATCGCGGAATATGATGTGGCCCGACGCCTCGCCCCCGATACTGAGATCGTGCATTTCCAGCGCTTCGCTCACATATTTATCGCCCACGGGAACCTGTACGGTTTCAATGTTCTCCTTTTTAAACCACTGCACAAGCCCGCAGTTGGACATAACGGTAAGAACCGCTTTGTCCCATTTAAGAAGCCCGCTTTTGCGCATTTCGCTGGCGGCTATGGCGATGATATCGTCGCCGTCCAGAGGAGCGCCCTTTTCGTCGGAAAACAGCACGCGGTCGGCGTCGCCGTCAAGCGCGAAACCGCAGTCCGCTTTAAGACGCCGGGTTTCCCGGCACAAATTGTCCAGATGCAAAGACCCGCAGTTTACATTGATATTTTTTCCGTCCGGCTTGTCGCCTATAACGGCGACTTTCGCCCCGAGCCTTTCAAACAGCTCGCCCGCTATTTTATAGGCCGCGCCGTTGGCGCAGTCCAGCACAAGGCTCATACCGCAGAGGTTTATGTCCGCGGGCATGGTGCTGGCAAGAAATTCCACATATTCTTCGGCGAGTTCGGGCCGGCAAGCGTAAAGTTTTTTTATTTCGGCTTTGGAAACGGACGGCGCTTCAAGTTCACCGTGAAGAATGGCTTCAATCCGCTCCTCCAGCCGGGGCGGCAGTTTCGTGCCGTTGGCGGAGAAAAATTTTATCCCGTTAAATTCCGGCGGGTTGTGGCTGGCGGACACGACAATAGCGCAGACCGCCTCCAGCTTCGGCGCAAGGTAGGACACCGCGGGGGTCGGCACTACGCCCACGTCCCAGACGCGGCAGCCG
>JBAYFS010000033.1:0-16657 GCA_041667045.1 Elusimicrobiaceae bacterium | reverse complement strand
CTCATCATGGCCGGCGCGCCGGCGGCTATCACGATATCGCTGGCGTTTTTTGAAACGGCGAAAGCGAAAATTTTTATGATATCCATCATAGTGCAGTCCTTTCCTGTTAAAATAAATCATGCCGGCTGTGCTCAAGCCGTTTGCGGAGCGTTTCTTCCGTCGCATAGCGTATTCTGTCCACCACCGAATTGGCTATGCGGGCCACGGTGCTGAAAGCTATTTCCAGGCTGTCCCGTTCCTTTTTCTCAAGAATCCGGGGAGACTGGAACAATAGATATCCGTCGGGTCGGATTTTGCCCGGCAACTGGGCTATGTAGGTGCGTTGGTCCAGCCAGCCTTTGGTTTGATCGCAGAGCCGGTCCGGTCCCGGCGCGCCTTCGAGCTGGCCCGGCCCGCAAACGCCAGCCAGTTCGTTTTCCTCGTTAAAAATGTTGTAGCTGTAGGCCGCCAGCCGCCAGTTGTGCCCTAAATGGAGGCGCAGTTCCGACAGCAGTTTTGCAAGAAAGGCTTTTTCGCTGTCGAATGTTTTGAAAACCAGCTCGCTTATGTCATAAAGCATGGCTAATTCCGTTGACGTGGCGCGCAGGCGGAAGGAAAGAGCCTTGGTCATCGCCGAGTAGAGGGCCAGGCTGGTTGCGGGCATGGCAACGGACAAGCCGTCGAAATCCTCTTTCTGCAGTTCCAGCAGCTGCGTCGGCTCAAGCGCCGTGGCGGTCGCGGAACGGTGCTGTTCGTCTATCAGAGCCATTTCGCCCAGAAAATCGCCCGGATTTATCACGGCCAGTATTTTCGAGCAATACTGTTCGCCTTCTTCGCTTACGCACTTGTCAACTCTCACAGAACTTTCCGCCACCAAATAAAGGCTGTCGCCTGTTTCGTTTTCCCTGAATATGATTTCACCTGCGGCGCAGGCGCGCGGTTTCAGGCGGGCGCACAGGGCGGCGAGTTCGGCGTCCGAAAATTTTTCGAAAAATGAGATCTTTTTTAGTTTTTCGCAATCAGGAACTGACATAGGCATTTCCCCCATATTTCAACTGCCGTTTTCTTTCAAAAAGTATACCATTACTGACCCCGCCCCGCATAATACTTATTGCCGTAAAAGAAAACCCCGGCGTGGGCCGGGGCTGGTGGTTGTTAAAATCGGGAAAGCGCTATTCGTTTACTTTCCACGGGGCGTCGTGCTGGCATGAGTCCAGTTTGCATTCGACCAGATTCCTTATTTTTTCCGCGTCAAACGGTTTTGTCACATATTCGCAGGCCCCGAGCGCCAGGGCTTTGTCGGCGGTTTCCAGATCGTTCTCACCTGTGAGCATGATGATAATGGCAAAGTTGGTTTTTTCCGCTTTAAGCCGGGCGAGAGTTTCCAGCCCGTCCATGGCGGGCATATTGATGTCTAAGAGTATCAGATCCGGTTTTTCCTGCCTAGCCATGGCCAACGCTTCAATCCCGTTCTTGGCGGACAATATCTCAAACCGCTTGCCCAGCGCCGCGGCTAAAGTCAAGCGGGTTACGGCTTCATCATCGGCAATAAGCACTTTTTTCACAGATTCCCCCTTTTAACAGCTATTAGGGTATTATAGTCAATTTTTCGGCTTTTAATAAAAAATCCCCGCGGCAAGGCGAGGATTTTTTTTAGTGTAATCGAGGTTTTATTTTCCGACGCATTTCGCGTGGATATAATAGGGGTTTCGTCCGTCGAACATGAACGTCGCGTTAAACTTTCTCAGTTTTTTGAGATAGGTCGGCAGGAAAGCCGTGACGGTTTTGTTTCCGAGTTTGCCCAGTTCAAACCTGTTGGTGTTGTCTATGGCTTTTTCGGCTATTTTATAATTAGGGTCAGCCGTGGCGGACGCAAGGCGGAGCGCGCTGTCGGGTCCGTCGTTGGTGGCAAGGCTTACGCCGGTCAGTTCGGTGTCGGAAACAACGGTGGCGACGAACTGCACGGTGTTGTTTTCCCCCGTGGCGCCGGAGCAGCTTATGCTGCGGGTTTTTGCGCCGGGCGCGTCCGCCGCGAAAACTATGCCTGCCGTTAAAATCATTGCAACTGTAATTAATGTCCGTTTCATTGAAACCTCCGTACCATACCTATATTATAGCTGATTGCGCGCATGCAAAAACAAAGACCGGCGAAAATTCCGGCCTTTGTTTTCAAAATGCTTTCGCTTTATTTGACTGTGCATTTTAACTGGATTAAATCCGTGGAGCCGTCTGATTCGAAAGGCTCATACTTAAGGTAGCCTGTAAAGATTTTCCCGCGCTGTTTGGGAATGGAGACGGTCATCATGCCGCCCATTTTCTCGCTATAGTATTCCGACCATTTCAGCTTGGTTTCATTATCGCGTTTAGCGCGTTCGAAAACGAATTTTTCAAATTCCGGACCGGTGAACATGGTGGAAACCAGTTCGGTTTTAATGGTTCCCCCGTCGGGGCTGATAATACCGTTTAAAGTCACCGTGTTCCTGTCGGACGCGGACCCGTTGCACACAATTTTGACCGAGCCCGGAGGAATAGACTTTGCGGCCGGTTTTGAGGGTTCCGCATAAGAGAGGCCCGCGGCGGTTGTTAAAAGGACGATTAACAGTTTTTTCATTTTTCCCCCCTGTCTGCACCTGTCCTGCGTGCTTATATGTTACCATAGCGCCGGGTGGTGCGGAATTTGAGTGCCGAAAGGCCTAGTCTATTTCAGTCTTTGGACCTAGATTCATTGGCCCGTAGCCAGCAAAAAAGCCGTTTTGGCCTTGAAATATTCCGCTTTGGTTTCAACCAGTTTGTTCTGGCTGTCCAGTTCCAGGGCCAGGGCCTGCAGATAGTCGGAAAGCTTTTCCGTTCCGTTTTTATAGCCGTCTTCAATCTCGGATTTGTTGGCCTGCGCCTGTTCTATTTCTATTTGCGCGAGGTTCACTTGGTCATAGGCTGTTTCAAGGGTTCTCAGCTTGTTTTCCATATCGAGCAGCAGATAGTCACCGAGCGCTTTCAGCTGCTCCCGCGCGGTATCTTCTTTAAGGCGCATTTCCTTTATTTTATGGGACGCTTCCCACCAGTCGCTCAGCGGTATGCTCAGCATGCCGAAGGCTACGGTGTCCTGATAATTGGCGTCTCTCGAAAAATTGGCGTTTGCGTAATAATCCGTGCGGTAAACGCTCGCGCCGACCGCGAACGACGGCAGGTAACCGCCGATTTTAATTTTTTTCTGCAAAGCCGCCGCGTCCACTCCGATTTGAAGAAGCTGGTATTCCGGCCTTGTTTCCAGCTGTCCGCGCAACGACTGGGTGCTGTAGTCCGCAGGCGCAACGGTTTCAGCCTGTTCGCCCAGCCGCACCGCACCGGAAACGGCCATGCCTGCGTAGAGTATCAGGTCTTTTCCCGCCGTTTCCGTCAGTTTCCCCAGCTGGTTTTTCCTGACGGCTATTTCCTCTTTTTTAAGCTTCACTCTCAGCGCGTCCGTTTTCGTGGCCAGGCCGCGTTCCAGCGCTTCGGTGACCTGCGCGTAAAGCGAGTCCATCAGTTTTTCGTAGGCCAGCAAGGTCAGCATTTTGCTGTTAAGCACCTGTAGCTGGCGGTATTTTTTTTCGGATTCGGCGAGCACTTCGTTGCGCTTGGCGCGCAGCTGCTGGCGCGCGGCGGCAAACCCGGTTTTGGCGAGCCTGTTGCCGTTTGCTATCCTGCCTCCCGCATACAGCGGCTGGACCGCCGTTATCATGCCGATTGACGCGGCGTTGCTGTCTTTCGTCAGCGGCAGCAGGCCGATGGGGCTGTTAAGCCCGGGCAGGATATTGGTGTTCGCTATTCCGGCGGCGGCGGACACTTTTGGGAAGTAACCCGTGAAAGCGCCCCGTGCCGCTTCATCCGCGCCCTGGGCCGCGAATCCGGCCTCCCGCAGTTCGTGGTTGGCGCGCAAAGCCTGGGCCTGGTATTCGCTCAGGGTAAGCGTAACGTCGCCGGCGAAAGTGCAGGCCGGAAACAGAAAAACGAGCAGGTAGAACAAGCCGAATCTAGCGTTCATGGGCAGCCTCCTTTGTGCTTTCGCCCAGTTTGCAGTATGCCACGGGCAGAACATAAAGTGTCAAAACGGTTGATCCGATAAGACCGAAGCATATCACCGTGCCCAGCGGCCCCCACAGCAGTGAGCCCGAGGTGATGAGCGGTATCACTCCCACCGCCGCAGCGCTGGCCGTCAGGAATATCGGGCGCAGGCGGCGTTTCCCGGCCGCCAGCGCGGCATCCCGCACGGACAGGCCGCCATGCTCCAGCTCATGCGCGTAGCTTATAAGTATCACGCCGTTGCGCACCACCATGCCGAACAGGGCGATAAAGCCGAGCGACGATGTCAGCCCGAACGGATAGCCCAGCAGGAACAGGCCCAGCGCGCCGCCGATAATGCTCAGCGGCATCGTAGCCATGACAAGCAGGGACCGCCTCACGCATTTAAACTGGAACAGCAGTATGAAAAATATCAGCACCACGCTGACCGAAAGCGACCGTCCTATCGGCACGTAATCCTCGATGGATTTTTCGTATTCGCCGCCGTAGCTTACTTCAACGGAAGCCGGTTTTGGCAGGGCGTTTATTTTTTTAATTATGCGCCCCGACACGGAATCCGCTAGTTTGCCGAACGCGATATCGGCGCGCAGGGTTATGGTGTGCAGGCCGTTGCGGCGTACTATCTGGCCTTCGCTAAAGCCCGGCTTCAGCGAAGCCACCTGCCTTAAAGTTATGGGTTTTGGCGACATGGGCGCTGTTATGTACTGGTTGCCCAGTTCGGATGGAGAGGCTGTTTTCGCCTCCTCATATTTGAGCACCACGTCTTTCGCATAGTCGCCCTCCCACACCTGGGCCACGGTCATGCCGTTGCGGTTGAGCGCGGTGGACGCGCCCAGCATGCCGCGCGTGATGCCCAGCCTGTTCGCGGCTTCCCTGTCAATGTCCAGGTCCGCCGAAAGCAGAGGGGCGCGGTAGTCGTCGCGCAGCCAGATGATGTCTTTTTCCTGGGCCATTATATCCTTCACTTTTTGCGCGAAGGCTTTTATTTCTTCCACGCTGCCGCCCGCGATGCGTACTTCGATGGGCGCTTCGTTGGGCATGAAATCCAGCTCCTTCCATTTGATGTGGGCGTCGGGGAAGGCGTCGCGGTATTTCGCGTCGTATTCATGCAGAACCTGCTGGGTGCTTTCAATGGAGTCGGTGATTACAATCAGCTGCGAGTAGTTTTTCGCCGGCATCTGCGGGGCGTACAGCGTGTGAAAGCGCGGCGAACTGGTGCCGATAAAGGAAATGACATCTTTCACCCGTTTGTCTGCCTCAAGGATTTTCGCCATCTGTTTCGTGGTTCCGGCGTTTTTATCAAGCGAAGTGCCTTCCGGGAAATAGATTTCTACCGCGAACTGGTTTCGTTCCAGTTTGGGAAACGGCTGCTGGGGAAGAAAAGCGAACAGGACCACGCCCAGGACAATCGCGCCGGCCCCTATTAAAATAGTCCGCCACGGACTGTTCATCGCGGACTCGAGTCTGGCGTCGTAAAACGCCTGCAGCTTGTCCAGCGTTGATTTTTTAAGCGTTTTTTCGCCTGGCGCGTGCAGTCCTGTTTTGATGAAGGCCTCGCACAGCACGGGAACCAGAAAAATGGCGACGAGCAGCGAAATTAACAGTGTTATCGCCACGGTGACCGGCATGGGGCTCACGAAGTCTTTTGTCATGGCGACCAGAAATAAGGGGAGGGGCGCGAAGGCGGCGATAATCGCCAGTGTTGCCGTAAATACGGGCACGAACAGCTCATGCGCGCTGCTCCAGGCGGCTTTCCAGGGGTCAACGCCGTGGTTCAGTTTTTCCACGTGGTTGTCTATCACCACGATAGCGTTATCAACCACCATGCCCAGCACAACCACCAGTGTGGCGAGCGTGATGGTGTTTAACTCTACTCCGCAGCCCTGCATTATGCCCATGGACTGGAGTATGCAGATCGGAATCGTCAGCGCCGCCACCGCCGCTATGCGCCTTGGCAGAAGCAGGACGATAACCAGTATAACCGCCAGAATCGCCACGCCGAAATCCACGAAAAAGCGGTTTATGGAGTGTTTGACCACGGCGGGCATGTCGGCGACTTTAGATATTTCCAGATCGGGCGGATTTTTCGCCTTGAAATTTCCGACCAGTTTGTCTATTTCCTTGCCGAACCGCACGATGTTGTTGCCGAACCGCATTTCCATGGAAAGCACGACCGCCCGGCTGCCGTTGCACTCCACATACGACTCGTCAACGTCGTATTCCCGCGCCACGCGGGCCACATCCCGCACGCGCACCAGCGCGCCGTCGGGCGATGCGAAAATTATCTGTTCCGCCACATCCGCTTCCGATTTGAAGCGCTGGGGCAGGTGTATGGGCATTTCCAGATCTTTGCCTTTCACCGTTCCGCCGTAGCCCACAATGCCCTCAAGCTGCAGCGCGGCGATAAGGAAGGCGGGTTTCAGGCCGTAGTGCGCCAGCCGGTTCGGATCGGCGTAAATTGTTATCTTCTCTTTTTGCAGGCCGAAATGTTTTACGTTTGAAACGGCGGGATTGCGGCGGATTTCGTCTTCCAGTTTCTCAAGATAATCCTCCAGTTCCCGGTAGGTTCGTTTTTTGGAGGTCACGGTAAGCAGTATGGCCGAGGCGTCGCCGAATTCGTTATTGCCGACCAGCACCACCACCTGCTGCGGCAGCCGGGCTTTGAACTCCTGCAGGCCCAGGCGCAGTTTGGACCAGAAGATTTCTGGCTCTTTCACATTGTCGTTCACTTCCAGATAAACGACGGCCTGGCCTTCTTTGGAAACGGAATAGGTTTTTTCCCGTTTCACTTCCTTAAACCGGAAAAGATAATTCTGCAGCGGCTTTGCCAGCTGTTCGTCCACCTGCTGTGATGATGCTCCCGGAAATACGCCAACCACAAGGCCCTGGCGCACCTTGAATTCCGGGAACTCCTGGCGCGGCATGGTAGCCATGGAGTAAATCCCGACTAGGCACAAGACAAGGCTGATCGTAATCGTTACCTGCCGGTGTTTTAAAGCCAGTTCAATAAATGATTTGCGGGGTGTTTCCATATAGCCGCCTTAAAATTCGGGTTCGGTTAAAGCGTTGTCGCTTAATTTCTGCACGCCTTCGCTTACTATGTTCTCCCCGCCCCGCAGGCCGGAGGAAATCAAAATTCCGCCTTCGCGGAAGCCGGCGGAACTAACGATTCGCTTGCGCGCGCGGTTTCCGGCGGCTATAACGTAGACGTACGGGCTGCCCGCCTCGTCCATTTTCACGGCTGTCGCCGGTATTACCAGCGCGGTTTCCGCGCCCTTGCCCGCGATGCGGACATTACAGAGCATGCCGGGCAGTATTTCAGTTCCGGTATTGCTTATAAGGATTCTCACGGTATAGGTCCGGGCCAAAAGATTGGCCGAAACACCCACGTCGGCTACCCGTCCGGCGGTACGCCTGTTGTTCTGGCCCGTAAACTCGATTTCAGCCGCCATGCCCTTTTTTATTCCGCTTATTTCCTTTTCCGGAACGGCGATGGCCGCGAACAGTTTATCAACCGTCACAAGCTTAAGGGCGCTTTTGCCGGGGATAACGCTGTCGCCCGGCTCGATGGCGCGTTCGCTTACATAGCCGCTTTCAGGCGCGAGCAGCGTGCAGTCTTCCACATTTTTCTCTGCCAGTTTCGCCGCGAGTTCGGCCTGGGTTTTGGCGGTTCGTATGTCCACCATCTTGATCTCCGCCAGATTGCCATGTTTGTACATGGGTTCAAACCGGTTAAACGCGTCCTGCGCCTGCCGGGCTTTTTCCTGCGCGATGAGCAGCACGTTTTTGTTGCTCGCGCAGTCCAGCCGGGCCAGCAGTTGGTCTTTTTGCACCGGGTCGCCTTCCCGGACGGGCACCTGCGAAACCGTGCCCATGGTCAGGAAACTCAGATTTATGCTTTTTCCCGCTTCTATCGCGCCGCTGTAATACAGGCCGGGCCTGAAACTGCCGCCGCCCGCTTTAAAGGCTTTCACTTTTACCGGTGTTGGCGGGGCAACAGCCGGTTTGTGGCAGGCGGAAATGGCGGACAGCAGCAAAACCAACATAAGTGCTTTTCTGTTTCTGATATTAAGCATAATGATTCCTCGTATGCGGACTAAAAATGTACTCGGTCCCAAAAAACTGTCCGGCGGCTTAACGGATGCCCCGCACAAAAACGTCTATAGTGGTTTCAACCCGTATTTCATTGGACGGCATTTTGCCGGATAGTATGATATTCGCGTCCATTCCCATCCACATGGACATAGCTACAATGGCAAGCGAATCGCAGTCTTTCGCGGAAATGCTTTTAAACTCTCCGGCCCGGATACCGTTTAATAAAATTTCCTTTAACTGGCATATTGCCGTTTCGTTTACCGCGCACTGGATATCTTTGAACAGTTCAAAGTGTTTTTTTGTTTCCTGTATAAAAATAGGATACAGCAGCATCTTTGACTTTGTTTCATAATATCTGCTTGCCAGCATGGTCCGCAATTTCGCGGAATTTGTTTTCTGGCATGAAACCGCCTGCCGTACTTTTTCCTCAACTTCCTGTATTTCTTTTTGTACTACGGCAAAAAAGACTTCGTCTTTGCTTTTGAAGTAGTAATACAGGGTGCTTTTCCCCTTGCCGGTAGCCGATGCGATGTCTTCCATCGAGGTCTTGTCCAGGCCGTATTTCTGGAAAAGCGTTTTCGCGGCGTTTAATATTTCCGCTTTTGTCTGTTCTTCCTTCTGGGTGTCAACGGTTCTCATAAATAGTCCTTTCGACCGAAACGGTCTATTAGTCCATTATATATCCGTTTTTTGGAAACCGCAAGGACTTTTATCGCGCAATAACCGTATTTGCTAAAATAGCTTAACCTGGAGATTAAAATGGCGGAAGCCGTCAAAAAACTTTTTACGGAAAAATTCGGAGAGGAAATAATTTCCGTCGAGCCGTTCGCGGCTGACGGGTCGGACCGGAAACTGTTCCGCATTAAAAGTTCCTCCCGCAGCGTGATCGGCGTTGAAAACGGGGATTTGCGGGAAAATGACGCGTTTTTGTCTTTCTCCCGGCACTTCCGTTCGCAAAATCTTCCGGTGCCGGAAATTTACGCCGACAGTTTTTCCGAAGGATGCTATCTGGAGCAGGATCTGGGTCCGGTTAACCTTTACCAGACCCTTTCCAGACTGCGCACTCCCGCGGACCCTTTCCCTGATGAGGTGCTGGCGCTTTACCGCAAGGCTGTGCAAACCCTGCCGCGGTTTCAGATCGCCGCGTCCAGGGGGCTTGATTACTCCAAGTGTTATCCGCGCGCGGCTTTCGACCGCCAGTCCATGATGTGGGATTTGAATTATTTCAAGTACTATTTCCTGCGGCTCGCGAAAGTAAGGTTTTCCGAACAGCCGCTGGAGGACGATTTCAACAAGTTCGCCGATTTCCTGCTTGAGGCGCCCCGCGATTTTTTCCTGTACCGCGATTTCCAGTCACGCAACATAATGGTGCAAAACGGCGAGCTTTCCTTTATTGATTACCAGGGCGGCAGAAAAGGCGCCCTGCAATACGATATCGCCTCCCTTTTATTCGACGCGAAGGCCGACATTCCCTTTGAAATCCGCGAGGGCCTGCTGGACCTGTATCTGGATGCCGTTTCTTCCTTTATAAAAGTAGACCGGGAAGACTTTTTAGCCCGCTATTACGGTTACGCTTACATCCGCATCATGCAGGCTATGGGCGCTTACGGGCTGCGCGGATTCTATGAGAAAAAAGCGCACTTTCTGCAAAGCATTCCTTATGCGGTGAAGAATCTGGAATACCTGCTTAACAAAGCGGCTTTGCCACTGGACATTCCGGAATTGCAGTCCGTCTGGCGGCAGCTTGCCGGTTCCACCTATCTGCGGCAGTTCGGCGCGGCGAAGCCTTCGCTGGTTGTCCGGGTGCAGAGTTTTTCTTTCCGCATGGGCGGAGTCCCGCTGGACGAAAGCGGACACGGCGGCGGTTATGTTTTCGACTGCCGCGCCCTGCCCAATCCCGGCAGATACGCGCAATATGCCACCCTGACTGGCAGGGACGCGCCGGTGATCGGGTTTCTTGAAAAGGAGGCGGAGGTCGCCAGATTTCTGGAATCAGTATACGCGCTGGTGGACCAAAGCCTTGAAAACTACCGCACCCGCAATTTCACCAGCCTGACGGTTTCATTTGGCTGCACGGGCGGGCGGCACCGGTCGGTTTACTGCGCGGAGTCTCTCGCGAAACATCTGCGCGCCAAATATAACGCCGAAGTGGAACTTATCCATAATATCATCGGCGGAGGGCTATGAAAGCCATGATTTTAGCCGCCGGCGTGGGCAGCCGCCTGCGCCCGCTGACCGACTCTGTGCCTAAAGCCTTGGTTGAGGTGGGAGGTATTCCCCTGCTGGAAAACGTTATCGGAAGGCTGAGAGCTGCGGGCGTGACGGAAATCATAATCAATACTCACCACCACGCGGAACATATTTCCGGTTTTTTAAAGAGCAGAAACAATTTCGGCATACGCATCGAAACCTCGCACGAGCCCGAACTGCTCGACACCGGCGGCGGGCTGAAACAAGCCGCGTGGTTTTTTGACGACGGCAAGCCGTTTTTCCTCCATAATGCCGACGTGCTGACTACTATTGACCTGCCCGCGCTTGTGCGTGAGCACGAGGCGGGCGGCAACCTCGCCACGCTGGCGGTGTCGGAGCGGAAATCGTCGCGCCACCTTCTGTTTGACGCAAACGGCCTTCTGTGCGGGCATGAAACCCCTGAAGGCATAAACTGGTCCGGCGGAACCGCGCGCGCCGACGCCGTTACCTGCGCTTTTAATGTCGTTCACGTAATTTCCCCCGCCCTGCTCCCCCGCATTACGGAAAGCGGCGCGTTTTCCATAATAACGCCGTATCTGCGTATCGCCGGGGAAGGCGGCAGGATCGGCAAGGCTGATGTTTCGGCGTATGACTGGTTCGATATCGGCACGCCGGAATCGCTGGCACGGGCCCGCGCTTACGCCGCCGGTAAAAACTTAAAAGGCAAAAAGGAAACTTCATGAAAAAAATGATACTCGTTCTGGCGCTGCTGTCCGTTCCCGCCGCGCCGGTTCTGGCTGGCGAGAAGGACGGTTTTTACCTTAGCAGCACCACCGTGCAGATTTTTTCGAATATGGTGGACGTGGATTTTGCTTTCCCGGAACCGGCGGCCTTCGCAAGCCCGGTCCAGTTATGGGCGGGGCACAGCGCGTTTCCAGAAGTGCGAAACGTATTCGGCGCGGCTCTTAATCTGGGCTGGAAACGCCGGGGCGTTCCCAATGTTTACGGGGTAAGCGCGGGTTTGCTTAACACGGCGGATAGGATGGCCGGCATACAGGCCGGTTTTATGAATGTCGCCAAAAACGCTTACGGCGCGCAGTGCGGACTGGTGAACGTGGCGGATCTTGTGCCGTTGCAGCTGGGGCTGCTTGATGCCACGGATTCAGGTTTTGTGCAGTTTTCCGCGGTGAACTTTGCGGGAAAAAACGTCGTTTTGCAGGCTGGCGTTGGCAATTTCAGCGACAATGTTTACGGCGCGCAGGTTTCCCTGATAAATTTCGCAGATTCCGCCGTCGGCGTTCAGGCCGGGACTCTTAATCTGGCCGGTTCCGTGACAGGAATTCAGCTCGGCATAATAAATATGTGCGATAACCTGCACGGCCTTCAGCTCGGCGTGCTGAACATTTCCGGAGAGGCTTTGCTGCCGGTGATGATAGGACTGAATGTCGGCTTCTGACGGCGCAACCGTTCCTCTTGTGACCGGCTGCGACGGGACGAAAAATTAAATATGGCGCCGCCATTTCGCCGGTCTGTAGCAAAGGAGAAAAATGCTCGAGACCATTGCAGTGGTTTTAGTTATCCTCTGGCTTCTGGGCTTTGTTACCTCGTACACCATGGGCGGGTTCATCCATGTCCTGCTTGTTATTGCCATTGTTGTAGTTCTGCTTCGCGTTATCAAAGGCCGTCGCAAGTAACAGTGTTAGTAGGAAAAAGAGAATCCCGCGAACCCGCGGTGTCCGAACTGATCAAAGCGCAGAAGGGTTTCACCGTAACCGTACCAGTATTGCAGGTAAATAGCGAAATTCATATTGGGAAGCTGTTGCCGGAACTGAAATTCGTATGAGCTTTTATGTGTATCGCGAAAGATGGGCGTTTTAATATTCAGCTGATGGTTTTTTAAGATTCCGCCCCATAAAAAGTTTCTGACGCTTATGCCGATTTCTCCTCTTCCCATATAATCTAAAAAGTTGGCGTTACTGCCGTTAGCGTGAAGATAGGCATCCTGGTCGGAATAACCGGATGCGTGCCAGAGCTTGATATATACCGAAGCCTTGTCGGACAGGAAGGAATTCGTTATCCCCAATTTTTCCTTGGTTTCAAGCCCGAAATTCAACTGCACATATTGCCTGTTCCAGCTTCTTGACTGAGGACCCGCCACGCCGTTGGATTCATGTTCTATGGGGCTTATTATAATGTTGCGCAGTTTAAAGCGCCCGGCAATCACGGCGTTGACCGGATAATCCAAAAAAAACTCCGGGTTATAATTGGTTTCCTCAAAAGGCATTGAGTTCTGCCCCACGTTCCATAGCGATTTCTGGGTGTAGGCCACATAGGCGGGAAAGATGTTATATTTGAGAACATACAGGTTCGGTTCCAGCAGCCGGAACTTCATGCTTATCTGAAACTTTACCTGCGCGCTGGCGTTCGCCGGCCATTGATTCGCAGAAAAATAGTTCACCTTGTGCGCAGAAACGGGTCTGTTTTCTTTTTTCCCGAAATACAGGCTTTGCGGTGATTGCTGCTGTTCTTGCGTGGGGAGAGTGTCCGCGGGATTATTCACGTCTTGCTGTTGGCCCGTCTTGTGGGGCTGAGGTATGCTCGCCGCAGTGTCTTTAACCGCGGCATCGCTCCCATAGCCATTGGCGGCAAAAAACAGGGCGGTAATAAAAAACAGTATCGCTTTTTTCACAATATCCCCCATGCGCGGTTCCCTGCCGCGGCACACTTTTTCCCTCTATATGCAGTCTACAATTTCCCCGCCGCTATAACCATGAATACTTTGCTCAGTAAATGGGAATCACGCCAAACTGTCGCGCCGCTGTGTTTTTGCGCTCCCGGTATTATCATATTTACGTCATAAACACCACCTATACCGGCCTGTTCCTTATGCCCGGCATAACGGCTTAGGCCCGGTTCGTAACGCAAAGAGGTTGTGCCGTATAGTATTTGAAAAGCATGGTTATATCCTGTTGCAATTTTATAGAATGAGGGTGTCGGCTCGGTATAAACAATTATTTTCCCACGAGGTCATATGAGAATACTGTGTCTTAACTGCGGCAGTTCTTCGCTTAAATATCTGTTGTACGACTGGACTAACAAAAAAATCATGTCCAGCGGACTGGTAGAGCGCGTCACGGTCGGCGGTTCGTTTATCAAGCACGAAACCCCGGGCCACGAAAGCGTTAAAATCGAGAAAGACTGTCCTGACCACAAAGCGGCCATCAATCTCGTAATGGATACGCTGATGAACCCCGAATTCGGGGTTATCAAATCCCTTTCCGAAATAAGCGCGGTCGGGCACCGCGTTGTGCACGGCGGCGAGAAATTCGCCAAATCGGTCATCATCACCGACGAGGTTTTAAACGAGATAAAGGAAATAGCGGATCTTGCCCCCCTCCACAATCCGCCCAACATCATGGGTATCGAGGCGGCCAAAGCGGTGATGCCGGAAATTCCGCACATGGCGATTATGGACACCGCATGGCACCAGTCCATGTTCGATTTCGTTTACCTGTACGCCGTGCCGCACAAGTGGTATGAAAAATTCGGCGTGCGTCGTTACGGTTTCCACGGCACTTCGTTTCTGTACAACGCGAAAAGAGCCGCCGTTCTGTTAGGCAAGAATCCGTTCGAATGCAATCTGATAATCTGCCACATCGGAAACGGCGCGTCCATCAACGCGGTTAAAAACGGTGTTTCTTACGACACCAGCATGGGATTTACCCCGCTGGAAGGCCTTATCATGGGCACCCGCTCTGGCGATATGGACCCGGCGATCGGTTATTACATGATGGAAAAGAAAGGCTGCACCGGCCCGGAAATGGCTAATATTTTAAACAAAAAATGCGGCGTGCTGGGCATAACCGAGAAATTCACCGACCGGCGCGATATCGAAGTCGCGGCCGAGCGCGGCGACCTGCGCTGCCAGCTCGCGATCAATATGGAAGGCTACCGGATAAAGAAATATATCGGCGCCTATGCCGCGGCTTTGGGACGCGTTGACGCTGTTATTTTTACCGCCGGCGTGGGCGAGATGGGCAATCCCATTCGCGAAGCCGCGACGTCCGGCCTTGAGAATCTGGGCATCGTGCTGGATAAGGAAAAAAACAACGCCGCCATGACCAGAAACGGCGAATCCTGCATTTCCGCCGAAAATTCGCAGGTGAAGATTTTCGTTATCCCGACGGACGAGGAAATAGTGTTTGTCGAGGACGTCGTGGCGCTTTTGGAAAACCGCTATGACGAACACACGAAGTTCGAATACACCTTCCAAAAGCCCGGCTACCGCAACTCCTTGCGCGACGAGGATCTCAAACGCCAGCTTAAGAAAAAACCCTGGCTCGCCAAGGCGCTCATCAGCCTACCAGAAGGCGTTACCGTATAGCTTAAAGCGATTTAAAAAAGAAAAACCCCGCGTTCATGACGCGGGGTTTTTCTATGAGCGCGTGCCGTTTAGAAATCCATGCCAAGCCCTATGCCGGTGGTGTCCGCGGTGTAGGCCGGCTTGCTGAACCCTTGCGCGTGGTGGTATTCCAGAGCCAGGTGCAGCATATAGTCCGGCCCGAAGTTAAACATAAAGCCGCCGCCCGCGCCCCACATGTCTATACTGGTGGTGCTGTCGTTCGAATTTGTCGTTACCGACACATATCGCCTTATATAACGCGGCACGGCGTAAACGGTGAACCATTTAGCGAGATCTTTTGACAAGTATACGGGAACCAGCAGGTCATATATTTTTACATCAGTGTCCAGCACGAAAAAGCTTCCCGTTCCCCGTGAGTAGTTGCCGCCCAGGCCAAGGGCCAGAGACAGATCGTCGCCCCGGTCTTCGTTTAAAAAGCCGTAGCGCGCGTCGGCGGCCAGCGCGCCGGGCAGGGAAACCTTCACGCCCGCGTCTATGCGTTTGCTGAAACCGTGGCGCAGCCACATATCGCCCTGAAACGCCTGATTTCCATCGTTGCTTTTGGCAATGTCGCCAGGATTGGTCAGCGTGCCTATGCCCGCCCCGAGCTGGGTTTTTCCGCTGGGGACGGTTTTTGCGCTCTGATATACGGACATGGACGTGCAGCCAGAAACCGCAAACAGGCCTGTCACAATGATAACTGGTTTAATCTTGAGCATCTTTTGTTGTGCCTCCTGTGGAGAGATGAAACCAGTTTCCTGGTTTGGCGTGATCCGGGTTCTTTGCCATTTTCTCGACGGCGGCGCGCAGCCGCTCGGTTTCCTGGTACGTTCCCAGCACGGCAAAGGTGTCTCCGGCGTTTACTTCGCGGCTGTCCGGGGGATTTATTTCAAAATTTCCGGTTCCTGCCGAACGGACCGCCACAATCATGGAAACGCCTTCGTTATGGGCGACGCCGCCTACGGTCAGCCTGCCCGGCGCCACGATATCGTCAAACCGGTAGGAACTGTCCTTGTCGGTAACCATGTAATCGAGAAACCCCACCGCCGTAGGGCGGAGCATTTCCGATATCATGCGCAACGCGCCTATCCTGTCCGGCAGAATGGCGGAATCCGCTCCGGTTTTGCGGAGCTTCATCAGGCTCGACTCCTCCTGCTGGCGGGTGATAATCCGTATATCCGGATTAAGCAGCTTCGCGGCGATGGCGGCGAAAGCGTTTTCCTTGTCCGTGTGCAGGCAGCAGAAAACTCCGGCGGCGCGCGCTATTCCGGCTTTTAAAAGGGCGCTGTCGTCCGTGGCGTCCGCTTCAATCGCGGGCAGGCCTTTGCGCGTCAGTTCTTCAACGCGTTGCGCGTCGCTCTCTATAAGAATGAAACGGCGGTTTGTTTTGGCCAGTTCCTCTACTATCCAGAGCCCTACCTGGCTTGACCCGCAGATAAGATAGTGGTTTTCCATTGTTTAATCAATAAAAGCTAGAGCTAAGTTTCGGGAATTTCAGCGTGGCGGAAATCCGGAAAATATTCTGCACATCGGCGTTTTTGCCCCAGACTGTGCGGGTATAGGAAAACTGCATGTGCGTGTCGCGGTCTATCATGTAGCCCAGGCCCGGGGTCAACTCCATGTGCTGAATGCCGGAATCAATTTGCTCCCTGCCGTGCCATTCTCCGTCGCTGCCGATTTGCCCCGTGTATTCCAGAAACAGGTTAAGCTTGCTGTCATACGGATAATATTCCGCGTTGATTCCATAGTCGAAATAGTTGCCGGGCTTGTAATTATTGTTTTCAACCACGAAGTTGTACGAGGCGTTTACGTGCGCCATCACGGGTTTTATCGGGACGCTGAACTGGAGTCCGTAGCCGTGGGTGAAATAGGTTGTCCCGTCGCCGGTGTCGGTGGGCAGGTTCAGGCGGATGAAGCCGGTAACGGTCG
>JBAYFS010000032.1:0-16828 GCA_041667045.1 Elusimicrobiaceae bacterium | reverse complement strand
CTGTTCCATGGAACCGTTCAGGGCGGGATTTTCCTTAATCTGCGGCGCGTCATTGGCGGCCTTGAGCGAGGGCAGCCTTTTGAGCGTTTCCAGCTGGCGGACCTGATTATCCCGGTTCGTGTAAAAATCCACAAAACGTTTCACAAGGTCCAGCTTGGCCGGTTTTTTCTTGAGGTCGGCGTTAAGCATGAAATATTTTCCGCTGATGGTGGGCGTAGGCCACAGGCCCGTTGAGGAAACCTTCGGCAGTTTTGCGGTGCCGAAATTATCCTTCATGGAATCCGAATAGGTCTGGATAGCCCAGTCGCCGTTTATTATAAAAGGAACTTTTTCCTCTTTGAATTTGCTGTCCATGCAGTTGTAGTCGCATTCCTGCGGGACATATTTGTATTTGAATTTCAAATCCTGGTAAAACCCCACCGCGCCCGCCATGGCGGGCGTGTCCAGCGTGGGTTTGTGCCCGTCGAGCATCCAGCCGCCGTAACCGCCCAGCCAGGGCGCAAGCCAGAACGGCTCGCCCATATCAAAAGCCATGCAGTAATCAAACCCCATGGCTTTTGTTTTCGAGCAGAAGGACAAAAGCTCGTCGGTAGTTTGCGGAACGTTTTTCACGAACTTTTTGTTATACATCAGCATCAGGTGGTTGCCGTTGGAAATGGGCACGCCCCAGGTGTTGCCGTCGGAAGAAACGGCTTCCAGCACGGCCGTGTTGTATTTGGAAAGATCAAAAACCCCTTCGACCGGCATGATGAACCCCATCACCGAAAAAACGCTGCCGAAATCGGACGGGCACATAATAAGGTCCGGCCCGGTGCTGGCAATGGAAGCGGTTTGAAACTGCTGGCGGAGGTCCTCGTTCTGGTAATGGACTCTGGTTATGGTGACATTTTCATTGCCGGGCAGTTTTTTAAAATCCGAGAAAATTGATTCGATAAACGGCGCGATGGCGGCGTCCTCCTGCTCCCAGACAACAAGACGGTTCTTGTCATCGGTCACGTTTACGGGTTTTAAGCAGGCTGAGAATAAAAGCAGGGCGGGGATAACTAAAAATCTGAAGTGTTTTATAATCATATATAGTACTGACTATAGCTAATTTAACTACCCAATAAAAGGGCCTTTAGTCCTAGGAAACGCTGAAAGGACGCGGGGAAAGCATGTTAATGTGAAACGAAAGAACAGGCCGGTTTGTAGGAGTGTTCGCAGGATTGCCTGAAATACGATTCGGCGGCGTCGGGCTTATCCATTTTGCGCGCCACGTTAGCCGCCCCGAAGTAATACGCTCCGTTGTCCGGAGCCGCTTCGATAGCCGCGGAATAATCGGCCAGCGCGTCCTTATATTTCTGCTGGAGCGTTTTCACACCCGCCCGTTCCGCCAGGGCGCGCGCGTTTGCCGGCTCAATAACCAGAACTTCCGAATAATCGGTAACAGCGGAATCATATTTGCCCAACGCCGTATACGCCTGGGCGCGCTTCATGAAGGTTTCCGCGGATTCCGGTCTTATGCTTACGGCATGGGTATAGTTGGCGACGGCATTTTTCGCATCTTTCAAATCCTCAAAATATATATCTCCGGACAGGCGGTAAATACTATACGATTCGGGCGCTTCGGCCAAAGCGCCGTCCAGATACGCCAGCGCATCTTTATATTTCCCGGCGAAACGCATTTTCGTGGCTTTGTCTATAGAGGAGGAAATATCTTTGGCCGCGCTCACCGAAGCCTGGGACCGGATTTCCTCCGCTTTTTTGCACGCGCCTGAGTTTTTCAGGTCGCACGCTTTTGAGAACTGGCGGAACGCCCCGTTATAATCCTTCATGCTCTCATACACAAGGCCAAGGCCGAAAAGCGCGCCGTCCAGCGAAGGGTTGTACTGCAAAGCTTTGCGGTAATTTTCAGCGGCGGCCTCGTTTTTCCCGTCGGCCCGGTAAATATCGCCAAGCCCGGAATAAGGCTCCGCGTAATCAGCCTTAAGGCTGATGGCCTTTTTAAAATCGGACTCCGCGCGCGAAACACGCCTTATTTCACGGCTGATAACGCCACGCAGATAAAAAGCCTCCGGATACAGAGGCTTGTACTCAATCGCGCTGTCGAGCGCGTCCAGAGCCTTGCTGGTATTGTCTTTCAGCGTAAAATAAATATCCGCTTTGACATAATACGCGCGTGCCAGATCCGGCGTTTTTTCAAGCGCTTCCTCTATGGCTTTAATGGCGTCGCCCGCCTTGCCCGCCTTTTGTAAGGCAATGGCTTTTTCCACCAGATCGGAAACCAGAACGTACTGTTGCTTTTCCAGTTCGTCCATCTGCTTGAGTACGTCGCAGGCGCCGCGATTGCCCATATCGCAGGCTTTTTTGAAATCCGCCACGGCGGACGTCAGATCGTTCACCGTATAGTAAACTATGCCGCGGTTATAAACCGCCACGGCGTTCGCCGGATCTCTTGAAATGGCCCGGTCAAAAGCGTTTAACGCCTTGTCGTAATCCTTATTCCCGGCGTATTTTATCCCATCTAAAATAAGCGACTGAGCCACGGAATCGCCTTCCTGCGCGAAGGCGCAGGCCGCCGTCAGAAACAAAACCACCGCGATAAAAGTTATCCTCATTTTTTTACGATTCCCTCCGTTCCGGTTTCCGCGAAATACTCTTTTTCGCAGCCGAAAAACTGGGAAGCCAGATAGCCGACATCCGCCAGCGTTTCGGCCCTGCCCGGGATAAGGCCGCCCAAATCCGCGCCGTAACCGATTCTTTTTACGATAAGCGGAAGCGGCTCGCGGTTGTGGTAGCCGTAATCCTCCCGGTGCGCCATACCGTGGTCGGCTGTGATTATAAGGAGATCGCCTTTTTCCAGCTTGCCCTCGATAAGCGGCAAAACGCGGTCCGCCTCCTCCAGGCATTTTATGCTGCCCTCGACGTCGCGGGTATGCCCGTAGAGGCTGTCCGTGTCAACAAAATTCGAGAAGATGAAAGTTCCGTACGGCCTGTAAATCTCCTTGGATGCTATTATCGCGTCAAGCGTGCCCTGCACGGAATAGGGATTGGTGTCTTTCTGCTTGGGATGCACGAAGCGCAAGCCCAGCGAAGGATCAATAAAAGCCCTGCGCGTAAGTTTTATTTTGGAGTGGTACGCGGTATTTACCAGTTCGCTTGTCTTGCCGACCGCCACGGTCCAGACATCCTTATTATAGAGGATATCAACCAGCGTCTTTTTTTCCATCGGCAAAACCGCGTCGTGCCGGTTGGGAGTGCGGATTATCTCTCCCTCGGCGCTACGCACATAGGCGCGCGCTATGGCCCGGGTGACCGGTATGCCCAGGCGCATGGCGGCGGAGAAAGCGGTGTCGGCAATTTTATGCTGTTCGGAAACGGGAATAACGCTTTCGTTCATCGCGATCTGGATTAGCGGATCGCACTTGCTGGCGTACACTATGGGACAGCCGGTTTTTTCATGTTCCGCCGCGTTCAGTTCAATGGCCTCCATACCGCCGGCCATTTTATTGAAAATGGTTTTCCGGCCTATAAGCCGCTCCAGCTCCTTTATGAAATCCGCCGAAAATCCTTCGGGGAAAAGATTGAAGGTGCGGGGATCGCAAATGCCCACCATTTCGCGGTGCCCGACAACGCTGTCCGCCGAAGCGGAATTCTGCGTGAGCCGGGCGGCGTAATTCCTGCCGGACGGTTTCCCTATTCTCGCCCGGTATTGCGGATTTACTATAGCACCAAGGCCCAGCTTCGCCAGATTGGGAAATTTAACGGGCCCGCCGTATTTGAACAAAAGGTATTCGATTGTAGAAAGTCCGGCCGCGTCAAGAACTATGACAACCGCAGTTTTCTGATTTTTCATAAGCTCTCCCTGTATTCCCTTCATTATATAAAATTCCGTAAAAAAACCCGGGGGGTTGGCCCGGGTTTTTCCGATTCTTTCAAAAAAACTTCAACTGTCCGCTTCTTCATCCTCAATAAATGCCTCGGGATTGCCACCGTCCAGCGCCATACGGGTTGCAGGCTTGAGTTCGATTGCCTTGGGCGCGTAACCCTGCTTGTATATTTTATTGAATTCTACCGCATAGGCGTTTATATCCGAAGCGAACGGCGAGAACATAATGTTTTCCAGATTGTTGTTTTCCGCGCTGCCGCTCCAGTTAAACGAGCCGGTAAGCATTAACGCGTTGTCAAAAATGGCGAATTTGTTATGCATCACGCCTTTGCCGGCATAACCTTTGCTCAAACGCACATTAAAGCCATTGCTGGCAAAAAAGCCCGTAAGCGCCGAACTGCCGGCCTGAAGCTTATCCATCACTATGAAAACACTGACTCCGCGGTTTTTAGCCGCCAGCAGGGCGTCGGCCACGTTTTGCGAAAAAAAGCTGTACATGCACACCGATATGGTTTTCTGAGACGCGTTCACCGCGCTTATGATGGCGGCTTCGGTTCCGCCCACGGGTGAAAACACATATCTGGGAAAACTGACTCCGTTAAAATAGTAGGGCGTGGTCGGATCCGAAGGCGGCCTGCCGTAACTGCCGTAAGGAATTTCGGAAGTGTCGGCCCCGCTCGAAATATGTTTTGTCAGCGCCCACATCCAGTCAAAGTAAGCCTGATAGCCTTGTATAATGCCGGGGTCGGTATTAAAAATCGCGTTTTCGAAATTCGCGGTATCGGCGGTGTTCGCCCAGTTAAAGGAACCCATTACCAGGGTTTTGCCGTCAAAAATTCCGATTTTATTGTGCATTATGCCCCATTTCCCGGTCCCGCGCAAAATACGCATGTTGACGCCGCAATCTATCAGCCGCTGTATCTCGGGGGAGGTTTTGGGGAAAACGTGGCTCTGGTTCATTATCACGCGAACGACAACGCCGCGGTTTTTGGCGTTAACCAACGCTTCGGCAACCGCCGGCAGGGAAAGCCCGTAAATCGCCACGTCAACCGAAGTTTTACTGCCGTTAATAAGCGCGGCTATGTAATCGCTTATGCGGTTCGTATCGGAAAAAGCCACGCGGGGAATCTGTCCGCGAAATACCGGCGCACGGGATTCATCAGTCCCGCCGGTACGGACCGCAGGGATTTCATCGTCAAAAGACGCTACCGAATTCCGGAGCCCGGCAAGAGCGGAAAAATTATCCGCGCCAAATCCGGCAAGGCAAAAAACCGCCGCGAAAGAGATTAAGTGAAATAGTTTTAACAAAGCATGTTTCATAGGCACCAATCTAATATAAGGGAAATGCACGCGGTTAATAAGGGTCTTTGGACCTATTTTTCATCTAGGCCCTTTTTCTTTTTTCAAAATGGACAGGATCACCTTTTTCGAAGTATCCTATCTCCATGCCGGTTTCGCGTATTCTGCGTTCAAGACAGCCTTTACAGCGGGCGGCGTCCTCATCAAGGCAAGGCTTGCCCTCATAGAGCTTATAGTCCGCGCGGTATTTAACCGGAGTAAGATTAGGCATTATCACATTGGCTCCGGCTTCAAGCCCCAGTTCGCGCCCGCGAGGATTTATGGCCTGCAATGCGGTGGTGGCGGCGATATTTACATCCTTAAGCATTATGCGGGCGACGGCGATCATAAGGAGACTGAGGTCAAAATTCATCTCAGCCGAAACCTGCGAACCCGCCAGTGGCGTCTGCTCATGCACGATATAAGGACCCATACCCAGCATATCAACATCCATTTTCTCAAAAAACAGCAAATCATCCGCCAGATTTTCGATAGTCTGGAAAGGCAAACCGATCATAACGCCGGTTCCCAGCTGATACCCCGCGGCTTTCAGGTTTTCAAGACACTGTATTCTGCGCTCGAAACTGTGGTCAGGAGGATGCAGTTTTGCGTAAAGTTCCGGCGACGACGTTTCAATTCTGAGAAGATAACGGCTCGCCCCGGCGGCCTTCCAGCGCAGGTACGTTTCCACAGGCTGTTCGCCTAAAGAAAGGGTTATGCCCAGTTTTCCGTCTGTTTTGCGCATGATTTCGGTTATCAGTGTTTCGATAAAGGAAGCTGATTCTTCCGAAACCATTTCTCCGGACTGCAGCACCACGGACCCGTAGCCGTTGATATAAGCCCAGGAAGCGGCGTCCACTATTTCCCCGGAGCTCATAGCGTAACGGTTTACGGCGGCATTGTCCCGTCGGATACCGCAGTAATAGCAGTTCTTCCCGCAGATATTGCTGATTTCAATAAGGCCGCGGAAATATACCTTGCCGCCAAGACATTTATCGCGCACCAGACAGGCTTCGTGGAAAAGCTTATTAATTTCACCCTGGTCGCGCAGGCTCAAAAGCGAGATGATTTTTTCTCTGTTCATTAGTCTCTGCCCAAAACATCAGCCCCAGATTATTTTTGGCGTTTTGCGCATTGGCAGACGCGTGTATTTATATTCAGGATATCCTAGCATAAGTCCGCCATAGCAAACATGTCCGGGCGGCACGCCCAGCGAATCGCGCAAAGCGGGCCAGGCCCGCGCCGCCATCATGATAAAACCTGCCCAGCAGGCCCCGAGGCCCAGGGAAATAGCCGCGAGTTCCATCTGGGTGAGCGCGATTGTGCAGTCAATGCACGCCAGTTCATAATTTTCCGGCGCATGGGCGAACACCAGAGCCGGAGCTCCGCGCGAGATAATATCTTTTCCGGAATAAAAAGCCTCGGCAATCAGATCCGGACGGTATTTCCCTGCGTTGCCCGCTTTCGCCAGACTGCTGAAATAATCAGCGGTTTTAGCCGCCACTGCCGCCACTTTATCCCGGGAATTCAAAACAAGCCATTCCACCTGCTGGCTGTTGCTTGCGGTGGGCGCGTAATGCGCCAGGTCAATAAGCCTGGCGAGTTTTTCTTTCTCCACCTGTTTGGCGAGATAGTGCCGGATGGAGCGGCGGGACCGCAGGAGCAATTCTATCTGACCGTCGTCGAGTTTCGGCGCGTTTTTGGCTAGAGGACAGTCCTGCGCGTTCATCCCGGCAAGAGACAGCGCGCCCCGCGGACAGACCGCCACACAGTGTCCGCATCGTATGCAGGATTCGGAGGCATGGGCGACCGGGACAGGGATACCGTCCTTCATGCTGAAAAGCCCGAGCGGACAAATGACCGAACACAATCCGTCACCCCCGCATTTGGTTTTATCCACGGAACAAAACTGTTCTTGCGGCATACACGCTCCTTAATAAACAAATTGCCTGCAAAACCATTCTATAGAAACGCTTAGCGTTGCGCAAGTATGAGATCCGCCATGACCGCCAATACATAACACAACATATCAGCTTTGTTGTTGACAAATAGCATTATTCCTGATAGGCTATCACCATGATAAACCTTGACCGAGACGAAAACACTCCTCTGTACAACATCAGCACCGCGGCGAAACTGTGTGGCCTGCCGGTTTACACTATCCGCTGGCTTGAAAAAAACGGCATCCTGCTGCCCAGCCGCAGCGGCGGGAACCAAAGAATGTTTTGCGACCGGGACATTAACCTGCTTATTGAAATCGCCAATATGCTACACCGAAACGTCAATGTCGAGGGCATAAAATTCGTGCTGGAAATAAAACAGATTTACCATATTAATTTAAAGGATATAGAGAACTCGGATGAAAACGGATAAATTCACGGTAAAAGTGCAGGATGCCATAGCGCAGGCGGAAGAAATCGCCGCCGAGCGTTCACAGCAGCAGATTGAACCGCTGCACCTCCTTTATGCCCTCTTAACCCAGGAAAACGGCCTGGTCGCCGACGTTATCGCCAAAACCGGAGCCGCTCCGGAAAGCGTCGCCGCGCAGGTTGAAGCCGAACTTAAAAAACTGCCATCCGTAAGCGGAGGCGAGCGTTATTTTTCCAGCGCGCTAAGAAAAACGCTGGACGACGCCCTGCGCGAAATGAAAACGCTGAAAGATGAATTCATTTCCTCCGAACACGTGCTTCTGTCCATGACTAAGGAAACCGGCGACTCAGCCGGAAAAATACTTTCCGTTAACGGAGTAACGCATAATGAGGTTTTAAAAGCGCTCGCCTCCATAAGAGGCGGACACAAGGTAACTGACCAGAACGCCGAGGGTAAATACCAAGCGCTGAAAAAATACGCGCGCGATCTGACCGACGCCGCTCGCCAGGGAAAACTTGACCCGGTTATCGGGCGGGACGAGGAAATCCGCCGTGTTATTCAGGTGCTTTCCCGCAGGACAAAAAACAATCCCGCGCTTATCGGCGAGCCGGGCGTGGGCAAAACCGCCATAGTTGAGGGGATTGCCCTGCGCATCGCGGCGGGACAGGTGCCGGAAGGCCTGAAAAACAAAAAGGTGGTTTCTCTCGATCTGGGCGCGCTTATCGCGGGCGCCAAATTCCGCGGCGAATTCGAGGAACGCCTCAAAGCCGTACTGAAAGAACTTGAAGAATCGCACGGCGCCGCCATCCTGTTTATTGACGAAATCCACACGCTGGTCGGGGCGGGCGCGTCGGAAGGGTCAATGGACGCGTCCAACATGCTCAAGCCGGCTCTTTCGCGCGGCGAACTGCACTGCATCGGAGCGACCACTCTTAACGAGTATAAAAAGTATATCGAAAAAGACCCCGCGCTTGAACGCCGGTTCCAGCCGGTTTTTATAGGCCAGCCTTCGGTGGAAGATACCATCGCCATCCTGCGCGGCCTGAAGGAACGCTATGAAGTGCACCACGGCGTGCGGATAAAAGACAACGCCATAATCGCGGCGGCGAAACTGTCGGACCGGTATATAACAGACCGTTTCCTGCCGGATAAAGCCATAGACCTTATTGACGAGGCGGCCTCCAGCCTGCGCGTGCAGATTGACTCCATGCCCGACGATATTGACAAGCTGGAACGGCGGCTCACGCACCTGCAGATTGAAAAACAGGCGCTCAGCAAGGAAACCGACGAAGGTTCCGTGAAAATGCTTAAAAACACCGAAGCCGAAATCGCCAACTTAAAGGAAGACTCCTCAAAACTCAAGCTTAAATGGACCGCCGAAAAGGAAATCATTGCCAAGATACGCAAACTGAAAGCGGACATAGAAAAAAGCAGAACGGACGAGGAACTCGCTCAGCGGCAGGGCGACCTGGACAAAGCAGCCGAACTGCGCTACGGCAAACGCCTTACGCTTGAAAAAGAACTTGAAAAAGCGAACGGCGAACTGGCGAAAATCCAGAAAAACGGCAGTATGCTCAGGGAAGAAGTGGACGAGGAGGATATCGCCAAAATTGTTTCCAAATGGACGGGCGTGCCCGTCGCGAAAATGCTTGAAGGCGAGGTGAGCAAACTTGTAAACATGGAAGAACGCCTGAAAATGCGCGTAGTGGGCCAGGACGAAGCGCTGGGCCTGATAGCGAACGCCGTGCGGCGGTCACGCTCGGGGCTTTCCTCGCCCAACCGGCCCATAGGAAGCTTTCTGTTCCTGGGCCCCACCGGCGTGGGCAAAACCGAACTCGCCAAGACGCTGGCGGAATTCCTGTTCGACGACGAAAAGGCCATGATCCGCATAGACATGTCCGAATACATGGAAAAGCACGCCGTCGCGCGGCTTATAGGCGCGCCTCCCGGTTATGTGGGTTACGAAGAAGGCGGGCAGCTCACCGAAAAAGTGCGTCGCCGCCCCTATGCGGTCATACTTCTAGACGAAATAGAAAAAGCGCATCCTGATGTCTTTAACGTGTTCCTTCAGATTCTTGACGACGGGCGCCTAACCGACGGCAAGGGCCGAAGCGTTGATTTTAAAAACACGGTCATCATAATGACTTCGAACATAGCTTCCCGTGAAATCATGGAAGGCGGCGGCGCGGAAAAACTGCGGGACACCATCCAGAAAATCCTGCTCGAACACTTCCGCCCGGAATTCATAAACAGAATTGACGAAACCATAATTTTCAATTCGCTGACAAAAGAAAACCTGCACGTGATAGCGGACCTGCAGTTAAAGCACATTTCCAATCTGCTCAAGGACCGGGATATGACTCTTGAACTTACCGACTCCGCCCGGGACGTTCTGTTTGAGCAGGGCTATGACCCCGCCTTCGGGGCCAGGCCCATGAAACGGGCTGTTCAGCGGCTGGTTCAGGACCCGCTGGCAATGCAGATATTAAACGGCTTTTTTGTGCCGGGCGACCGCATTACGGCTACCGCCGGGAAAAAGGACCAGCTGGCGTTCAAAAAAGAAACACCCGTAAAAGCAGGCAATATTTAGGAACATTTCAGCGTTAAAGAATGAGGATGTGTCCTGAATCAGGGCTAACTCTTTTTGGTTATATGTGACAAAAATGGGATTGTAAAGAGCAAAAATTCAATATATGATTATATTAACCCGCCCGCCGCGCTCAGGACGGGGAAGATGTTTTTGGCTCTATAAAATGCAGACATCATTTCGCAGGATTTTCTATGCGGCGTTAGCCGCGCTGGTTATAGCGGAAGGCAATTCCTTCGCGCTGAGCCGCCCGCGTCCAGGCGATCTGGACAGAGCCAGGGCGGACGGTACTTTCGCGGAAAAACTGGCTTTCGCGAAAAAGCTGGGTAACAACAAATTTTCCAACAATCTTATCCAGAAATATAACTACCGGATGCAGCAAATGCGTATGTCCGCGCAGGGAAAAACGGAAATCCTTTCCGCCCCCCCGCCGGACAAGCAAAACATGCCGACAACAGGCTCCATCAATATTTTCGTCTTGCCGATAAAGTTTAACGACGCGTCGAACAAATTCACCAAGGCGCAGATCCAGACGGCGTTTTTCGGCGGCGGCACCGGCTCGCTCAAGTCCTTTTACCTGCGCAGTTCGTTCAACGCGCTCTCCATCGGAGGCACGACGCTGGACTGGTACACCTATCCCGGCACAAGAGCCCAGGCCGAAGCCGCGGGGAATGAAGAGGTCATAAAAGCCGCTCTCAATTATCATGTGGGGCGTGGCGTGGATTTTTCGTCTTACGACAATAAAGGAAACGGCGTCATAAATTATTTCATAGTGGTCTGGGCCGGCACGCAGCAGGGATGGGCGTCTTTCTGGTGGTCTTATAAAACAAGCTGGACCGACACGACGTACAGCGTAAACGGCAAAGATCTTAACGTTTATTCCTGGCAGTGGGAAGCGTATGACCCGTCTTCAGCCACAGCGCCTGACGCGACGACGGCGCAGCATGAAACCGGCCACGCGCTTGGCCTGCCGGACTATTACGATTATGACGATAACATCGGTCCGGACGGAGGTATCGGCGACTACGACATGATGGACGGATCAACCGCCGACCATAACGCGTTCAGCAAATTCCTGCTGGGCTGGCTTACGCCGCAGGTCTACACATCCGGCACAAGCAGTGTTTCCCTTTCTCCTGTCGCGACCTCGGGGCAGGCCCTGCAGATGATGCCCACCGCAGTGTCAGGCACATCATGGGATGAATATTATCTGGCGGAATACCGCGTCAAATCTTCAGATGACGCCAATCTACCGGCGAGCGGCATCTATCTCTGGCACGTTGACGCCCGACTCACCGCCGACAACACCGATTTTTATTATGACAATTCGTTCGCCCGGCATAAACTTTTAAAACTCGTTGAAGCGGACGGGCTGGACCACATAGAAAAAGACAGCAACAACATGACCGCCGCCTCCGTATACACGGCCGGCAGCACGTTCAGCCCCGCCAGCACGCCGGCAAGCACGGACTATACGGGCAAAAACACTGGCATAACAATGGGCCCGCTGACAGCGGGCAGCGGCGTATACACCGTACCCGTTTCAATCGCGCAGGGCCCCGCGAAAATAACGAACCTTTCGGGCACGCGGACCGCGGTAAACATCGCGCAGCTTTCCTGGACAGTACCGGCCAACGCGGCCTCTTACCAGATCCACTACGCCACCTGGACGGCGGCGCAGTCCTTTAACTTCAACAACGGCTTCGGCGGCGTCTGGGACATGGACGCCTTCAACGCAGCAACCGGCAACTGGCGTATAGTTCAGGGCGCGGGGCCGGACGGTTCCAACGCCATCGTCTCAGGCAACCTGTCAAGAACCCAGGAAAACACTTCCAATAACGATTATTACGGCTACTCGGAAATAAGCAAGGTTGTTTACGGACCCGCCACGGTGGCTTTTACCTGGAAAGTAAGTTCGGAAGAGGATTATGATTATCTTAATTTCCTTATAGACGACAAGCCCGCCGCTGCGATAACCGGCATTACCGGCTGGAGCACCGTTTCCAAAACCATACCGGAAGGAGAGCACAAAATAGCCTGGGAGTACCGCAAGGACTTATCCTACCAAGACGGTGAGGACAAAGGCTATGTAGACAACATAACCATTACCCCATCCGGCACAACTCCGCTTGACTGGGCTTATTCAAGCGTCATCACCGCGCCAACACCTGCGGCAGCCGGCACGACGCAAAACCTCACGGTGGGCCTGAGCCTGGACACAACCTATTATTTCGCCATCCGCTCGCTGGATTCGCGCGGCGTTCCATCCTATATTTCCAGCCCCGCCACTGTTTACACTCTGGGAGACAATACCGCGCCTTCCGCGGTTTCCAACCTTTCAGCAACACCCGGCTCGCTTGAAAACCAGATAACGCTGAACTGGACGGCGCCGGGCGACGACGCGGCCTCGGGAAACATAACCGGCGGAAAATACGAAATACGCTATGCGACAAACTCGAATATCAGCCTGACGGAAGGAACCCTTATCAGCATTTCGACGAACAGCACCGCGGGCTCGGCCCAAAAACACACCGTAAGCGGACTTACAGGCTCGGACATGACCTATTATTTCGGCCTGTGGACATATGATGAGAACGGCAACAGGTCGGCAATATCCAACATAGCGAACAGCGTCGTTTTGCGAGACACGGCACCCCCATCCGCCGTGACTAACTTAAGCGCGGTGCCCGGCTCGGCAGAGGGCTCTATAAAATTAAGCTGGACGGCACCGGGCGATAACGGCGCCGGCGGCGCGCTGTCTGGCGCGTCCTTCATCGTTCATTATTCCTCGTCCGGGGCGGTGAACATAAACACGGGGACGGAACTCATAATCTCCACATCCGCGGCGGCGGGCAGTACGCAGTCCCTGACAATTTCCGGCCTGATTTACGGGCAAACCTATTATTTTTCGCTTTGGACGGAAGACGCCAAGAACAATCTTTCCGCCCAGTCCAATGCAGCAAACGCGCAAGCCACCGATTTGGTTCCCGCCGCGCCGGCTAATTTGCGGCAGTCCGGCTCCTCCACCAATCTGACACTTCAGTGGGACCCGGTGTCCGCGGGAGATCTGGCTTATTACCGGGTCTATCAGGACACCACGCCCGCAGGAAAATGGGATGACGGGATTGTCCTCGCCACGACAACACTGACCGTCTATACCATCACATCCCTGCCGCAGGGTGTAACGATTTATTTCAGGGTAACCGCCATTGACAACCCGCCCCTTTCGCTTGAAAGCGTTTATTCTAATGAAGTGACCTATCTCGACCAAGACCTGTTGGGTCCGGTGCAAACCGCCTTCGCGTCCGCCAGCCACGGCACGCTCGGCGAATGGAAATCAAAAGCAAACGCCGTTTTCTCCTGGAGTTACGCCGATCAGGGGTTCTCCGGCGTGAAAGGCTATTACTATAAAATTTCCAGTTCCGCGGCCCAGAATGTTAGCGGCGTAACCACGGGTGGTATCTACACAACGGGTGTAAGCGCAAGCACCACAGTCGCAGACGGAGTTTGGTATTTCAACATGGCGGCGCAGGACAACGCCAGCAATTATTCCTCCGTATTCAGCCAGATTTTCAGGGTGGACACCGCCAGCCCGACCGCCGCCATAACCCTTTCCTCAACCGACACGCTCCGCAGCGGGACATATCAGGTGGCTCTTGCCGTTTCGGATATAAGCGGAACAGCTGGCTCGCCGCTGTTAAGCTATTCGCTGGCGGGCGGCGCGTCCCGAAGTATAGTGCTTTCGCAGTCCGGCTCGAATTGGACGGGCAGTTTGGTCATTGAATCCTCCGACACGGCAGGAACGGGAACTTTCTCCTTTTCCGCCGCCGACAACGCGGGCAATACCGGGACCGCCATCACCTCAGGCGCAAGCTTCACCTTTGACACCGCCGTAACCGCTTCCGGCGGCACAGTCACAAACCCGGACAACACCTCGGTTTACATGCCGGCAAACAGCGTCACGAGCGCGATAACGGTGCGGATAAATAATCCGCCAAGTTCGAGAAACGACATCTCGGGCGCGAACGCGTCTTTGGATCCCATTAGCGGCTACTCCGCGGTTACGGAAGTTAATTTCAACCGGGAATTTTCGGCTACTGACGCCTCCAGCGTTCCTGTAACGTCCTTCAACGCGCCCGTGCTGATCTCCATTCCCTACAGCGACGCGGATAACAACGGCAAGGTTGACGGAACCGCCATAGACGCCGACTCGCTTGCCATGTATTATCTCAACGGCACCAGATGGGATCCCGTGCCCGGCTCGACAAATAACGCGTCAGCCAAAGCGGTTCAGGCCTGGGTGAGCCATTTTTCGGTTTACAGCCTGCTTTCCGTGACAAAGCTGAGCGTTGACCTGACAGGGGTGAAAGTTTATCCCCAGCCCTGCTACATGAAACGGGACAGCAACGTCATTTTCGGCAGGCTGCCCAATATTTCCGATATACGGATTTTCATTTACACTATCGCCGGCGAACTGGTGCGCACGTTAAACAAGGACACGGAAATAACACTCGTCGGCGCGAATCTTAAGGGCGTGTGGGACGGAAGAAATTCCAACGGCGAGCAGGTAGCCAGCGGCATGTATATTTATCTTATAAAGGCGGAAGGAACAACCAGCAAAGGCCGCATAGGGATATTCTGGTGATCGCGATGAAAAAAATTACGGCTCTGCTTATCGCGCTGCTGTCTTCCCCCCTCGCCCTGGCGGGAGGGGCGGGCACCACCGCGGCGTCATTTTTAAAAATAGACCCCGCCGCCAGAACCGCCGCCCTGTCCGGCGCGGCGGTGGCGCTCGCCGACGATGACGCCACCCTCATCAACCACAACCCCGCCGGCATCGGGGGCGTGGAGCGCAAACAGTTTTCTTTCACGCACAACGAATGGGTGACCGGCATAAAGCTGGAATCGCTCAGTTACGCGCATCCGGTGACCGAAGATTTCACAATCGGAGCCGCAGTCAATTACCTGCACACCGACAGCGTGGGCTCGACGGACGGCCTCGGCGCGGACACGGGCTCGTCTTTCAGCCTGAACGACGGCGTCGCTACCATCGGAGCGGCGAACAGGTTCGGGGAATATTTTCTGTTGGGCGCGGCGGTCAAGGGCATCCGCCAGTCGATGGATTCGCGCAGCGCCATGGCGATTGCTGGCGACGCGGGCGCCATTTTAAAATTCCAGTATTTTTCGCTCGGTGCGGCGGTAACCAATTTCGGCTCCGGCATCAAGCTTTACGAGCAAAGTTCGCCGCTGCCGCAAACCCTCAAAGGCGGCCTCACAATCCTGCCGGTAAGAAGCCTTCTGCTGTCAGGCCAGGCGGACAAAGCCGTTGACTCCAACGTTATTCTGCGCGGAGCCGTCGAATACAGCTTCCGCGGCATCATCGTGCCAGACGACCGATACTCCCTGCGCGCGGGTTACCGCAACGGCAGTTCGGAAAACACGGGGCCCGGCTTTTCGTTCGGCGCGGGCATGAGAATCAAGGCTCTGGGGATTGACTACAGCTTTGTCCCGATGGGCGATCTGGGAGCGGCGAACCGTATCAGTATTTCCTTCGCATTCGGAGAAAAACGGCCCGATCCCACCGACGCCTATTCCGATTTGTTCCGCGACATGGAATCGTCGGACTATTCCCGCCGCAAACCCGTGGCCCGCGTTTTAGAAGAAGAAAAAGAAAGCGCTTCCACGGCGGCGGACGAGACGAAGGCGGCGGATACAAAACCGCCTCAGGAAACCCTCCGCCAAAGCGACGCTTTTTCGGACGCGGACAAAGCCCGCACCAGAAAGCCGCGCCGTTCGTCCAAACCGGCCGAAATTTCAAACAATTAACTCAAATAGGGAAAAGGCAGCGTCAGCCCAAGCTAATAGCAACCGCAGGTGCGGATGCGGGTGACAACGTCTTTAAAACTCTGCGGCGGTTCCGCTTTAATCGTGATGCTCTTGTGCATGGGAAGAGGAATCATTATCTGGTGCGAGTGCAGCATCATGCGCGGAAACCGCTCCTGCAAAGCCTTATCAAGCCCGTAGCGCAGGTCGCCCGCTATCGGATGGCCTATGCTGAACATGTGCGCGCGGATCTGGTGCCGGCGGCCCGTGATAAGTTCCACATCCAAAAGCGAAAAGTCCGAGAACCGCTCCTCCACGAAATAATTCGTCACGGAAGGTTTCCCCTCCGCCGGGTCCACGCCCACGCGGCCCGAGCCGTACTCCCGCAAAGGCTTGTTTATCGTGCCGGAAAAGCCGCTGAAAACGCCGTGCACGAGTGCGATGTAATGCTTCTCGATAGTCCTGTTTTCAAAAGCGAGCGACAGTTCCCTGTGCGAAATCTCGTTTTTCGCGAACAGGATTGCGCCGCTTACGGGCCGGTCCAGCCGGTGCACCGTGTAAAGTTCCCTGCCCGCCTGGGCGGAAAGAATTTTAAGGAGCGAATCCTCCGTCCCTTCGCGGCCCGGAATGGTCAGCAGCCCTTCGGGCTTGTAGGCCGCGATAAAATCAGAATTTTCATAGAGTATTTCGATTTTCATTAGTAACCTTGAGTTGTGCAGTTGCAAGATGTCCTTATATTCTTTAATATAGCATATAGGCGTATACAGGAGATTGTCATGACCACTAAAGCGAAAAACAAACCTTTGGCCAACGACGCAAAAAACGGCTACGAGAACATCACT
>JBAYFS010000031.1:0-16838 GCA_041667045.1 Elusimicrobiaceae bacterium | reverse complement strand
TTTTGGCGGCGGGGATTTTCTCAGGGCCGAGCAGGTGTCGGTTGAAACAAACCTGAGCGGATTTATAACCGGCGAAATGAAAATCGAGAATATGTCTTTGCTTAACACTTCCATGACGCTCAAGCGCAACGCCGCCAAAGAATGGAATTACGCCGATTTCCTGAATTTGAAAGGCGGGAAGGCGAAACTTTCCCGCGTAAGCGTTAAAAATGGCATACTGGCGCTGGAGGACGAGCTGAACGGTACAAAACTGCTTTTCACCGGCATTAACGGTGGTTTTAATATGGGAAACCCCGCCAACGCGGAACTTAACGGGCAGTTCAGCGGAACTTTTTACGGGCAGCCTCTGGCAGGGTCCGCGGAGGTGTTTGAGGAAACCGCCTATGAGAACAAACATGCGGTTTCTGTCGAGGGAAAGGTTAAGATAACGGATCTGGCGTCTAAAAATATCGAAGCGGGCTCGGCTTTTTTCAGCTGGAAATTCGCTGATCTCGACAAACCGTTCGCTTCTCGCGCGCTGGAGGCGGAACTGGAGGCAAAAAACGTGCTCCTGCTCGGCCTGGCGCGGGCTCCGAGAGGCGAATGGGCCTACTGGGCCGCGCTGCCTTTTTTGACTTTATCGTCCATTCAGGGCGCCAAGCTGCCGGATATGAACAGGCTGGCTATGGATTCCCTGGTGTTTAAATTCCGCCAGCGCGATGGCGTATGGGAAAACCTGGAATTCCACGCCGACGGGCCCAAAGCCGATCTGGATTTCGAGGGCTATGTGGAATGCCTTAACCGGAAAGGCGATTTCGAAATAGGCATTAAAATGGCGGAAACCAAATTCGGTCTTTCCCTTTGGGGCGACTTGGACAAGCCGGAATTCAAGCCCGAAGTTTCTGACTATATGTCAAACGGCGTGCGCAAATCGCTCGCCGAATTCAAAAGATTTCTTGAGAGCAAATATCCTTAATTTGAGAGGCTGTTTATGCCAGATGTCAGGAAGAAAATTTTAGTGATAGGCGCCGGTCCCGGCGGCTATAACGCCGCCGTGCGCGCGGCCCAGCTGGGTGCGGACGTCACTCTCGTGGAAAAAGCCCAGCCCGGCGGGGTTTGCCTTAACTGGGGGTGCATTCCCTCCAAGTCGCTGCTTGACGCGGCGCACCGGTTCGACGTGCTCAATTCCCTGCCGGACCTTCTGGAGGAAGGCGGGAAAGAAGCCGTTGACGCGGTGATGAAAAAAGCCAGCTGGCCTAAAATTCAGGCCCGCCGCGCCGCCGTGCTTGAGAAACTGCGCGGCAATCTGCTGAGGCTTTTTAAAGCTACTGGCATCAATTATGTTTCGGGCACGGCCCGTTTTACTTCGGCGAACTCGGCGGAAATTGAAACCGCTTCCGGCCCGCAGGCCGTTTCTTTTGACAGCGCTGTCATAGCCGTTGGCACGCAGCCGTTTTTCCCAAAGCCGTTCGACGAGCAGCGTGAAAAACTGCTGGATAATGTCCGGGTGTTCGGGCTTGAAAAACTGCCGGAAAGCGTTCTGATAATCGGAGCCGGCGCGATAGGCGCGGAATTTTCCTGCATTTTCAGTTCCTTCGGCGTGCGGACCCATTTGATTGAGCTTAAGCCAGCTGTTTTGCCGGGTTTGGACGCGGGCGCGAGCCGCGCGGTCCAGACGGCGTTTAAAAAGCGCGGCATAAACCTGCATCTGGGCGTGAGCGCGCAGGCGCTCTCGATAGAAGGCCATAAAAAAACCGTGAAATTGTCGGACGGCACGGAACTGACCGCCGACGAGGTTTTAGTCGCCGTCGGCAGAACCGCCGAGCTGGGCGGGCTGGGCCTTGAAAAAGCGGGGCTTGAGTGGGACAGGCGCGGCATAAAGGTTGACAATTTTTTACGCACGGCGGTTCCGCACATCTACGCCGTAGGCGACGTTAACGGTTTCGCGCTTTTGGCGCACGCCGCCGAATATCAGGGCCATATCGCCGCCGCCAACGCTTTGGGCGCGGCGGAGACTTACGACAATTCCCTCGTGCCGTCCTGCATTTACACTCACCCGGAAGTGGCCTCGATCGGCTTCGACAAGGAACAGGCCGAAGCGAAAGGCCATAAGGTTAAAACGGGCAGGGCGTTCTTTTTAAGCTCGGGCCGCGCGCTCAGCCAGAACGAGCCGGACGGTTTCGTGCAAACCGTTTACGACGAGGCAACCGGTCTTATTCTCGGCGGCCAGCTGGTGGGCCATACCGCCACCGAACTGCTGCACATTTTCGCCGTGGCGATACGGGTCCGCATGACGGTGTCCGATCTGGAAAAAGTCATGTTCGCGCATCCCACCATGGCCGAAACGATAAAAGAGTCGCTGCGAAGGTAATATGCTCAAACGGATGATTTCGCGCGCGGCGGACGCTGTAAAACGCGAGCCCTTATTTTACGGGGCGGTTGTTTCGCTTAACGCGGTTTTGTTCGCGGTTCTTTTCCTGCGCGGCCCGCTGGTGGAGCCGGACACCGAAAGCTACGTTAAAATGCTGTTTCACCGTTCGCCGGTCTATCCCGTAATGCTTGCGGTTTTTGCGGGGATGTTCGGCGCGGGATGGCTGAAAGCCGTTCTGGTTTTCCAGCTGATCGCCACACAGTTTTGCACCTTCGCGTTCGCGCAGTGGTTCCGGTTCCGCTTTGCTTTGAATAAGGCGGTTTTCTGGGCGGTTTATATTCTTCTGCTGACGCCGCTTCTGCCCGGAATGCCGGACACGCTCATGCTGGCGAACGGCATCCTCACGGACTGGCTGGCGTGGTGTATTTTCATGGGTGTTGCCGCAAGCATGACCGAAGCGGTTGCCCGCCGCACGCCGGGGCCGGTGCTGTGGCTGTGCGGCCTGTCCGTTTTCGCCGCGCTGGCACGGCCGCAGTTTCAGTTTCTGATTCCGGTTTCCGCGCTGTTTATTCTGGCTTTCGGTTACCGGAGCGGTTTGTGGAAGCAGGCCGGAAAACTTTTGCTCGTGCTTGTTGTTTTCGCCGCCGGCGCGAATATCGCGGAACGTGGCTATCATAAAGTCCTGCACGGTTCCTTTTCCATGGCGCCTTTCATGGGGTTGCATTTGGCCACGTCCTCGCTTTATATGGCCGCGCCCGGAGATATGGAAGCTTTTAAAGGCCGGGAGGATTATGAGTTTCTGTCTTCTCTTTACGCCAAGCTGCGGGCCAATAAGCTGAATGTTGAATTCCGCGGTGAAAAGAACATGGCGGTCGGCGCGTATTACCATACCGTGTGCGACGATATTTTCTGGGAAACGCTTTTGCCCGAGTTCGATGCCCGGTTCGGCGGCATTGCCGATACCAATGCCCGCCTGAAACGGATAGACTCGTATGGGAAGGATATTTATTTCACGCTTGAGGAAAAAGCTTTCCGCCATCCGAAACTGGCGCTTTCCCTTTTTCTGGGCAGGAACACGCTGGCCCAGGTTTATTTTCCGTTCGTGGTAATGCTTGCCGCTTTGTGGGTTTTCCTGCGTCGGCGCGATTCCGCCGCCATGCTGGTGTTTTTCGCGTTTTCCCTTGATTTTTTCAATAAGCTGGCGGTGAGCATGGTGTCCCGCCCGGTGTACAGATATTCGTTCTACACGGAAATTTTCGCGGCTCTGATTCTGCTTGTTCTCGTAACAAAAACGCTTGAAAAGAAAAGCCTGATTTAAAGCTTGTCCGCAAACCTTATTTTCGGATAAGCTCTTAGTCCTGCCGCGTGCCGGAGCATTTTCTTAACGGTGCAGCGGAATGTGATATAATAATATTATGCATAGCAAATTCCGCCCTTGCGGGATGTTAACCACCGACAGATATTTTCGCCGGCCTCGCGCCTGGCGGCGCTGCACTCCGCCCTAATATCTTTTTCCGCTTCTACTCCTTCGGTTCCATAAATGGAAGTTTGCTTTATCCCATGCCGTATTTTCAAATATCTTAACAGCGGTTTCATAACGCGAGACAGCGGAACATGATAAAACAGGAAGAAATAGCCAAACGCCGCACCGTCGCAATTATCTCTCATCCCGACGCGGGCAAAACAACCCTCACCGAAAAACTGCTTCTTTACGGCGGTGCGTTGCAGCTGGCCGGTTCGGTAACCGCCCGCAAAAAAGAGCAAAGCACCTCCTCGGACTGGATGGAGCTTGAGCGCAAACGCGGCATTTCGGTAAACTCCACCTTGTTGCAGTTTCAGTATAACGGTTTTCATGTAAATCTGCTGGACACTCCCGGACACAGGGATTTTTCCGAAGACACCTATCGCGTGCTTACCGCGGTTGATTCCGTTTTTATGGTGCTGGACGCAGGCAAAGGCATTGAATTGCAAACATTAAAGCTCTTTGAAATATGCCGTCTGCGCCAGATACCGATTTTTACCTTTATTAATAAAATGGACCGGCCTGCAAAGGAGCCGCTGGCCGTGCTTGACGAGATTGACCAGCAGTTGCAGCTTCACACGTTCCCTGTCAACTGGCCCATAGGGATGGGCAAGGATTTCAAGGGGATATTGGACCGCCGCACGCGGCAGCTGCATTCCTTTGAGCGGGTTCCTGGCGGCGCTTTCCGCGCTCCGGTCACAGTGCTTGACTGCCACAGTGTTTTGGATTCCGGCATAGACCCGGATATTCTCAAAAAGGCGATGGATGAATCGGCTATGCTCGATGCCGTGTGCGAGCCGTTTAGCGCGGACGCCATACGGGCCGGAGATATGACGCCGGTTTTTTTCGGCAGCGCGATGAATAATTTCGGAATTCAACTGCTGCTGGACGGTTTTCTGGAGCTTTCCTGCCCGCCCCGTCCTCAACGCGCCATTAACGGCGCTGTTTCTCCGGATGACCCGCGGTTTTCCGGTTTTGTTTTCAAAATACAGTCCAATATGGATCCCCGGCACCGGGACCAGTTGGCTTTCATGCGTATTTGCTCCGGACGTTTTGAGCGGGATATGCGGGTTTACCATTCGCGCACGGGGGAAACGATACGGCTTTCCAGTTCCCATAAACTTTTGGGGCGCGAACGCGAAACGGTGGACGAGGCTTATGCTGGAGATGTGGTGGGCATTATCGGGCATTCGCAGTTCCGCGTAGGGGACACGCTCAGTCAGGACAAAAGCATCGTGTTTAAGGACATTCCGCGGTTTCTGCCGGAACACCTGTCTTACATTTTCTGCGCCGACACCGCCCAGATGAAGCGGTTTCGCACCGGACTGGAGCATTTGCTTCAGGAAGGAGTAGTGCAGACTTTTTCCTTGCGCGGCGCAGCCGCCGCGGCTCCGCTTTTGGGGGCGGTGGGGCCGCTGCAGTTCGATGTGCTTGAATACCGGCTCAACGCCGAATACGGCGCAAAGTCCAAGTTGGAGCCTGCGCCGTGGCGGGTGGTGCGCTGGGTTTCCGCTGCCTGCGTTAATTTGATGCGGGATGATATGCTCATGTCCGGTGCGCGCTTGGCTCAGGACGAGAGCGGCAGACTGGTTGTGCTGTTTGTTGAAGAATGGGACTGCGCATATTTTCTGAGACAGCATCCGGAAATTTCTCTTTTGACTCTGCCGCCGGATGCGGTTTTTTCCGCGCCAAACAATGATTGACGGGTACGAAAATTTAAAAAGAAGATTTGGAGCGTTACAAAAAGCTTTTCCATAAGCTTAAAGAGGAAATACAGATGCCGCACCCCCGTAAAATGCGCCTTATGAAAAAAAACCTGAAAAAGCAGTCTTTGCCGCCTTCTTTCGACCCCGGAGGAGTTGCCGTCGGAGACGGCATCTTCGGGCTTCCCTTCACAAGGGATAACGCCGGAATGATTTATCTGCCGGTGCCATGGGAAGCCACCACCTCGTACGGCGGCGGCGCTTCCCAAGGGCCCGGAGCCATACTTGAAGCGAGCATGCAGGTGGACCTTTACGATAGCGCTGTTGAAAGGCCTTACGCCGCAGGGCTTTTTCTCTCCCCCGAGTCTTCGCAGGTTAAAGGATGGAACGCCAAAGCCAAAGCCGCGGCGCGTAAAGTGATAACCGCGCTTGAGGCCGCAAAACCTGTTCCGGCAGACAAGCTCCGGCTGGTAAATGACCTCGGCCATAAACTTAACGACTGGGTTTACGCCGGGACAAAAGAAATTATAGATTCTGGCAAAATTCCGGCTGTTGTGGGAGGCGATCATAGCGTACCGTTCGGAGCGGTCCGGGCGGCGCTTGAAGCCTGGCCGGAACTTGGCGTTCTGCATTTTGACGCGCATCACGATTTACGCAAGGCCTATGAGGGTTTTACCTGGTCGCATGCCTCGATCTTTTTCAACATGCTGGAGAAATTGCCGCTCAAAAAACTGGTGCAGGCAGGCATACGCGACTTTTCTGAGGAAGAATACGACTATTGCCGCAAAGCGGGCAAACGCTGCTCCGTTTTTTACGACGCGGATATTAACAGCGACCGTTTTGCCGGACGTCCGTTTGACAAAACCGCCCGCGATATAGCCGCCAGTCTGCCCAAAGACGTCTGGATATCTTTTGACATAGACGGGCTGGACCCGCGTTTCTGTCCTTCAACCGGAACTCCGGTTCCCGGCGGGCTGGACTTTGCTCAGGCCGAGCGCGTCATTGAAACGGTTTGCCGCTCCGGCAGGCGCATAGTCGGTTTTGACCTCTGCGAGGTGTCCCCTTCAAAAACCAGCGAATGGGACGCCAATGTGGGCGCGCGGCTTCTTTACAAGCTGACCGCCTGGACGCTGGCCAGCCAGGGTATTTGCCGCGTTTTCGGAAAGAACAAGTAATAATACCGGACCTGATCCATCATGCGGAAATATTACAAAACCCATGTCAAAATATAACTGCCGGACGCGTTAAAACCTCCACACTAAGTGATTGTCTTGGCGTTGCTGAGCAAATCCGCCCACAGCAGAGGTGCGTTCCTGCGTGCGCTTTTCCTTCTTAATTAATATATAATGTTTATATTAACGGCAGTTTTAAAACTGCCGTACTGGAGGTTTTTGTGAATAGCACAGAACTTAGAAGGACTCCGCTTTTCGACACTATAGTCAAAGCCGGCGGGCGGATGGTTGATTTTCACGGCTGGGAGCTGCCGGTCCAGTTCCAAGGCATAATACAGGAACACACAGCGGTGCGCAACGCCTGCGGCGTGTTCGACGTTTCGCATATGGGCCAGGTTTTCGTAACCGGGCCTGACGCGCACAATTTTGTGCAGTACATCAACACGAACAATGTAAAGCCCGAAATAGGCAAAGGCGCTTATTCCCATATTTTAAACGACGAAGGCGGCATCATTGACGACGCCATTTCCTTCTGCCTCGCGCCGGAGAAGTTTTTTATCGTAATCAACGCGGGCACCCGCGCGAAAGACGTGGCCTGGTTTAAAAAACAGGCGGCGAAATTCAACGTCAAGCTGGAAGACGCGAGCGACCGTTTCGCCATGCTCGCCGTGCAGGGCCCCAAAGCGCCGGCGCTGGTCGGGGAGATTTTCCCGGACGCGCTCAAGCTGGCCCGCTTTTGCATAATGGAAACCACCTATAACGGCGAATACGCGGTTGTGACGCGCACCGGCTATACCGGGGAGGACGGTTTTGAAATCGCGTCTTCAGGCAAGGCCATGAACGCCGTTTGGGAAGAGCTTTTTAAGCGCGGCGGCAAATACGGGCTTGTGCCCTGCGGTTTGGGCAGCCGCGACACGCTCCGTCTGGAAGCGGGTTACCTGCTTTACGGCGAGGACGCGGATGAGACCCGCACCTCCTACGAAGCGAACTGCGGCTGGGTGGTGAAAACCAAAAAAGGCGATTTCGCGGGCCGGGACGCTATCCTGCGGCGCAAAGAAGAAGGCCTTAAGGCCAGGCTTACGCCCATAAAGCTTACCGGGCGCGGCGTGCCGCGCCACGGCTGTCCCGTTTACAAGGACGGCGTGAAAATCGGTGAATTCACCAGCGCGACTTTTTCGCCCAGCCTTAACGCCGGCATCGGGGTCGGTTATCTTTCGCTTACCGATCTGAAGCCCGGCGATAAGCTGGAAGTGGAAATACACGGCCGCCGCATTCCGGCGGAAGTGGCTGAAAAGTTTTATCAAAATAAAGTTTAACAAGGAGCTTGAATATGCCTAAAGCAGAAGAATGCAAGTTTGCCAAAACCCATGAGTGGGCGTTTAGCGAAGGCGATGTCGCCACCGTGGGAATAAGCGATTTCGCCCAGCACGAAGTGAGCGATATCGTGTTTGTGGAATTGCCGCAGGTCGGCGACAGCGTGAGCGCGGGAAAATCCTGCGCGGTTATCGAATCGGTTAAAGCCGCTTCCGATTTCTACGCGCCCGTTTCCGGCGAAGTGATTGAAACCAACTCCGCGGTGGTTGACGAGCCGTCTCTGGTCAACCGCTCGGCGCAGGAGGAAGGCTGGTTTTTCAAAATTAAAATGTCAAAGCCGGAAGAACTGTCCGCGCTTATGGATTATAAGGCGTATCAGGAATCCATCAAATAGAAGTCCAGGTAATTTATAATGTTCAGCCCACACACAGCAAAAGAGCGGGAGGAAATGCTGGCGGAAATAGGCGTTTCTTCCTTAGCTGAGCTAACAGCTCAGGTGCCGCAGGAGCTGCTTTATCCGCAGTATAACCTGCCCGCGGCCTTAACCGAATCCGAATTGACGGCGCACATGGCGGAACTGGGCCGGAAAAACCGCGGCCTGGTTTGTTTCGCGGGAGCCGGCGCCTACGACCATTACATTCCTTCGGCTATAAAACACATCGCTTCACGGGGCGAATTCCTCACTGCCTATACGCCTTACCAGGCAGAAGCCAGCCAGGGAACCCTGCAGGCGATATACGAGTTTCAAAGCTCGGTTTGCGCGCTGTTCGAGATGGACGCGGCGAACGCCTCCATGTACGAAGGCGCCACGGCGTTGTGCGAAGCGGTTAACGCCGCCATGCGCATAACCCGCCGCAATAAAATCCTTCTTTCGGCGGCCCTGCACCCGGAATACAAGGAAACGCTGAAAACCTATTTCACGCCCAAGGGCGAAGCGGTTTTTTCGGAAATTCCCTGCGTTAACGGGGTTATTGACCCCGCCGCGCTGGACTCCCTGCTCGGCGAAGACACGGCCGCCGTGGTGCTCGCCACCCCGAATTTTTACGGGATGCTGGAGGACGCTCAGGCCGTGAGCGATAAGGCTCACGCGCGCAAAGCCCTTTTGATCTCCGTAGTCAATCCGGTAAGCCTCGGTGTTTTAGCCACGCCCGGCAGTTACGGCGCGGATTTCGCCGTGGCCGAGGGCCAGCCGCTCGGCAACCCGCTAAATTACGGCGGGCCGTATCTGGGTATTTTTTCCTGCAAAAAAGAGCACATCCGCCATATGCCTGGCCGCATCTGCGGAATGACAAAAGATGTGGACGGCAAACGCGCTTTCGTGCTGACCCTGCAGGCGCGCGAACAGCATATCCGGCGCGAAAAAGCGGCCTCGAATATCTGCTCCAACGAGGCCCTGTGCGCCTTGCAGGCGGTGATTTATCTCGCCCTGCTCGGTCCCCGAGGGTTAAAGGAAGCGGCCGAACTGTGCGTAGAGAAAGCGCACGTTCTGGCTGAAAAAATAGCTTCCTTAAATGGTTTTAAACTGCGTTTTAACGGCGCGTTCTTTAATGAATTCGTCGTCGAATGTCCCGTCGCGGCGGACAAGGTGCGCAACGCCCTGTTAAAAGACGGCATACTGGCGGGCGTTTCGCTCGGTGCCTTCGATAAAACGATGAAAAACTGCTTGCTGGTCTGCGCGACAGAGAAAAGAACGGACGCGGAAATTGAACGCTTCGTGTCCGCTTTGGGGAGATTTTCCAAATGACAGCCATGACCGAAACCAAAGCAGTTGAAGCAACGCTTGTTTCGATAGAAAAAAGCGTCGCCGGAATGCGCGCGTTGACATTCCCGCGCGCGAAAAAACCGGCGTCGTCTTATCTGCCGGCGCAAGCGCTCAGGAAAACCGCGCCCAAACTGCCGGAATTGAGCGAATTCGGGGTGGTGCGCCATTACACCAACCTCTCGCGCAAAAATTACAGTCTGGACACGCATTTTTACCCGCTCGGCTCCTGCACGATGAAATATAATCCCCGCGTGAACGAGGATATCGCCGCGATGCCCGAGTTTGCCGGCGTTCACCCTTACGCGCCCGATTCGGCGGTTCAGGGCACGCTGGAAATGCATTACCGCATGGAAAAACTCCTGTGTGAGATAACGGGCCTTTCCGCTTTCACTCTGCAGCCGGCAGCCGGCGCGCACGGGGAATTGACCGGTATTTTCATCGCGGCGGCCTATCACCGCTCGCGCAAAGACAAAACGCGCACCGAGATAGTCGTGGCGGATTCCTCCCACGGCACCAATCCGGCTTCCGCCGCGCTGGGCGGGTTCAGCGTCGTTACGGTTAATTCCAGGGAAGACGGACGCGTTAATCTTGACGAAATGAGAAAAGCCGTGACCGCTAAAACCGCCCTGGTGATGCTGACGGTTCCGAATACGGTCGGTCTTTTTGAAAGCGAGATTTGCGCGGTGTCAAAAATAGCGCATGAAGCCGGCGCGCTTTTTTACATGGACGGCGCCAACTTCAACGCGGTTATGGGGCTGGCTAAACCGGCTTCTTTCGGCGTGGATATCATGCATCTTAACCTGCACAAGTCTTTCTCCACTCCGCACGGCGGAGGCGGTCCCGGTTCCGGTCCGGTGGGCGTGGGGGAAAACCTTAAAGATTTTCTGCCCGCTCCGCGCGTTACGGAACATGACGGCAAATACAAGGTTGAAAAAAAATGGCGCGGTAGTATCGGGCGCGTTCGCAGTTTCATGAGCAATGCCGGAGTGGTGCTTAAAGGCTACGCCTATCTAAGGCGGCATGACGGGCAGACTCTGCGGACCATAGCGGAGAACTCGATTCTGAACGCCAATTATGTCAGGGTTAAACTGAAAGACCTGTTCCCCTGCGCTTTTGACGAGCATTGCATGCACGAATGCGTGCTGACCTCGGTGCCCGAACGCCTTAACGGCGTGAAGACGCTGGATGTCGCCAAACGGTTACTGGATTACGGGTTTTACGCGCCTACGATCTATTTTCCGCTTATCGTGCACGAAGCCATGATGATCGAGCCCACGGAAACGGAAAGCCGCGCTACGCTGGACCTGTTCATCGCGGCCATGCGCGCCATCTACGCCGAAACGCAGGAAAACGCGGAGCTGGTGAAACACGCTCCGTATAATCTGCCGGTCCGCAGGTTGGACGAAGTGGGCGCGGCTCGCAATCCTGATATAAGCTGGTGCGCCGTTTGAAGGGTGTTATAGTAAATACGCCGCCGCTGGACGTTTTTGGCCAGATGGCGGCTGACGAAACGCTGGCCCTGCGCGGGCCGGACTGTTTCCATGTGCGGTTTTTCAACTGGCAGGGCGGCGGCGCCACTTTCGGCTACGCGCAGAATGTGCGCGAAGTGGAACGGCAGCTGCCGCCCCGCACGGGAACCAGGTACACCCGCAGGCCGACGGGCGGTGGAGTTGTCCTGCACTTTGACGACATCACTTTTTCCTGCGTTTTTCCCGAACGCGGGGTTTTGAGCCCGGTTGAGCATTACCGCCGCCTGCACACCGCCATAAACGCGGGACTGCGACTGCGGGGTTTGGAAACGGGACTGTGCGCGAAGGCCGAAAGCGGGGCTTACAAAACGGGCGGCGCGTCGGTGTGTTTCTCAAACCCTGTCGCGCTGGACATAATGACCGGTAACGGTAAAGTTTTGGGCGGCGCGGTTCGCCGCTACGGGGGAACGGTTTTGTATCAGGGTTCCCTGCTGCTGCCAGGCGCGCGGGAACGGGCCGGCGAACTGAGGCTTACCATACTGCGCGGCCTTGCGGCTGAATGGGATTTGAAGTGGACGCATGAAACGGCGGACGGGGAGTTCATGCGCGCGGTGTCCGGGCTGGCGGAGAAATACCGCTCGGAGCAGTGGATACGAAGGTTTTAGGAGAGTGCGATGATAGCGTTTATAGTGTGTAAACTTGCGGCCAGCCACGAGAGCGCGGCCTTGGTTAAGATCAAACAGATCCCGTGCGTAAAGGACGTATACCTCACGTTCGGAGCCTGGGACGCCGTGGTTATAGCCGAAGCGCCCACCATGGACAAGCTGAGTTCCCTTGTGGTGCGCGAGGTGCGCAATATTGAAGGCGTGCAGAACACGGAAACTCTCATAACCACAAATTTCTGACGTGCGGACCAAGGTTTTCACTGTGTTTTTAAGGCTGATAAAATTTTTCGCCGCCGTTCTGCTTTTCCCGGCGGTATGCCTGGTGGCGGCGGGAACGCTGAAGGCGTTTTTCGCGCTGTTCGCGCGTTTTGAGGAAGGTTTTCCGTTTCTGCTGGGCGCCGGGATTTATGTTCTGGCTCATTTCGGGGTCGGCAGGCCGGGCAGGTTTTATGTGCTGACCCATGAAATGACTCACGCCGCTGCCGCCTGGAGCAGCGGGTTCAAGGTCAAGCGGATGAAAGTGGGGAAAAACGGCGGGGCCGTGGTGCTTGACGGGTCCAACGCGTTTGTGGCGCTTGCGCCTTACTGCCTGCCTTTATACGCGGCTTTGCTGGTGATCGGCTACGCGGCTGGTTCGCTTTTTTACGATCTTAAGCCCTGGAATGATTTTTTTACGTTCGGGCTTGGTTTGTTCATGGCGTTTCATATCGTCAACACTGCGGAAACGCTGATCAGCGAGAAGCAGAGCGATTTGCCGGCCGCCGGAGGCGTAGTGTTTTCGCTGGCGGTGATTATACTGGCTAACTGCGCGGTTGTATTAACGGCGCTGAAATTTCTGTATCCGGAAACAGTAAACGTCCGCCATGAGCTTTATGCGGTTTGGAACGGCAGTTCGGTGTTTTGGCAAAAGGTTTTGGATTGGACGGTTCAATTGTACGCTTATCTTCAGGATAAATTGAAAACGTGATAAAAAAGGTCGCCAGAGAACTTATTGCTGTAAAGCAGATCCTGCCGCTTAAAACGGTGAGCAGGACGGGCAGGTTGTTTTTGTCAACCCGCTGGGCTTTGAGGGGACTGGCGCTGCTGGTTCTGTTTCTGGTGCTGTTGTGCGCGTCCGGAGTATACCTCATAAAAACCATGTTCACCCCGGAACACCTGACCATGCTGGTTGCCGCGCAGCTGCAGCAGGTGCTGGGCAGGCCGGTGGTGGTGGAAAACGTGCGGATTATGATTCTTCAGGGAATAAAAATTGACCGCATAAGGGTGCTTGGCGAAACCGGGGATTTGCTGACCGCCGGGCCTATTTCGGTTAATTACCGCTGGCTTCCGCTGTTTGACAAGGAACTCAAGATTCGCAGCGTGGAAATATCAAACACCGAGATAAACGCGGTGAAGGATTCCAGCGGGACATGGAATTTCGCCGATATCCAGGAGCGTTTTAAAAGCGGCGGCGGGGAAAAGGTTCCGGTTATCGGGTTCCTCAATAAAATGGATTCCGCGCGTATCGAAATCTATAACGCCTCTCTGTCGGTCCGGGATGTCCGCGCGGCTTCCGCCAAAAGATATAGTGTTGAAAATTTCACGATGCCGGAGTTTAACACCAGAGGAAGCAACGTCTTTGAATTAAGCTTTAACTATGCTCATGATATCGGCAAGGGCACGGTGCGCGCCAGCATTTATTCCGAAGGCGCAGTTGATCTGGCGGGGCTTAAATTGGAGGAGGCCGAACTGACGGATACGGACATCCAGCTACGGGTACTTAAAAAGCCGGTCCGGATAAAACTGAACCTGAAAAATTTTATTGATCCTAAATTTCATGTGGATATGACGGTTCCGGCGTTCAGCGACGCGGATTTGTACACCATCGTAAACAGGTCTCTGGGCATAAACATTCCGCAAACGTCCTGGAGCGCGGATCTGGCCCTTTTGGGAAGGCATTTGGATGTGTCTAATCTGCGCGTGCAGGGCGGCGGTATTCTTTTAAAAGCCGGCGGAAGCGTGGATGTTTCAACCGGAACGGCGTCGCCCTCTTACAATTTCACCGTCCGAACAAATAGCTTCGATCTGGGGAATCTGGAAAAATACTGGTCCGGTTTCAGAATCTATTTTCTCGACGGACAGGGTTTCTTCTCTGGCGAAGTGGCGGGGCGGGACGGCAAACCGTATCTTTCTAAACTGGATTGCACGGTTAAAAACGCCACGGGGATTTTCTGGCGGTTCATTCTGTCTAAAACCAGTCTGCAGCTGAGCTGGGACAATAACCTGCAAAGCGGCACTCTGGGCGTTACTAATTCCACGGTCAAGGTCTATGACAGCGTGTTCTCGGGAATCAAGGCGAAAGCGTCTTATGCGGGCGGCAAACTGTCGGTTGATTCCCTGTCCGGGCTTTATAACGGCGACAATTTCAATCTCAAATCCTCAATTTCCAATTTGCTGGACGACAAAAAGCGCGACGTCTATTTGCTGGCGCGCCTGCATACGCTGAAAATACCGGCCCTTTTTTCCACGGTCCGGGATTTCGCCAAAGCCGTTTCCACATTTTCTGTGGTCGCGGCGGAGCCGCCCGCGCAGCCGGTCCACCCTCTGCAGTGGTTGCGGGATTTCCGCGGCAAAGTGCCGGGGTTTATGCCGCGTTTCCACGGTTCGCTTTACGCGGACGAGCTTGTCACGCCGGTTATTTCCGGTAAAAACTTTTACGCCGAGTTCGATTTGAAAAATATGGCGAGCGGCATGAACAAAGTGTCCGGCAAAATAGACGCCCGACTGGAAAACGGCGTTGTCTACCAGCTTGAACGCATGGCGGAACAGAACAAGGCCCTTAACGTGGCGTTCCGCCCGTTTCTGGCGATGCACCGCATGGAGACATCCGGCGCTTTCCAGATCGGCTCGGTTTTGCGGGATGTGGATTTTAAGACCATGGCCCTGTCCACCAACTGGAATGCCGGCGCGATGTGGATGAACACCTGCTATTTCGACGGCACTACGGTATCCGCCCATTTAAACGGCAGTGTGGACTGGCCTGGCGAAAAGCTTGATATGAATATCTATACCCGGTTTAACAGCCGCGCCGGCATGGGCGGCCTGTCCGAAAATCTAAGCGATTCGAGCGGACATCCCGCCCTGTCGTTTACGATTTCCGGGCCGATGCAGACGCCCAAAACCATTATGCGCATTCCCGATGACGTGGGCAAAAGAATCGAGACGGCGGTAAAGAAGGGAATACGAACCAGTTTTAAGGAAATAAGGGAATTTCTTAAAAAGTAAAATATTAGGGAGGAACAATGTCCGAGTTAAACAACCTTGATGTAGTGGGACTGATGCAGGAGCATGAGGCCATATTGAACGGGCACTTTCAGCTGCCGAGCGGCTTTCACAGCCAGAGTTATGTGCAGACGGCTTTGCTGATGCAGTATCCGCACATAGCGCAGAAAGTCGCGTCGGCTCTGGCGGCGAAATTCCCCGGCGCGGTGGACGTGGTGCTGGCTCCGACCGCGAAGATCGCAATAATCGCGCAGGAAGTGGCGCGGGTGAAAAAAGCGCGCGCCATTTTCGCCGAAAAAACCGGAAACGGCCTCCTGCTTAAACGCAATTTTAAAATTGAGGAAGGCGAAAAAGTGCTGGTGGTGGACGATGTCATAACCACCGGAAATCTCACCGGCACGGCGGTTGTGCTGGCCCAGCGGTATGGCGCGAAAGTGGTGGGAGTCGCCGCCATAGTGGACCGGTCCACTTCCGACCTTCCGCTTAACGTGCCCATGCGCGCGCTGCTGTCTTATCCGCTCCAGGTTTATCCTCCGGACAAGTGCCCGCTGTGCAAGGACGGCATTCCGCTGAGCATTCCCGGCTCGCCTTTAAAGCCGATAGAATTTCCTGACGCGGAGTAAAGACAACGCTTCGCGCGCTGCCGCCGGCTTAGCCGGCTATGTCGGGTCTGCTGTCCGGAACGGGGATTTTTCCGGCGGGTTCGGCATCAACAAAAACACTAAAGTAGAGGCGTTTAAAAATGACAAAAAAAGAATTAGTGGAAGTCCAGCTGAGATCCGGTGAAGAAGACCGTATTCTCGGCGGGCACTGCTGGATATTTTCAAACGAACTCGAAAGGATTGACCGCAACGCGGAACCAGGCATTTTATGCAAGGTGCTCAATTCTTCCGGGCGCGATATGGGCACGGGGTATTTCAACCCGCACAGCCTTATAGCCGTCAGGCTTTTAACAAGGCCCGGCGAGGCGCTGGAGGACGATTTTCTCGCCTCTAAGCTCAGAGCCGCTTATGACTACCGCGTTAATCTTGGTTATAAAAAGTTCTGCCGCGTCTGTTACGGCGAGGCTGACGGCCTGCCCGGGCTGGTGGTGGACCGTTACGGTGATTATCTGGTTATCAGTATCCATTCCGCCGGCATGGAGCGGATGAAAGACGATATCGTCAAGGCTCTTAAAAAGATTTACAAGCCCAAAGGCATGTATTTCAACAATGAAAGTTCTTTCCGGGAACTGGAAGGTTTGCTAACCCTTTCCAAAAAGGAAGGCGACCTGCCGGAAACTATTGTTGTTGAGCAGGGCAACGTGAAATACGAGATTCCGTTTGTTTCCGGACAGAAAACGGGGTTTTATTACGACCAGCGCGATAACCGCGATTTCCTGGCTCCTTATTTCGAAGGCCGCAACGTGCTGGATCTGTATTCCTACGTCGGCGGGTTCGCGATTAAAGCCGCAAAAAGTGGCGCGGACAAGGTTTGGGGCGTGGAGTCCTCAGCGCAGGCGGTTGAGTTCGCGACGAAGAACGCGGAGCTTAACGGCGTGTCGGACACCGCTGTCTTTCATAAGGAAGACGCCGAGCGAGTGCTTGCCGCTTTCCGCAAAGGGGAACTGCCGGAGCAGGC
>JBAYFS010000030.1:0-17454 GCA_041667045.1 Elusimicrobiaceae bacterium | reverse complement strand
CTGCCGCTCGGCTTATCGGTTCTGCTGATAGCTCTTTTCGTCATGCTTGACCGGGTGTACTCCATGGCGGCGGTGATGGCTATCCCGGAAATTTTCTCACAGCTGACCGACAAAACCGCCACAGGCAACATGGTTACCCTTACCGCGTGGACCGGCCTCGCGCTCATTTCCGCCATTGAAGGGATAACGCTCAGCGTCGCGCCCGTGTCGGTTACCGCCACTATTTTAATCCTGTGCCTGATCTGCGGACTAGTTTGTTTGTACCGGGTCCAGCCTAAAACATAATGTTTAACCCGGGCTAGCAATAATTCTATTTTCGTGTATAATATAGCTAGCGGTGTTCATTTTTTCTTCATAAAGTTTAGGGAGGTGTTTAACATGAGAACGAATCCGCACCTTCTGGAAATAAACGCACGAACCTGGCTGGCCCACCTGCGCTCCAAATATAACCATGAACTGACTCTCTCGGAGATACCGGAAGCCGAGTGGCAGAGTCTGAAAAGGCTGGGGTTTGACGCCGTTTGGCTTATGGGGGTCTGGACGCCCAGCGCCGTAGCCGGCGAGATCGCGCGCAAATGCGAACCGATTTTAAGTGAAATCCGCAAAGTAAATCCGGACTTCAAACCGGAAGACGTTGTCGCTTCCCCCTACGCTATTTACGACTACACCCTCAACCCTGCTTTAGGCAGGCCGGATGAACTGGCTGTCCTGCATGAAAAACTGAATTCCCTGGGCCTGGACCTGATTCTGGATTTCGTCTCCAACCACCTGGCGCTGGACCATAAGATGGTGGCCGAATGCCCCGAGTGCTTCATCCACGGCTCCGATGACGACGCGGCCCACAACCCGGAATTTTTCTTTAAGGGCCCCGACGGAAAAACCTGGTTCGCCCACGGACGGGACCCCAATTTCGCGCCCTGGAAAGACACCGTGCAGCTGAACTATTTCTGCCCCCGCGCGCGGGAGTACATGCTTCAGTCGCTTATGAAAGTTGCGAATGTGTGCGACGGCGTCCGCTGCGACATGGCCATGCTCGCCCTTAACGACATCCACCGCGAAACGTGGGGCTGGCTCCTTAACAGGCAGGGTTATACGGAGCAGTGCGAGTTCTGGCGCGAAGCCGTGTCCGAAGTTAAAAACGAGTTCCCGCTTTTCACCTTCCTGGCCGAGGTTTACTGGGGACTGGAATGGCGCATGCAGGAAATGGGTTTTGATTACACCTACGACAAAGTGCTTTATGACCGGCTTCGCCAGATGGGCGCGCCCGACGTGAGAGGCCACCTGAACGCCGAATCGCTTTACCAGAAACGGTCCCTGCGGTTTATCGAGAATCACGACGAACCCGCGGCGCTTGCCGCGTTCGGGCTGGAAAAATCAATATCCGCCGCGATAATCATGTCCACCCTGCGCGGCATGCGCCTGTACAACCAGACCCAGATAACAGGCGGAACAAAACGCGTTCCCGTGCAGTATCTGAAATGCGACTATACCGTCAATCCTGAAGTGGCCCGCCGCTATGAGCAGATTTTAAAAGTGGCGGACGATCCGGCTTTTCACGGGGGAGAATGGTCGCTCATAGACGTCAATTCCGCCGCCCATGACGACAGCACCTGCAAAAACATTCTCGCCTGGAGCTGGAACCAGCAGAGGACGGTCAAGTACGTTATCGTGAATTATTCCGGCGATTTCGCCCGGGCGCGGATTCCCATAAAACCCCCCGCCCGCGGAAACGACTACACGTTTTACGACGAGCTGTCGGACCGCTTCTTCACCCGCGAAACCTCGGAAATAAAGGAAAAGGGCCTGTATATCGAACTGCCGCCGTATTCCTCGCACCTGCTGGATCTGGAGTTTTAACGCACTCTTAAACGCAAAAGCCCGCCCTTTCGGAAAGGGGCGGGCTTTTTTGCATGGCTGAAAGTTAAAACGAAACTTTGAGGGTAACCCTGTGCGCGTTGCCCAGATCGCCGAACGGATTAAACGCGTAATCAAGGCCCAGCGTGCTGCCGGCAAAACCCAACCCGAAGGACACGTTGCGCAACCCGTCCAAATCGCTCGCCGCCCTGGTGGTGGCTCCGGCGCGGAGATCAACCCGCAGGTTTTCCAGCACGTTCACGCGTATCTCGGTGGCGGCGGAGGCGTACGGATAATTATCCACCGGCGCGGCCACGTCAAAAAGCAAATCCCACATGGAAAGCAGGCGCACCCGCCCGCCCAGTTTTCCCAGAAACGGCATTTTGGAAGTTTCATTTCCGAAGCGCAAACCGCCCATTATATTCTGCGCGGTAAGCCCCATGCGGAACCTGTTATTCATAAGCCAAGGGGTAAGAATGCCGGCGTCCATGGTTATGGTGGAATCCTGGTTAACTATCTTGGAACTGATGACTTTCGCCGAAACTCCCAGCACAAACCGCTCCTCGGGGTACTTGTTGAACCCAGAAATATAGGAGGAGAACCCCATACTGACCGCCAGATCGTAAGGCGTGAAAGAACCGGTTTCTATGCCGCTGGCGTTGGTTCCGGTAAGGTTCCCGTGGTTCATATACTGGATGCTGGCGCCGAAAGCGCCCATATCCCCGAACTTCTGCCCGTAGGCCGCGTAATCGTAATAAGTGTCCGCTATATAGGCCGCGTGAGTGAAAACCACGCTGCGTTTCTGAATTTCAATAAGCGCGGCGGGATTCCAGTAAAGAGCGGAGGCGTCGTCCGCCAGCACGGTCATGCATTCCGCCAGCGCGGAACCGCGCGCGGTGGCTGAAAGCTTCAAAAACTGGGCCGCGGTAGTGCCCACGCCGCTGCGGTCAAAACTTCCGGCGAAGCAGGGCGCGGCGGAAAACAGGGAAAGCGCGGCCAGCCCCGCTTTTAAAGCGAAACCGAGCAAACCGCCGCCTTTTATCCTGCCATTAATTCTCACGCTATCTTTCCACCGCTATTTTAAGAATTTTTTTGGCTGCTCCGTCTTCCGTTTTTACAAGCACAACGTAAACTCCACTGGCTACGTCGCTGCCGTAAGTGTTGCGCCCGTCCCAGGTTGCGTTACCGGCTATATCAGCCGTAAATTCCCGCACAAGCTCGCCCAAATAGGTGTAAATTTTAACAGAGGAACCCGCAGGCAGTTTTGAAAACTGCATATATTTGTTGCTGCTGCCGGGATCAAACGGGTTAGGAAACACTTTTATATTATCAAGCGAATCGCCCGGCAGCACTTCCATTATCTGGAAAAGCGACAGGTGCGACGCCAGTCCCTGCACCGTGTTATTCGCCAAGTCCGACACGGAAGGCAAAGGAACCCAAATCGCGTTCGTCGTATCGTAAAAAGCCAGCGCAAGCCGTGACCTGTTGGTCCCGTTGGGCAAATCCGCCGGCCTGTAGGGAATTGTGATTCTTATATTCCCGGTAGGCTGCATATGCGGTGTAGTCTGTATTTCCACGCCAATTCCTGTGGCCTTAAGTTTCGCGGCGGGCGAATTTATCACCGCTCCGCTGCTTATGTCCATTGCCTGCGATACATTGAAAGCCACGCTGATACCGAAAGTTCTGGCTGGGACATAGACCTCAATAGTGCCATAGGAAGTGGGCAGATTTATATAATAATCCGCGTTTGGCGTGGTCTGATTCTCCACACTGCTGAGAGTCCGGGTCGAGATAACAGGCCAGTAATCGGAATTGACCCCGGTCCCCATAGCCCGGACCCATGTAGAATACGCGGTCCCCGAAGACAGGCTCAGGAAACGATAAGAAACAGCGGTCGTAGCCGCGCTTGCTTTATCCACCGATGGAAACAACGCCGGATTTCCGCTTGAAAGATACACTTCGTAAGTAGTGCCGGGCAGATTTGAACCATGACTCCAATTAACGGTCATTTCATCCATCCTGACATCGCTGAAAGTCTGGCTGGCCCTAGCCGGTATGGAAGGAGTGCTTGTAAATAACGAAAAATCAGCCCAGGAAGAATAAACGCCGATAGTGTTTATTGAAGCGACACGGCTGTAATAAACCGAATTTGAAAAAATGGGACCCATTACTGTGGACGTTGAGGCCCCGCCTGAAGGCTGTATATACTTTTCAACTATGTTACAGCCGGTACCGTAAGCCCCGCAAGCGGTGAAAGCAACCGTGGCCAGCTGTATACGGTATCTGGTTTGATAAGGATTGGAATCAAACCCAAAACTGAAAGTGGCCTGCGTGGCTCCGATTGAACCTATCGAAAGCGATACCGGAATATTTGCCGCCGTGACGATATCGCCGGAATATACTTTGCCGCTGGCATTGCCGGACCGGCCCAAAGCTTGCGCGTAAGCGTAATATGAGGTGTTGGGCGCGAGGCCGGTAAAGTCGGTAAAACTGCCGGTCACCGTAGTTATCGCGACCCTGCCGCCGGTATTCAGATAAAGCGCAACCTCATAACGCGTATCAGCCGGATTGCGGTTTGTGTTCCAGTGCAGGGTAATAGAGGACGAGTGGACATCCCCGCTTTCGGTTGACACTCCCACGGCATAAGGCTCAGCCACATTAGTCACCGTGGTTCCGGCGACGGAATAATAGGAAGGGTTGTCATCCCAGTTCAATGTCGCGACGCGCGCATAGTAAGTGGTGTTCGGGATTACTTCGTTTTGTCCGGAGGAATCATATGAAACGGTGAAGGTATCCGGATGGGCGAAAGAGTTTACGTATCCCTTGGAACTGTACACAATCCCCGAGAAATTTGACGCTGTGGACACATTTACCACATAACCTTCGGCGGAGGCGGAAACAGGCGCGGAAGACCGCGGGACCCAGTTCAAAGTTACGCTTTCCGGCCCCACACCGGAGAAACCGGCGGAAGTAACTGGCAGGGCAAGAGTAGAATTAAAGCGCGGATCCGTTCTGGTATAGGCAGTCGCGCCATTGTAGAGATTGCCCATGCGGGTATAATAACTCGTGTTCGCCAGAAGCCCGGATACCTGCAGAAAAGACAAAGCGGTGTTAGTTGTCACGGAAGACGCGACGATATTGCCGAAAGTTATATCGCTGGCGACTTCGGCCGAATATCCGTCGCAGGTGTGCGTACTCCACTGCAGAGTTATATAGGTGGTTCCTGTGGATTTTATGGCCACAAATTCTGGCGCGGGACCCGGAACAGTCTGCGCAGGAGCCAGGTTCACATAGGTAATCCCGCCGGAGATATTATAAGTGCCCATGCGCAGATAATACCGCTTGTTGGCAACCAGATTGGAAAACGAAAAACTGTTATTGGTTTTAACCGCCGTGCTTGAAAACAGCACATTAACAGCCTGATCGAAAGGAACGGTCGCCAGTTCGATGCGGTATCCTTCGCAAGACAGATCATGCGGTTCCAGCGGCAACGGCTGATAAGTAACAAGGATTGAAGTGGCGGAAACTTCATACTCCACCAAATCAGGATCAACAGGCCAGGCGAGCGTAACGGTGGAAATCACCGAACCGTAATTGGGCACATCCATCCAATTATAGGCTCCGGCGCGGATAAAATAGGTGGTGTTCCTGAGCAGGCCGTCCAGCACCAGGGTTGATTCGGAAAGCGTGTGGGTTTTTGTGGAGGTATAGCCCGCGCTGAACACGGAGGAAGACGCCTCGAAAATATAGCCGCTTGCGCTCAGTGCCCGCGGAGTAAGCGGATATTGGTTAAGCGTTACCGTGATACTGCTGGTATTCACCGCCGTAACCCTTGTGCCGGTCGGCACCGTCGTAAGGGTGGAGAAATAATACACCTCGCCTTCCGTAATGACCCCGGCGAGATTGCGCGTGTCGGCGCGAAAATAATAAGTGGTATTGGCGACTAGCCCTGAAATTGCCAGAGAAGACACGGCGCGGTTATTTGTGGAGGAAGCCAGTTCCGTGTAAAAGTCCTCGGTAAGCGATACCCGGAAAACATAACCCGAGCAGGACAGGCTTTGCGGTGACGCGGGACAGGCCGTCCACAAACCGGACACCACGGACGAGGAATACGTTACGGTGACGCTTCCTATACCGCGCGCCAGCGTGACTCCGGAAGCCGTATTGGAATAGCCTGTCGCCGTTCCGCCCTTGCCCAGCACGCGCACCCGGGCATAATAAGTTGTGTTTTGGGAAAGTCCGCCGAAAATAACCGAACCGTTGAAAACCCCTGAAAAACGCAGGTCGCCGGTATACGCTTGCGAAAAATTGTTGGAGGAAACCGACACCTCATAAACGGAATCAGCGGCGTTCGAACCGACGTTCCATTCCAGCAGCATTTCCGTTTCCGCGATATAGGAGTAAGCGGCGCCGCCCGGCGCGGCGGGCAGAGTGGCTGTCGAAACGGACATATAAGAGGAATCCGTCTCACTCGCCAGTTTAACCTTAAAATAATAAGTGGTATTCGAATCCAGCGAACCATAGCTGTAAGACGAGGTTCCGGCGGGCAGAGTCTGGCTTGAAATCACCGGGTTGAAATCCGCCGCGGCGGAAAGCACCGCAAAAGGTGCGGCGGCCGGTATGCGGGTCCAGGTAAAAGAAACCCCCGTTTGGGAAACGGAAGCAGTCTGCGGATCGAGCGCGGTGGCATACGCCGCGCACGGCGAAAAAAACGCCAGCGCGGAAAAAACGCAAAACCCGGCGCCAAGCTGGTGTATGAATTTTTCAACCCGCTTCAACATGTTTTAATTATACTATTAATCTATACATTACGCGCGCCGAGTCGTCTTTTTTGGAAATCCGGCGGAGTTTATTAATTATTGGCGGGCAATGGGCACCGAACTTAGTTAGGACTCCGTGTGGCGCTCAACCACAAAAGAAAGCATGCTCCCGTCTATTTTTGAGGCAACCTCAAAAACATGCAGTCCATTTAAACTGATTTCCAGCCGAGACAACACTTTACGAAGACTTTCCTCTGGAACAGTCTTTAATAATGTAGCAATCACGTGGCTATCGAAAATTTGCACTAATTTCAAATATGATATTTCCTCTGACAGTTCGGTGGAATCCCTATAAGTGCCGGTTTCTGCATTTGCTTTCAGGTTCCGATTCAAGTCCAAAACAATTGCAGGTACGGGTGATAATTTTACGCGCAGCTTATCACCAAACAAATTATTACTAAAGGTTTGCCGCCACTCCACATATATGTGAAAACTGGTTTTGCGTATTGAAATCTCATTTACCATGTAATTCTCCTGATTACTCGAGCTAGCTAAACAACCGTATATTTTCCGGTTTTGTGGCTGCCGGTGCGTTTGATTAATCCGGCTTCCAGCAGAGGTTTTAACACATAATGCGCACCGGGTTTGGTCACTTTCAACAAATCCTGTATTTCCTGTATACCGCGCGGCGTATCGCGCAACAACACAAGCAATCTTTCCTGCTTCGGCGTAAGTATAAGGTGCATACCCTTATCAGCGGCCCGCACAGTCTCTATCCGTTGCCAAGTGCGGCGCAAAGTCTCATTCACGGTTTCAGCAACATACTCAACCCAGCCGGAAACGTCCTGCCCCTCAACCTGAACCCGATGCAAGGCACGGTAATAGCTTTGCCGGTCCTCAAGAAAAACTTCATCCACAGCAAAAATATGATGAGTGTCAAAATTTTTCCGGTATAGTTCCCATGTCGCCAGCGCCCGGCCCACTCGCCCGTTTCCGTCGCCAAAGGGGTGTACGTATTCAAACTGATAATGCAGGATTGCAGAACTTACCACGGCGGGCCACGATTGCCCCGCGCCGTTAAGCCAGTCCAACAATTCACCAACCAACCTGGAAACATCTTTTGCCTGCGGCGGTTTGTGCATGCCTACAAGCACCTGGTAATTCCTAAATTCCCCAACGGGCAGCCGGTCAAGCGCGTTTTGCTGACCTATCAGAGCATGGAGCTTCAGCACATCCTTCGGTTGGATTTTTGCGACTTTTGCGCGCTTTTCAATAAAGCGTAAAGCGGCAAGATAATTCATGATTTCCTGCACGGCGCGCGGCTTGGCTGACGGTAAAGTACCGCCGTTGGCGAGTATTTTCACTTCCGGCAGGGTAAGAGGATTGCCCTCGATGGCGGTTGACCCGTGCGTTTGGCGCGCGGCGGTTTCTTTCTGGATATTTGGGATCCAGCTAACGCTTACGGTTGCGCCTTGTATGCGCGTTTTGAGAGAGGTTATTTCCTCTAAAATCCTTAACAAGTGCGGCGTGGGCTGGAATTTGGGTGTAAATGGCATAATCGTATGCTACCAAATAGGTAAAGTATAAGTAAAGCGAATAGTAAAGCGACCGGACATATGGGCATCCGTGATGACAAAAAAAACAAAAATCTGCTACAATGTATTACATAATCGGGCAGTTAGCTCAGCGGTAGAGCGTTCGCTTCACACGCGAAAGGTCATAGGTTCGATCCCTATACTGCCCACCATTTCAAACCCCGTGTTTATCCCGGGGTTATTTTTTTGCCGCGACGGCCCGTCCGTCCCTGGAAAATGGGTATAATAGAAAAAGCGCGGAACCGTCCGCGGGGGAGTTATGCCATGATAAATTTCACTTACCATAATCCGACCAAGATAATTTTCGGCAAAGGAGCGCTCTCCGGCCTGGCGCGGGAGGCCGGGAAACTCGGCAAAAAAGCGCTGCTAGTCTACGGCAAGGGTTCGCTTAAGAAAAACGGGGTTTTAAAAACCATCACCGATTCCCTGTCCGGCGCGGGCATTGAAACTGTGGAATTCGGCGGCGCCCAGCCAAACCCGACAGTTTCCCACGCCGAAGCGGGAATTAAGGCGGCAAAAGAAAATAAAGTTGATTTCATTATCGCGGCTGGCGGCGGCAGCGCCATGGACACCGCGAAAGCCATCGCCGCCGGCGCGCAAAGCGCCGCGCCCCTGTGGGATTTTTTATCAGGAAAAGAACCGGTCAAAGCCGCGCTTCCCCTGCTAACGATAGTAACCATGCCGGCAACCGCGTCCGAAATGAACGGCATTATGGTGCTGACCAATGACCTGCAAGACAATATGAAGTCCGGCATAGGCTCCCCTTTTCTTTACCCCAGAGTTTCCTTTCTGGATCCGGAACTCACTTTTTCCGTTCCGGTTCAGGCCACGGCTTACGCGTGTTCGGACATCATGTCGCACGTTCTGGAAAGCTATTTCACCAACACCGACACGTTCACTCCGGTGCAGGACGGTTATGCCGAAGGCATAGTGAAAGCGGTTATAGAAAGCATGGACCGGATTATAAAAAATCCAGCCGATTACGACGGACGCGCTTCTTTCATGTGGTCCGCCACGCTCGCCTGGAACGGGTTGGGCCACGCCGGAGTAAACGGTGCGGCCGCGCCGTGCCACATGATGGAGTATCCTTTAAGCGGGCTTTACGGATTGACGCACGGGGCCGGCTTGTCGGTGATTATTCCGGCGTTCCTGAAATTTTCTGAAAACACGCGGCGAGAAAGGATACTCAAATTCGGAACCAATATCCTAGGTCTCGATCCGGAGGAACTGCGGGTAAGCCACGTCATAGAAACGCTCACCTCCTATTACCGCAGGATAGGCACGCCCGCTAATTTCAGGGAAGCCGGCATAAAAAATCCTGATTTAAACCTGATGGCGGAACAGGCTTTTGCCAACATGCGCACGCGCGGCGTAACGGGCTACGAAAAAGCCGATATCCTTAAAATCTATGCTTTATGCAGTTAACGGGAACATGCCATGCTCGATATAATCATTATTCTGGTCCTTGTGAAAATCCTGTTCAACCAAAGGGAGTTGTCCGACAAAATAGCCCTGCTGGAAAAAGAAATCAGGCAGCTTAAAAATCCGCCGGCTCCCGCGCCAGAACTGAAAGCAGACATTCCCGCGCCTCTGCAGGAATCGAAACCGCCGGAACCCTCGCCAGAACCTAAAGCTGATATTACCGCCCCGCTCATTCAAACTCCGCCAGAACCCGCGCAGCCTTTCAACTCTTTCGGGAAAGACAGGCGGGAAACCGCCGCCGCATGGATAGGCGGTTTTTCGCTGTTTTCCGGCGCGGCTTTAGCGGCGACGCGGGGGATAACCCAACCCGAGATACATATAACATTGAGCCTTCTTCTTTTCGCCGGTCTTATTTTCGCGTGGCTGGGAATTAAGTATCCTTTCGCGGTTGGCTGGCATCGCATGTCAGGCATCGCCGTTTTCCTTTTACTTTTAATGTGGTCGGCTTCCGACGCCTTGCCGGGGAATTTCTCTTTGGCGGCCCTGTTCTGCGTTTTATCCGTTGCCGTATACGCGGTTCCAGGATTCATCAAACCCAGCCTGTCCGAAGGAAAACATGGCCTCGCGTTTCCGCTGCTGGTCATTATGGCGATAATCGCGATTGTAGTAACGGCGTTTTTTCCCAATCCATTCGCCAATATCTTCCTGTGGCCCGGAGTTTTCAACCTGACTCTCGCGGCGGCGCTGCTCTCCTTTTTCGCCGGTTCGCTTTGGCTGGGGCTGGGCGCGGCGGCCGCGGTTCTTGTCTTTTTCTCACAGGCGTTCCGGCTGGCTGGCGGCAACGCTCTGGCTCCGGTAAGCCTGCTGGCTTTCACCGCGGCGGCGCTGGCGGCGTTGGCGGCGTTTGTCTTGTATGCGTCGAAACGCAAATACCCGCAAAACCCGGGGTTTTTCAATCCGCCGGTTTTCATAATGCTTAGCGCCGTTCTGCCTTATATTTTTATCTCTTTCTCTATCGCTCAAATAAAACCGTCCAATCCCGTGGCTGGATTCTCGCTGACACTGCTGGCAACCGCCGCGTTGTGGACCGCCGCAAGACTGTTTAACGCGCAGTACGCCGCGCCAGCCGCCGCGCTTGGAGCCGTCGCGCCGTTATACGCCTGGCACGCCGCCGCTTTCGGCTACGCGGGCACGACAACGCCTTTCGTCTGGTATGGTCTGTTTTTCGTTGTTTTGTTCTCCGCGCCTTTCGTGTTCGGAAAACATTTCAGGAACACGAAAATCCCGTGGCTGGCCTCGGCTGTCGCCGGACCGCTGGTGTTTCCCCTGTTTTACGCGGGCTTCCAGTCGGCGGGATATTACAGCTTCCATTGGCTATATTGCGCGCTTTTCGCCGCCTGCGAACTGGCGGCTTTGGGATTTGTTTTTTTCCTGGAGAAGGAAGAAACGGAATTTAAAAGGAACCGCGTAACGCTTTACGGCGCGGCGGCCGCGTTTTTTGCGGTATCAGCGGTCATCCTGCATTTTTAACGGATGCGCTTTTCCGGTTATGACAGGCATGGTATACTTAAGGTATGCGCACAGTTTCGCTTCTTGTCTTATCGAACGTTTTCATGACCGCGGCCTGGTACGGGCATCTGAAGTATAAAGCCTCGCCGCTGATAAAAGTGATTTTCATAAGCTGGCTGATAGCCTTCGCGGAATACTGCTTTCAGGTGCCGGCCAACCGCATGGGGCACGGACAGTTCACGGCGGCCCAGCTTAAAACCATTCAGGAAATAGTTTCACTGTCCGTATTCTGTATTTTTTCCGTTTTATATCTTCAGGAAAAAATCACCTGGAATTATTTGGCGGGCTTCGCCTGCATAATACTGGCGGGTTTTTTTATTTTCATGAAATAATGATATTCTATACTGACTTTCGCGCGCCCCAGCGCGCAGAGCAGAACAAGGAAAATTATGCCTAAAGCCGAAGGTAAAAAATTTAAATTTCTGGACACGCGCGCCATCCGCCCGGATTATCTGGAAAGTTTTGAATTCGACGGGAAAAACGAATATATTGCCACAGCCACGGGTGAATTCTCCGCGGTCTGCCCGTTTTCCGGCCTGCCGGATATGGCCGATCTGATAATAGAGTACTTCCCCGACGGCGGGCTTTGCGTCGAACTTAAAAGCCTTAAATATTATATTGTTTCCTACCGGAACGTGGGGCTTTACCAGGAAGGCGTCACCAAGCGGATTCACGACGATCTGAAAAAACTTCTCAAAACAAAACGCCTGCGCGTCACCACCAAATACTATCCGCGCGGCGGGTTTTACACCATGGCCACCATCGGCTCCCTCAAAGAGAACCGGGAAATTCCGTTCCACCTGGCGAACAAGCCGCAGCTGTAGACGTTACTCGTACCTGAGCGCTTCGATGGGCGAAAGATCGGACGCTTTTTTCGCGGGCCAGAACCCGAATATTATGCCGACGGCGGCGGAAAATCCCGTAGCCATCACGATGGAGAACACGGACACCACCACCAGCCAGCCCGCCGCTTTAGACACCACCAGAGCCGAGCCCGCGCCCAAAGCCACGCCCAAAAGCCCGCCGCCTAAAGACAAGACCGACGCCTCGATCAAAAACTGCGTTAAAATGGCTTTCGCGTCCGCGCCGATGGCTTTTCTGAGCCCTATTTCGCGCGTCCGCTCGCTCACGCTTACCAGCATGATGTTCATAATCCCTATGCCGCCGACCAAGAGAGAAATGCCCGCTATGATGCCCAGCAGCATGCTGAACGTTTTTGTCGTGGACGACATAACCGCCTGGAACTCCGCCATATTGGTGACGCTGTAGGAATTATCCAGCATATTGTCCGGCACGCGGTGGCGTTTAAGCATAAGCTCCAGAATATAATCCTGCGCGTCGTTAAGCACTTCTGCGGAAACGCCCTCAATCCACACCGTGGAAATGTATTTATTGCCCAAAAGGCGTTTCATGGCGGTGTTGATGGGAATAATCACCACGTCGTCCGAATCCTGCGGGCCCATAGCCCCTTTTAAAGGAAGTATGCCGATAACGCGGAAATTTTTCCGGTTGAGCTTTATGGTTTTGCCTAGCGGGTTTTCCGTGCCGAACAAGTTGGTGGCCACGGTTTGGCCGATAACCGCCACTCGTTCCATGTTCACGTTTTCTGTTTCCGTAAAAAAACGGCCGTAAACCGGCTGCGCGTTTTTCATGGACGGATAATTGACGCTGGTGCCGGTAATGGACGTGTTGGCGTTTTTGTTGCCGTACACGGCCTGCACCGACCCGCTGACATTCGGGTCCACCTGTTTGACAAACTGCTTGTTCGCCTCAATCGCCTTGACGTCGTCGAAAGTGATGCGCGTTATACTGCCCGCCCCGCCGCCCACGCCGCGGAAATGCCTGGCACCGGAACGGAGCATCAGCTGGTTGGAACCAAGCGAAGCCAGCTTGGCTTCGATATCCTTCTGCGCGCCCGCGCCTATGGCCAGCATGGCGATAATGGCGGACACGCCGATGATAACGCCCAGCATGGTTAACGCGGACCGCATTTTATTTGACAGTATGGACCGCACAGCCGAAGCGAAATGCTCCGCCAGTTCGGCGGGCGGCAGGAAAAACCCGCCCTTCGGTTTTATTGACACGTGCGAAGCGGTTTCGCGGGGCACGTGCGGCTTTAAAATCTCGTCCGAGAACAACTGCCCGTCTTTGATATGTATTATTCTGTCGGCCCAGTGCGCTATGTCCGGCTCGTGGGTGACTAAAATTACCGTAATGCCTTTTTTATTCAGATCGCGCAGCATATGCATAACTTCATCGGCCTGCGCGGAAGCCAGATTACCGGTCGGCTCGTCGGCGAAAACGATTTTCGGATTATTGACCAGAGAACGCGCTATGGCGACGCGCTGCTGCTGCCCGCCTGACAGCTGGGTTGGCCTGTGGTCCATCCTGTCGCCCAGCCCCACGTCGGCCAGCAGTTTTTCGGCCCGCTCGCTCCGGCTTGCGCCGCGCGAGTAAATAAGCGGCAGGGCCACATTGTCGCGCGCGGTCATGCGGGATAAAAGGTTGAACTGCTGGAACACGAACCCGATGAGTTTAGAACGCAGTTGCGCGGTTTGCGAATCCTGCAAATTCAGAACGTCATGCCCGTAAATCTTGTATTCGCCCGCGCTGGGCCGGTCCAGCAGGCCGAGAATATGCATCAGCGTGGATTTGCCGGAGCCCGATGGCCCCATGATGGCGATAAACTCGCCCTCCTCCACTGTGAGATCAATGCCCTTAAGAATCACCAGCTCGGTTTCGCCGAGCGAGTAAATTTTCTTTATGCCTTTAATTTCCACCAAGGGAGGTTTGTTCATATCAAATTGCCTTGCCACAACCATTAAACCGGCGTTTTTCTGGTCCGAATAAATATGCTCGTTTTGAGTTTCCTGCTTTGCGCTTACATCGGGGGCGGCCCGCCCTGCTTGGAACTGGAACCGGCTTTTTTGGTATTTTTCTTCGAGCCCATATTGCCGAACAGCGCGCCCTTGGCGGTTTCTGCCACCTGCGGCTTATAGCCTTCCTGTTTAACAAAAACGGTTTCCCCTTCTTCAAGACCAGCCACAATCTCCACGTCGTTGTTTTCCACTATGCCGGTGGTGACCGGCGTGCGGATCTGCTCCGGCTCGGTTTGCGTAAGCACGTATTTCCGCCCGTTTTTGTCTTCCTGCACCGCGTTCCAGGGCACTAAAAGCACGCCGCTGCGGTTGGAGGTTATTATGCCGATATTGGCCGTCATCTGCGATTTGAAAAATGAGGGAATACTGCCGGGCCGTATTTTCACCTTATAGGTAATGACATTGCTTACATTCGTGCCCTCGTAGAGAATCTGGAAAACGGACCCGGCTATTTTTTTGTCCGGATAAGCGTCCAGCGTGATCTCCGCCCGCTGGCCAGTCCTGATGCGGCCCACGTCTGTTTCGTCCACGCTGGCGACCACGATCAGGTCGTCGGCGATGGCGTACAGCACGGTGGAAGCGGTAACAGTTTCGCCCGGCACGACGTTTCTTAAAATAATCGTTCCGTTAAGCGGCGAGATAATGGGGGTGGGCTTATAGGTGTCCTCCCATTTCTTTTCGTCTTCGCCGGCGGCGCGGGCGGCGTCTAAAATCGCCACGCGGTCTGTCGAACTCATGTAAGCGAGTATCTGGCCTTTTTTAACGCGGGCGCCTTCCTCAACCAAAAGCTGGTCAACCCGTCCGGCCACGGTCGGTTTTATTTCCACGCGGTTAAGCGGGGCGACTTCGCCGGTGGTTTCAACCTTGTCTAAAATACTGCCCGTCCGCACGGCTACAGGCTTGTAAATGACAGCCGCGCGGTTTTTCTTCGCGCCAAAATACTTGTAGCCTCCGAAGCCCACAGCGGCGATAACGATTATTATGACGATAATTTTTTTCATAGCAGGTCCCGAACCTATCTTGCCAGCGGCACGCCGAGCAGTTTGTCGAGCGCGGCCTTGGCGAGGTTTATTTCGCGCAGGCTTGTCAGATAGCTTCTTTCGTAGTTTATAAACTCCTGTTCAATTCCTTCCCAAATCTGGAAATCCATCGCGCCGTTAAGATACTGGATCTGCGCTTCGATATGCCGCTGCTTCGCCGCCTGAAGCAGCACGGCAGCGGAACGCACCGCGTCATGCGCGTTTTCAAGGCGTGCCTGCGCGGTCTGCAAGTTTGTTTTTGACGTGAAAAGAGTCTGCCGGTAAGTTTCTTCCGATTGCCGGTATAAACTCTCCGCGCTTTTCTTTTTATTGGAAACGTAGGTCGGACCGTTGGAAAAAATCGGAACGTTTAAATTGAAACCGAAATTCCATTGCCGGTCCTGCGGCAAAGCGGAATCGCCACTCCAACCCAGCCCCTGGCTGGCGCTTAAGGTGGGGTAAACGTCCGCGCCCGCCGACACAACCTGTTCCTGCGCTATCTTAAGCGAAACCTTGCCGATCTGCACGTCGGGATTACTCCAGGCGGAGGCGTTAATATCCAGCGGAGGCGGGGGAGTGAAATCAGCCAGCGAGCCGGACGCGGTGAACGAACGGAAATCGTCCATACCCAAAGACGCCGACAGAGAACGGCGCATGGTTTCAAGTTCACGCCGTGCGCTAGAGATTTCGTAATAACTGGCTTCCGCCAAAGCCTGCGCGCGCATCATGTTGCCTTTGCTTTCCCGCCCGCCTTCATAACGAAGGCGGATCATTTCCGCGTTGCTTTTGCGCAGTTTATAGATATCGCTTGAAACGTCAATATTTTCCTTGGCGTATAAAACGTTAATGAACGCGGCGCGCAAATCATTGCGCGCTCCGGCCGAAGCGGACAAAAGCTGCGCGTCCGCTTTTTCCATGGCGCTTCTTTTTAACCGCACGGCGGAATTGGTTTTCGCGCTAAAAAGCAGTTCGGTGGCGGAAAGGTTCAGTCCCCAGTTTGTGTAGGCGGACCCGTTGCCGGAACGGTTAACGGAATACCCCAACCCGAACTGCGGATAATAATCGTTTAATTCCGCTTTATAATCGTAGCCGGACGACTCGCGTGCGGACCTGGAACCGGCAAGGCTGGGATTGGCGCTCAAAGCGTAATCCACGCAGTCTTCCCAGGTAATGGTATCTGACACAATCGCGGCGTGAGCCGGCAAAACAAGCATACAGGGCAGTATTACGCGGAAAAGAATTCTAAAGTATCTCATTTTAGTGGTTCCTATATGAGTGAAACGCCGCCAGCCGCGTTTTTATTGCATTTGACGCTTCGATAAAAGTATATATAATGTTTTAGAGCAGTGTCTTTGACGCCGCTCCAATGCTACTAGCGAACCGTTTAACGAGGCCTCGATGAAAAAAGTTTTTATTCTTGACACCAATGTCCTTCTGCACGATTTCAACGCGCTCAACAAATTCGCCGACAATCTTGTGGTTATCCCGATTGCGGTAATTGAAGAGCTGGACAATTTTAAAAAGGGCGACGACGAACTGAGCAAGCACGCCCGCATGATTTCCCGCCAGATAGACTCCCTCACGCACACCGGCAATTTAAGCGAAGGCGTAAAACTTGAAAACGGCGGCACGCTGCGCGTTATGCTCGACGTGGAACCCGTTCTTCCCAAGTACTTCCAGCTCGCCCTGGCGGACAACAGGATTTTAAACACCGCCGTGTATTTCCTTAAAAAGGAAAACACGAAAACCATAGTGGTGTCCAAAGACACCAACCTGCGCATAAAAGCCGAAGCGCTCGGTATCGAGGCAGAAGATTACGAGGCGGGGAAAGTCAACGTTGACACCCTTTACGCCGGCACCGCCGAAGTGGAGGTGGACGGGCCCATTATTGATCTGTTCTACCAGAACCGCGAAATAAAACTGGAGGAAGGCACTTTTTATCCCAACCAGTTCCTTATATTAAAGGACCGGACGAACCCGAAACATTCAGCCATCGGGCGGGTAAGCGCGAAAGACGGGATGATCCGCCCGCTGCACCAGCCGGATCCGGTCTGCTGGGGAATCAAACCGCTCAACAAGGAACAGCGTTTCGCCATGGAACTGCTGCTGGACGATTCCGTTGATATAGTAACCCTCGTCGGCCAGGCGGGAACGGGGAAAACCCTCATCACCCTGGCGGCGGGCCTGCAGAAAGCGATTGACGAGGACGTCTACCGGCGGCTGGTAATCTGCCGTTCCATCGTGCCGGTGGGGCGCGATATCGGATTTCTGCCCGGCAGCAAAGACGAAAAGCTCAGTATCTGGATGGGCGCGATTTACGACAATCTGGAATTCCTGGCGGACCGCAAAAACCCCG